>NZ_DASTBH010000421.1:0-5212 GCF_035712165.1 Actinophytocola sp. | reverse complement strand
CCCACCGCGACCCTGCTCGGCGGGCTGCTCGTGGTCGTCGCGACCCTGTTCGGGCTGCGCGCCCTCGCGCTGGCGGTCAGGGCCGACCGGCGCACCCCGGCGCGGCCCATTGTTTAGGCCGAATGGGGCTAGTGGCCGGGCGCACCGGAAAGAAACTATTGCCGCATGGCAGCAACGCGCGACGAACGACCGGACTATGTGTTACGCACACTTGATCTTTTCGCGGAATACGGAGACCGGGAAGCGATCGTCGGTGTTGGCTGGGATTGCCGGCTGACCTATACCCAGGCCCGTGCCATGGTGCTCGATATGGCGGCGATAATGCACGCCGCCGGGATCCGTCCGGGCGCGACCGTGGCGGTCATGCTGGCGCACCCTCCGGAGGGCCCATTGCTCCAGCTGGCAATGCATCTGCTCGGCTGCCGGACCGCATGGGCGGCCGCCGGGACCACCTACCGGGAGGTCGACGAGTATCTCGCCCAGGTCGACCCGGAATGGTTCGTCTACGATACCCGGACCCATGCGAAGAAGGGCGGGGAGTTCGCCGAACGGCTCGGCCTTCCGGTGCTGTGTCTTGGGCCGGACGGGTTAGGCGCCGATCTGCTGGCGCCACCCGGTCCGGAAGTGCCGCCGGTCGACCTCGAAAAGGTCACCGGGACGCCGGAAACCATTTTCCAAACCAGCGGCACGACCGGGATGCCCAAACCGGTGTACCACCGGGTCACGCTCCAGGAGCAGATGGCCACCCTGGCCGAGGAGTGGCTGGCCGGCGGCGGCCCGCTGTTGCGCCACCTGACGATCAGTCCGCTGTGGTTCGTGGCCGGCCAGACCTCCGCGCTGCTCAACCTGGCCAGTGGCGGTGTGCTGTACGTGCTGTACCGGTTCCGGCCGGCGGAGTTCCTCGCCACGATCGAGAAGTACCGGGCCAACTCGGCGTTCATCTCCCCGCTGATGCTCTACGAGGTGCTCGACGACCCGGCCGTGGCGACCACCGACTGCTCCAGCCTGCAACTGCTCAGCGTCGGCGGCGCGGCCACCACGCCGGTCCGGCTGCGCGAGGCCATCGAGCGGTTCGGCCCGGTGGTGCGGATCGTCTACGGCCAGAGCGAGACCCCGTTCATCTCCGCCTACCCCAACATCGAGGCCGACCCGGAGCATCCGGACCGGCTGCGCTCGTGCGGGCTGCCCTACGGCGACGTCCAGGTGGAGGTTCGCGACGAGGACGGAACCCCGGTCCGCACCGGCGAGGTCGGCGAACTGTGTGTGCGGAGCAAGCTGAACTTCGCCGGCTACTGGGGCAAACCCGAACTGACCGAGCGGACCCTGGTGGACGGTTGGGTGCGCACCGGGGATCTGGCCTACCTGGACGAGGGCGGCTACCTGCACCTCGTCGGCCGGGCCAACGACGTGATCATCACCGGCCGGGGCTGTGACCACATCTTCCCGCGCCCGATCGAGGACGCGCTGGCGACCCATCCGGGCGTCCGGGCCGCGGCCGTGATCGGCGTGCCGGACGAGGAGGTCGGTGAGGCGGCGCACGCCTACGTGGTACGCACCGAGAACTCGACGGTCACGGCCGAGGAACTGACCGCGGTGGTCGCCGAACGGCTGACCAGAACCTGGGTCCCGCGCACCGTCGAGTTCGTCGACGACCTGCCCCGAACCGGCAGCGGCAAGGCGAATCTCAAGGAACTGCGGGCGAAGTGGACTGCCGAGCACGACGCGGTCCCGACCGGCGCGCCGGTTTGAGCGCACGATCCGGCCTGGCCGCGCTGATCACGGCGAGCGCGGTCACGGCGCTGGGCAGCCGGGTGTCCATGGTGGCCGTTCCGTGGCTGGTGCTGACCACCACCGGCGACCCGAAGCAGATGGGCCTGGTGATCGCCGCCCAGATGATCCCGTACCTGCTGTCCGGGGTGTTCGGCACGCCGGTGGCCGAGCGGTTCGGGGTGCGGTTCAGCGCCATCGCGGCGGACCTCGTCAGTTGCGTGGCCACCGCGGTGATCGCGGCGGCGGCGCACCTGGGGTTGGGCGTGATCCTGGCCATGGTGGCGATCTCCGGCGCGGTGCGCGGCGCCGGCGACCGCACCAAGAACGTGATGCTGCGTCCGATGGCCGAGGCGGCGGGGATGACGACGTCCCGGATGACCGCGGTGCACAACGGACTGGGCAACGGCGCCACGCTCATCGGCGCGCCGATCGGTGGCCTGCTGGTGTTCTGGCTGGGTGCGCAGGGTGCGATCTGGGTGGACGCCGCCTCGTACGTGGTGTGTGCGCTCATCGTCCTGACGCTGGTGCACCCGCCGGCCGACCTGATGCCGGAGCGCAAGCCCGCGCCCGAGCCGTATCTGGTGGCGTTGCGTGGCGGGGCGCGACATCTGGCCCGGGACCGGCTGCTGGTCGGCATGCTGGCGATGACGTTCTTCGCCAACGCGGTCAACCAGGCGCACACCGCGTTGTTCGTGCCGCTGTGGGTGGAGCAGGTGCTGCACTCCCCCGCCGCGCTGGGCACCGTGCTCGGCGCGTTCGCGGCCGGCGCGGTGGCGGGCAACCTGGTTTTCATCGGCCTGGCCCCGAAACTGCCACCGGTGCTGACGTTCACCATCTGTCTGGCGATCAGCGGCGTGCCCCGGCTGGTGGTGTTGGGGCTGAGCAGCGACCTGGCCCTGGTGCTCGCGGTGACGTTCGTCTGCGGGTTCGCCGTCGCGGCGGTGAACCCGATCCTGGGGGTGTTGCTCTACGACCGGGTGCCGGTGGACATGCAGACCCGGGTGTTCGGTCTGGTCGCGACGGTCTCCTTCGCCGGCTACCCGGTGGGCGGGCTGCTCGGCGGTTGGGCGGTGACCGGTTTCGGGCTGACCGCGGCGGTGTTGCTCGGCGCGGGCGTGTACCTGGTCACCACGCTGGTCGCGGTGCTGCGCCATCGATCCCTGGCGGTGACGCCGGTCGAGCCGGCGGAAACGTAGTTCCGCCGGCTCGCCGGTTCTGCGGTTCTACGGGAACCGTCAGTTTTCCAGCTCGTCCGAGCCGCTGCCTACTCCACGCATGGATGCCTCCTCAATTTTCGGGTAGTTATCGCCGCCCCGACACCGGGTGCCTAGTTCTGCTCCGAGCCTTCGCCTGCGCCACGCATCGGTACACCTCCTTTCCACACGGGGGAACGACCGAGGAACCCCAGCATGCGATGCGCGGGCGGCGCATCGTCGGCAACCGGGACCGGATGGCCGAACGGCGCTCCCGGTCCCCAGATGGCGGCGGATCCCGGCGGCCACCGGGATCCGATTCGCAGTACCGCGAGACACAGTTCCGGATCCAGCACGGGTTCGGCGCCGATGGTGACCGCCACGTCCCAGCCGTGCGCCAGATAGTCGATGAAGTGCATGCCGATTGCGGTGGCGCCGGGGAAGTCGCCGAACCCGTGCACCGTGAAGGTGCGGTCCAGCACGTCGTCCGGCTCGAACGCCGCGCGCACCCGCCGGGCCGACGCCGCGTACGCGCCGGTCGGGTCGGCCTCGAGACCGACGCCCTGCCACACGTCCGGATCGGCCGGAGCGCCGGCCGCCGCCACGGCGAACCCGTTGTTGTTGCCGGCCATGTGCACCAGCAGTGCGCGCAGATCCCAACCGGCACACGGGGTCGGCCGGTCAAGGTCGGCGTCGCGGACCCGTCCGACGACGGCATCGGCGGCGTCCAGTGCGCGCCGGTCGAGTGCCTGAATGTCCATGGCTCACACCGTCGCCGCGGCGCGCACCCGGGTCGGCGCCGATCCGTCCAACGCCGCCTCGACCGCGACCGCCTCGACTCCCCGGCACAACGCGGCCAGGTCGTCCGGCGCGAAGTACCGGGAGTCGGCCGATATCAGGAACTCGATGACACCGGGCTGTTCGTCGACGTTGAAGTAGATCTTCCGGCGCGGCGGGTGGATCTCCCCGGTCCAGTGCACCGTGGCCCGCGGCAGCGCCGCGCGGATGTCCTCGGCGGTGACCGGCGCCCCGGCGCCGCCCCGGTCCTGCTGGCGGCGGTCGTTGTAGAAACAGGACAGGTCGATCTCCTCGCCCCGCTCGCGCTGCACCCGCTCGATGACCTCGTCCTGCTCGTAGGGGTTGTAGTAGGCGTTCTTGTACGCGTTGAGGGCGCTCTGCGTGGCCCGGTCGACCGCCTGGTCCAAGGTGATGTCCGCGACGTCGATCAGGTACGGGGTGAGCAGGATCTGCGCGCTGACCGACTGGGCCAGGCCCGGGCGGAACCGGTTGCTCACCGTCAGCATGGCCAGCACCGGGTTCACCCCGGTGAACCGGGCCAGTCCCACGGCGAAAGCGGCCAGCAGCACCGGCGAGGTGTTGGTCGCCGAGCGGCCCGCCACCGCCCGGATCGCCAGCAGGGTGGCCGGGGAGTGGTAGGTGATCTGGTGGATCACCCGGTCCCCGGGGTACTTCGGGTCGCCGAACCGGCTCGGCGTGACCGTGCGCAGCACCCGCTCCAGATAGTTCAGCGACGCGGTGTTGTGCCGCTGCCCGGCCGGCGAGGCCTGCTTTCTGGCCTGCTCCAACGGTTGTACGCAGGTGACCGGTCCGGCCGCGCCGGTCGCCGGGTCGCGCGCGGCCAGGTCGGCGGCCAGCGCGGACAGGCCGTAGGCGTCGATCGCGGTGTGCAGGATCACCAGCACCTCGTGGGTGAGCGCGCCGGCGGCGCGGATCACCGCCATCCGCACCGGCCACTCGGTCTCGAACTGGAAGTCCGCCTTCTGGTAGCGCTCGGAGACCGCCTCGGCGACCGCGGCCGGGTCGGCCGTGCCGGCGTCCACGATCTCCAGCGGCACCTCCCCGGACCGCGAGCAACTCTGCCGGGGGCATGGACCGCCGTCGAACACCAACCGGGTGCGCAGCGACTGGTGCCGGCTCATCATGAAGCTCAGGTCGGCCGCGACGTCGTCGACCGTCGTGCCCGGCGCCAGTTCGGCCACATACGGCACGGTTTTCGACGTTCCCGACTGCTCGATCGACTGCCAGAGGGTCATCTGGCTCCACGTCAAATGCTCGACACCGGATCCGTCGCCCTCGAAAGGAACCAGTATCCGGTCCACCACCATGCCATTATCACCCATTATTCAGGGCGCCCTTCCCTGCGGACGGAGTTCGGGGGCGGAACTAATTGCCCGCCCCCGAACGTGCACGCGGACGATCAGCACAGTAACCGTCCGTAAAATTTCTCA
>NZ_DASTBH010000420.1:0-5802 GCF_035712165.1 Actinophytocola sp. | reverse complement strand
GAACTGGCGGAACGGCGCGTGCATGAGGTCGAAGTAGTGGTCCCAGTCCCAGTACGGCCCCGGGTCCCAGTGCATGCCGCGCACCGTCGAGGGGATCGTGCCGGGAACGTTGTCGTGGCCCAGGATGTGCTGCCGGTCCAGCGGGATGTTGTTCTGCCGGGCCAGGTACCGGACCAGCTTGGCCGACGAGCGGTACATCGCCTCGGTGACCCAGGTGCCCTGCGCGGCGAATCCCTCGTGCTCGAGGCCGATCGCCTTGGCGTTGACGTACCAGTTGCCGGCGTGCCAGGCGACATCCTTGCGCTGTACGTGTTGCGCCACATGGCCGTCGGCCGAGCGCAGGGTGTACTGCCAGCTCACGTACGTCGGGTCCTGCACCAGCCGCAGGGTCGTCGCGTAGCTGCCCTCGGTGTCGTGGATGACGATGTACTTGATCTGCTGGCGCTCCGGCCGGTTGGACAGGTCGTGGTTGCCGTAGTCGCCGACGTTGGGGCCGTACTGCGCGTACGGCGCCGGGATCCACTCGCAGCCGAGGCCGGCCGGGCACTCGGTCATCGGGTCGTTGGCCGGTCCGCCGCCGTGCCGGCGGACCGGCGTCAGACCGGGCTGCGCCGCCAGCCGGACGTGCTGCCCGTCGTCGGTGATGCGCTCGGCGCCGGCCTGGATCGTGGCGAACACCTCATCGGCGAACGCGGCGCCGGCAGCCGGTTCGGTCGTGCCGCCGTACCGGGCGACGGCGTCGTACCAGTCGGCCGGGTTGGCGCTGGCGACACCGAGGTCGCGCTGGTTCGCCGCGAGCAGTGCTGCGCCGCCGCGGATGTTCTGGGTCGGGTCGGCGCGCAGCGTGCCGGCGTCCACGCCGGTCAGTTCGGCGGCGCGGTCCACGGTGTGCAGGGCCGGTGCGGCCAGGTCGGCCGGGGTGGCCTGCGGCCGCAGCGCCGGGCGGGCCTCGTCGCCGCGGGCGTCCTCGGCGCCGTCATCGTGGTGGGTGCCGGGTGGGGCGGCGGTCACGTCGGTGAGGTGCATGGGGCCGAAGCCGGCCGACACGCTCGGCGTGCCGGCGTTGGCGTCCCACCGGGACTGCAGGAAGGAGACGCCGAGCAGGACGGTCTCGGGTACGCCGAACTCCGCGGCGGCCGCGGCGAAGGCCTGCTGGCGCTGGGCGTCGGCGGCTACCGGGTCGGCGGTCGCCGGTACGGCGGCGGCGAGGCTGGTGGTGAGGATCGCAACGGCCAGAACGGCCGTCGCTGGTCTGCGTGGACGCGACATGACGGTTCTCCCGGGGCAGGGCGAGTGGACCATGGCCCACTCTGCTGTGCCCGCCCCGGGCCGTCAATACTTACCCGCAAATGTCCGTATTTGGTTGATTGCTACCGGGTGTGTGCCGTGTCATCGACCGCGGCGGTCTCGGTGGTGCGGTTGCGACGGAACCGCTCGGCCAGCGTGCGGCCCCGCTCCTGCGGGGTCGGCTTGACCTCCGGCTCGGTCCGCTCCGTCACCACCCGCTCGGTCCGGACGTCGGCAGCCCGCTCCTGATCGACCGTGTTCGCGGCCCGCTCCTTGGCCAGTTCCTCGGCCAGCTGGTCGCGCTCCCGCGCGACGTCCCGCGCCTCGCGGCGAGCCGTCCGGTACTCCGACCGGACCGCCCGGCTGCGCTTGCTGGCGGCGGTCATCATCCACACGCCCACACAGAACACGAGAGAGATCACGAGGCCGGACACGAAGGCCTGCAGCGGTGTCACGGTGGCCAGGTCCTGCCCGAACAGCACGACCGTCTGCTCCGGACCGCCGGAGCTGTTGTATGCCACGAGGAGAGCGGTCGCCGCGGCGCTCGCCACCACCAGCAGCAACCCGAGGAACAGCATGGGGTTCACCTCCTGCTCAACGCCCGACGCCCGGGCTCCGCCGAAGGGGTTCCCACCAATGGCGGAAACCAATCACCCTGAGTGCAACATCAATCTCCCCCGACCCGGGCCCTGGTTGAAGGGCTAGCAGTCGGGTAGGTAGAGTGCTAGCCGTACGGCACCAGCACCGCCCCGGCACCCGCGACGGCGGGGTGGCAGGAGCCGGTCAATGTAATAGGTACCTGCCAACGCTTTCGACGACCGTGGAGGTCACACCGGTGAGCGTGAACATCAAGCCGCTCGAGGACAAGATCCTCGTCCAGGCGAACGAGGCCGAGGCCACGACGGCGTCCGGCCTTGTGATCCCGGACACCGCCAAGGAGAAGCCCCAGGAGGGGAAGGTCCTGGCTGTCGGCCCTGGCCGAATCGACGACAACGGCAACCGCGTCCCGCTGGACGTTGCGGTCGGCGACGTCGTGATCTACTCCAAGTACGGCGGCACCGAGGTGAAGTACGACGGCGAGGACTACCTGATCCTCTCCGCCCGTGACGTTCTGGCTGTCATCAACTGACACCGGTCACTTCGCAAAGCGCCCCGGCGGCCCCGTTCCGGGGCATCCGGGGCGTTTCGCATCGAGGAAGGTAGACATTGCCCAAGCAGATTAGTTTCGACGAGGACGCTCGTCGGGCGCTCGAGCGCGGGGTGAACAAGCTCGCCAACGCGGTCCGGGTCTCCCTCGGCCCGCGCGGCCGGCACGTCGTGCTCGCCAAGAAGTTCGGCGGCCCGACGGTCACCAACGACGGCGTCACCATCGCGCGCGAGATCGAGCTGGACGACCCGTTCGAGAACCTCGGCGCCCAGTTCGCCAAGAACGTCGCGACCAAGACCAACGACGTCGCGGGCGACGGCACCACCACCGCCACCGTGCTGGCCCAGGCCCTGGTCGCCGTCGGCCTGCGCAACGTGACGGCCGGGGCCAACCCGACCGCGCTCGGCGCCGGCATGCAGAAGGCCGCGGACGCCGTCGTGGCCGCGCTCAAGGACAAGGCGACCCCGGTCAAGGGCCGGGACAACATCGCCCAGGTGGGCACCGTCGCCTCCCGGGACTCCTCGATCGGCGCGCTGCTCGGCGAGGCGATCGAGAAGGTCGGCGAGAACGGCGTGATCACCGTCGAGGAGTCCTCGACGCTGGCCACCGAACTGGTGATCACCGAGGGTGTGCAGTTCGACAAGGGCTTCATCTCGGCGCACTTCGCCACCGACCCCGAGCACCAGGAAGCCGTCCTGGAGGACGCCTACATCCTGCTGTACCGGGAGAAGATCTCCGCGCTGGCGGACCTGCTGCCGCTGCTGGAGAAGGTGGCCGAGGCCGGCCGGTCGCTGCTGATCATCGCCGAGGACGTCGAGGGCGAGGCGCTGTCCACCCTGGTGGTCAACGCGCTGCGCAAGACGCTCAAGGCGGTCGCGGTCAAGGCGCCGTACTTCGGTGACCGGCGTAAGGCGTTCCTGGAGGACCTGGCCGTGGTCACCGGTGGCCAGGCCGTCTCCAGCGAGATCGGCATCAAGCTGTCCGAGGCCGGGGTGGACGTGCTCGGCACCGCCCGCCGGGTCGTGGTCACCAAGGACGACACCACGATCGTCGAGGGCGCCGGGTCCAAGCCCGAGGTCACCGCCCGGGTCGAGCAGATCCGCAAGGAGATCGAGACCACCGACTCCGACTGGGATCGGGAGAAGCTGCAGGAGCGGCTGGCCAAGCTGTCCGGCGGCGTCGCGGTGATCAAGGTCGGCGCGGCCACCGAGACCGAGCTGGCCGAGCGCAAGCACCGCATCGAGGACGCGGTGTCGGCCACCAAGGCCGCGGTCGAGGAGGGCATCGTGCCCGGCGGCGGTTCGGCGCTGGTGCACGTGGCCAAGGAGCTCGACGACGACCTCGGGCTGACCGGCGACGAGGCCACCGGCGTGCGGATCGTCCGGGAGGCGTTGTCCGCCCCGCTGCGCTGGATCGCCAGCAACGCCGGCGTCGAGGGTCCGGTCGTGGTGAGCAAGGTGAAGGAACTGGGTTGGGGCCACGGCTTCAACGCGGGCACCCTGGAGTACGGCAACCTGGTGGCCGCGGGAGTGGTCGATCCGGTGAAGGTGACCCGCTCCGCCGTCACCAACGCCGCGTCCATCGCCCGGATGGTGCTGACCACCGAGAGTTCCATCGTGGAGAAGAAGATCGAGGAGCCGGCCGGCGAGGGACATGGTCACGGCCATGGCCACGGGCACGGACCCGGTTACTGAGCACGAAACGGTGAATGCCGCACCCACGTCGTGGGTGCGGCATTCACCATGTCTGGGCTAGGTGGCCAGGGTCGCCAGTGAACGCTTCTCGGTCTTGATGATCGCTTCGCGTTCGGACTCCGACAGACCGCCCCACACCCCGTACGGCTCGTGCACCGCCAGCGCGTGCCGGCGGCACAGATCCAGCACCGGGCAGGTCTGGCAGATCGCCTTCGCCTGTGCCTCCCGGCGGGCCCGGGCCGGGCCGCGCTCACCGTCGGGATGGAAGAAGAACGCACTGTCCATGCCTCGGCAGGCGCCCTCCAGCTGCCAGTCCCACACATCCGCGTTGGGGCCCGGAAGCCTGCGGGTGTCCGCCATCCTGACCGCCTCCTCGTCGGTACAGCTGAGTGCGATTACTCCATTTGGTCCAGTACGCAACGCTAGAACCGCGCCAATACTTGTTCAAGAGTGATCAACTCTTTGGCACGGAATTCAGCCGATCGGAACCGGCGAGGTCAACGCAGCGTGGTCATCGATCCAGTTGCCGGACACCGTGGGTCACCCGACGATGGGTGCGTGGCGACCATGCCCGAACCCAGGCGGGCCGAACCCGCGCGGCTCGACGGTCGCGCCATGCTCGAGCCGACGCTCACGGTCGCGGCCGTGGCGCGCCGGCTCGGCATCGCGCCGGCGACGCTGCGGACCTGGGATCGCCGGTACGGGATCGGCCCGAGCGGCCACACCACCGGCCGGCACCGCCGCTACGCCCCGACCGACGTCGCCCGGCTGGAGCTGATGCAGCGCGCGCTGCTGCGCGGGGCGTCCCCGGCCCAGGCGGCCGAGTACGCGCTGCAGGCCACCCCGGCGCCGGTGCTGGACGACGGCGTGTCCGTGGCCGGGCTGGTGACCAGCGTGGTCACCGACGTGGACACCTCGGGCGTGCGGCCGCTGCACGCCGGCGGCCGGGTGCTGCGGCTGCCCGGCCAGTGCCCGTGGGCCAGAGGGCTCGGCCGGGCCGCGCTGTCCATGGACGCCACCTCGGCCCAGCAGCTGCTCTCCGACGTGATCGCCGAGCGGGGCGTGATGCCGGCCTGGAACGAGGTGATCCGGCCGGTGCTGGCGGCGGTGGCCTGCCGGTGGGAGCAGTCCGGCGAGTACGTCGAGGTCGAGCACCTGGTGCACGAGTGCGCGCTGGCCGCGATGATCGCCGCGACGCCGCTGGTGATCGCCCCGCGCAACCCGCGCCCGGTGCTGCTGAGCTGTGTCCCCGACGAGCGGCACAGCCTGCCGCTGTACGTGCTGCGCGCCGCGCTGGCCGGGATCGGGATCGGCACCCAGATGCTCGGCGCCGCGCTGCCGGTGGACGCGCTGGCGGCCGCGGTGCGCCGGACCGCGCCGGCCGCGGTCGCGCTCTGGGCGCATCTGCCGCGCTACGCCTGGACCGCGGTGTTCGAGGGACTGCCCAAGACCCGGCAGCCGGTCCGGCTGTTCGCCTGCGGTCCGGGCTGGTACGCCACCGACCTGCCGGACCGGGTGGAGCGACTGGACGACCTGTGTGGCGCCGTCGACCGGATCGGCGCCCTGATCGACCTGGGGCAGGATTGAGCCCGCTGCACCGGGCGGCGTTCGGCGACCACCCGGGCCGCGCCGTCACGTCCGTCCCCGCCGATCCCGGCTCCCGCTGGCTGGCCG
>NZ_DASTBH010000419.1:0-6581 GCF_035712165.1 Actinophytocola sp. | reverse complement strand
ACCGCCGAGGCGCCCGGCACCGCGCTGTTCACGGTGAGCGGGGCGGTGCGCTCCCGCGGGGTGTACGAACTGCCGGTCGGGGTGACCGGCAACGACATCCTGCGGATGGCCGGCGGGCCGACCGAGCCGCTGCAGGGCGTGCTGCTCGGCGGCTACGGCGGAGCCTGGGTGCCACCGAACGTGCTGGCCGCCCCGTTCACCCCGGAGGCGCTGCGCCCACTGCACGCCTCCCCGGGCGCCGGGGTCGTGCTGGCACTGCCGATCGGGGCCTGCGGGCTGGTCGAGACCGTCCGGGTGGCGGCCTGGCTGGCCTCGCAGAACGCCCGGCAGTGCGGGCCGTGCTTCAACGGCCTGCCGGCCATCGCCGACGACCTGGCCCGGGTCACCTGGGCGCGGGACGAGGCCGCGCTCGAGCGGCTCCGGTTCCGCATGAAGATGATCAACAGGCGGGGCGCGTGCGGACATCCGGACGGCGTGGTCAAGCTGGTGGACACGGCGTTGCGGGTGTTCGCCGGCTGCGTCGAACGGCACACCTACGGCCAGGGCTGCGCGGGGCTGTACCGCCCGCCGATGCTGCCGGTGCCGGCCCCGCCGAGTCCGAACGAGGGATGGCGATGACCAGGTCCGGGACGGTTCGGGGCGCGACCACCCAGCGCCTGCACGTCAACATGATCGAATGCGACGGCCACGGGATGTGCGCCGAACTGGTGCCCGAGCTGATCGGACTGGACGAGTGGGGCTACCCGGTGGTCTCCGCCGAGCCGGTGCCGCGACACCTGGCCAAGCACGCCAAGCGGGCCGTGAGCCTGTGCCCGATGCTCGCGTTGAAGCTGGTGAGCCGGCCCGGCCGGTAGCTCAGCCCGCCGTGACGTTGTTGAACGGCAGCAGCGGCTCGAGCCACGGGAAGATGACGAACATCAGCAGGGCGACCACGCCGGCGACCAGCGCGACGGCGAGGCCGACCCGCACCGCCAGCGGGCCGGGCAGGTGCCGCCAGATCCACGCGTACATCAGCCCTCCTGCAGTTCGGCCGGGCGCTTGTCCGGCTCGGCCGGGTTCTTCGTCCACTGGTCGACCAGCACTCCGTGGACGATCAACCGCTGCCGGTCGGAGAACTTCGGGTGGCAGGTGGTCAGCGTCAGCAGGGCCGCCTGCTCACCCTTGCTGATCTTGGTGCCCGGCTTGTGCGGCACCGGCGCGATCACCGCGCCCTGGGTCGGCGAGACGATCTCCATGCCGACGGTCTGCTCGTACTCACCGGGCAGCGGGTTCACCGCCTGCGGCTGACCCTGGGATCCGGTCGCGTTGCAGGCCGGCTTGCCCTGCTTGACCGAGGCCCAGTTCGCCACCTCGTCCTTCTTGGGCAGCATCCGGTAGATGTACCAGGCGTTCTGCGTCTCCACGACGATCGCGTCGCAGGAGCTGAGCAGGTCCAGGTCGTTGAACGGAGCGCCCTTGCCGACCCGGTGGCCGGCGACGGCGAAGTTGCCCGGCTGACCGGGGTAGTCGGTGTCGAGGTAGTGCCCGGGGCCGATCTCCAGCGACCTCTCGCTGGTGCCCTCGATGACGGTGAAGTGGTAGTCCGCGCCGAACGCCGGGATGTAGATCTTGGCGAACCCCTCGCCCTCGTTGAGGCCGTCGAAGTGGTCCACCCGCTCCGGACCCTGCTCGGGGGTCTTCCACCGGTCGTCGAGTTGCTTGGTCGCGTCCTGCTGGAGCCCGGCGGAGATGACGTCGGTGACGTAGACCTCGTAGACCACGAACAGCAGGACGACGACACCCAGAGTGATGAGAACTTCGCCGATGGTGCGGATGACCGTGCGCACGCGGTCCGGTTCGGCGGCACGCCGACGTGGGCGCGGGGACGGAACATCGGGGCCGGTCAGCGCTCCCGATATCCGTCCGGTGCCCTGGCGGGCGTCTTCTACCGTGCCCACGCGTCCTCCCGGAGGAATGAAGACCCTATGCTCTAGTGGTTCGTCACAGTGCTCGGCTACGTTAACGTGTCGGTCAGCGGTACTGCGTGCGTACCGTCACCCGCGAGACTTGCTCCACACCAAATGAGGACGATCGATGCCCAAGTCCAAGGTCCGGAAGAAGGCGCCGTACACCGCGCCGGCCGACCGCCGCACACCGGTGAAGGTGAAGTCGGCAGGACCTTCTCACCCCATCTACGTGGCCGTGATGCTCGGCGTGATGCTGCTGGGCCTGGCGTGGCTGGTCGTCAACTACATCGCGGGCGACAAGATTCCGATCATGAAGGAACTGGGCAACTGGAACTTCGCCATCGGGTTCTCGCTGATGATCGGCGGTCTGCTGATGACCATGCGGTGGCGCTGATCGTTCGTCCGTTCAGTGCACCGTGACTGAACCACACGGCTGTAACTCATCCCCAGTGTGGACAACTGCTGTGGACAACCCTGACCTGCGCGAAATGCACTCCTGGGCGCCGGATCCGCCGCTGGTCGGCCTCGCCTGGGTGTTGGCCGCTCTCGGGGCCGGCGCGGTGTTCCTGATCGGCGATGCGCCCGGCCGGCTGCTGCTCGGCGTGCTGGCCGTCGCGGCCGGTCTCGCCGGCCTGTTCGGCACGGTGGCCCGCCCGCGGCTGGCCGCCGACCCGCAGGGCGTCACGGTGCGCGGGCTGACCGGCCGCCGGCACTGGGCCTGGACCGAGGTGACGGTGCGGCTGACCCACACCCGCCGGCTGGGCCGCGAGATCGCCACCATCGAGCTGGACGCGGACCCGGACCTGGTCGTGCTCGGCCGGCTCGATCTCGGCGCCGACCCGGTCGAGGTCATCGAGACCCTGCGCGCGCTGCGCGCCTGAGTCAGCCGATCTGCACGCAACCGATCCTCGGGTCACAGATCAGCTCGCCGAGCTGGGCGTCCCGGACCACCACCATCCCGATCAGCGCAAGGGTGAGCAGCACCAGCACGCCCGCCTGCCAGGCGGTGCGGTTCTGCCGGGGCGCGTAGACCATCGCCGCCGTGGCGATCGCGCCGACGGCCAGCCCGCCCAGGTGACCGAGCCAGGAGATGTTCTCCAGCCGGAAGCTGAAGTACACGTTGATCCCGATGATGACCAGTACCGGGGTGGGGTTGATCCGTTGCCGGAAGACCACCAGGGCGAGCCCGCCCATCAGGCCGAACACCGCCCCGGACGCCCCGACCACCGGCACGAACAGCTCGCCGAACAGGAACACCGCCACGCTGCCGCCGAGCAGCGACACGAAGTAGACCGCGGAGAACCGCAGCCGGCCGAGCACCGGCTCCAGATCCCGGCCGAGGATGAACAACGCGAGCATGTTCAGGGCCAGGTGGATCGGCCCGGCGTGCAGGAACCCGGCGGTGACCAGCCGCCACCACTCACCGGCCGCGACCAGGATCGGGTACAGCGCCCAGTCGCGGGACAGCTCGCTGTTCGCGTTGTTCAGCAGGCTGCCGGCCTGCGCGGCGGTGATCGCGAAGATGCCGACGTTGAGCGCGATCAGGACCGGCGTCACCACCGGGCGGGTGGGCTGTGCGCCGGCGATCGTGGTGCCGCGCCGGACCTCCCGCCGCCCCTGGTTCACGCAGTCCACGCAGTGGTAGCCCACCGAGGCCTCGACCAGGCACTCCGGGCAGGCCGGCCGTTCACACCGGGTGCAGCGCAGCCCGGTCGGCCGGTCCGGGTGCCGAGCGCACGACGGCAGCGCCGCCTGGGTGCCCCACGGCTGCGTCGGGTCCGGCGGGGTGCCCACCCCCGGTCAGCCCTGGCCGCGGTCGATCGTGATTCGTTCGATCACCACGTCTTCGACGGGGCGTTCACCGGAGGTCTTGGTCCGCGAGATGGCGTCCACCACCGAGCGGGACTCCTGGTCGGCGACCTCACCGAAGATCGTGTGCTTGTAGTTCAGCCAGGTCGTCGGCGCCACCGTGATGAAGAACTGGGAACCGTTCATGTTCGGCCGGCCCGGGTTGGCCATCGCGAGGAGATAGGGACGGTTGAACTGGAGCTCGGGGTGGAACTCGTCGGCGAAGTTGTATCCAGGGCCGCCCCGGCCGGTTCCGGTCGGGTCGCCACCCTGGAGCATGAAGCCGTCGATCACGCGGTGGAAGATCGAACCGTCGTAGTAGGGGCCGGACGGCTCGCCCTTGGCGTTGGCCGGCGAGTAGCTCTTGGTGCCCTCGGCCAGGCCGACGAAGTTGGCCACGGTCTTCGGGGCGTGGTCGGGAAGGAGGTTGAGCCGGATATCGCCCTGCGACGTGTGCAGGGTTGCCGTTACTTTCATTCCAACGAAGGACTCGCTGCTGTCTGCCACCAGGTCATCGTGCCATCTCCGGCAAGATCCGACCGATGGGGGCACGATGGACATGTCCCGGTATTCAACTGGAGCGCACATGGACGAGGTGAAAGCGATGACTCGGGCGGGAGAGGCGGTCGGTAAGGCCGTGTCGGCCAGCCTGGACGCGGTACGTCGCGCCGGACAAGCCGGTGCGGAGGCGACCGCCAAGGCGGCGCACACCGCTGAGCAGAAGCTGACCGAGCACGGCATGGCACCCCAGCAGCTGACCGAGGCGCTTGCCGAAAGCGCCCAGGTCGCGCGGGAGGAGGTGGCGAAGACCACCCGGCGGACCCGGCGCAAGCTCGGCCGCACGGCCAAGCACACCCGCAAGGAGCTCGCCAAGGCCGCCAAGCAGGCGCGCAAGCAGGCCAAGAAGTCGAAGGCGGTGAAGATGGCGCGAACCGAGCTGAAGCGGGCCAAGGAAGAGGCCAAGCTGGCCCGGAAGAACCTCACCGCCCAGGCCGACGCGGTCAAGGCACGCGCCAAGCAGGGCACCCAGACCCTGGTGGCGACCAAGGCCGAGATCAAGAAGGCGGCCAAGGCGGCGAAGAAGGAGTTCAAGTCCGGTGGCCGCAAGCATCGTCGCCGCTGGCCGCTGGTCGTGCTGATCGTCGGCCTCGGTGCTGGAGCGGCGTACCTGCGCAAGGTCAGCCAGCAGTCGTCGTCGACCAGCCCGGAGCCGGCCCGGCCGGCTGCGACGCCGGCCACGCCGAAGCCGGCAGCGCCGAAGCCCGCCGCTTCGAAGCCGGCTGAGTCAGCGGCCTCGAAGCCGGCCGAGTCGGCCGCCGCCAAGGCCGCGGCCGAGAAGGCCGAGCCCGCGGAGTCCGGCGACGGTCAGCGCAACGGCCAGTCCAAGCCCAAACCAGCTGCTCCCAAGAGCAACTAGAGCCCCAGCGCGGAGATAGTCTGCTCGACCACTCGCTTGGCCTTGATGGTCTGCGACTGGTTGGTGGTCACCACGATCGCGGTGTCGTCCTTGGCCACCGCGTACACGGCCCCGGTGTCGGTCGCCTGCGCCCCACCGGTCCAGCCGTTCGGCAGTTGGGCCGGGTTCGACGTCGCCACCGGCGCGACCCGGTCCACCAGCGCTTTGGCCTGCGCGGCGTCGCCCACGTAGACCTGGGTGCTCAACTGCAGCTTGCCGTCCTGCCGGTAGAAGAAGCAGGCCGGCTGCGGCGTGTCCGAGGAGATCCGCACCTTCCCGACGCGCTGCCCGTTCGCATCCGCGATGAACGCGTTCTCGAGGTAGGGACATTTGCCATCTACCGTCGGCGTCGGCGTCGGCGCCGGAGCCGCGGTGCTGCTCACGGTGGGCGCCGTCCCCCCGGTCCCGCCACCCCCCGCACTAGGCGATCCCGCCACCGTCGGCGCTGCGCACCCCGCAACCCCCACCAGCAGGCCCACCACAACCACAACTCGTCTCATAGCGCCCGCTAGTCAACCAGACGAGGGGTATGGCCGCCGTTCCGGACGTTTCGCCGCCAGAAACTCGCCTAGCAGTTCAAACATCCGGGCGGACAGAGCTGTGTCTTCCGGCTCGCCAGCCGCGCTTCCCCACTCCGCCAGGCAAATCTGACGCACCAGCTCCCACCAGACGAGGTTCGCGCCCCGCCCCAGCCGTTCGGCAAGCCACTCCCGGAAGCCGTTGAGCAGCAGCCAGTCCTGCCTTGCGTCACACCCATTGACGAAGGCGACGAACTCCCGGTAGGAGCCGTCGAGCCCATAAGCACCGGGCCTGCGCTGCACGTTCCCAAGGAGGGTGGCGAAGTCCACGGCCAGCCTCCGATCGGGGAGGAGATCAGCTGGAACGTCGTCAAGGCCCGGCGGGTGAAGGAGCACGGCAGGGTGGGTGGAGACGAGGGGAATCGAACCCCTAACCCCTGCCTTGCAAAAGCGATACGGCCGGGCCGCTGACCGCGTAGGACGGGCGGTGAGCTGGGCGAACATCTGTGGTCCTGTGTCGGCCGATGATGGTCGGTTGTCGTCAGTGCCGGGTGTCATGTGCCCCCACCGTGCCCCGTGTGTTCCTGTGTGGAGCACCCGCAAGGAGGGGCTTCCTGCCATCCCGTCGACCTGGCGTGAGCCCGATCGCGCCGTGTCAAGGGGCTGCCTCCACGCACCTCGGGGAGCCTACCGCCAGTGTGGCCCCTTGACACGGCGCGATAGCCCTTGTGGAGGTCGACGGGATGGCAGGACGTTCCCCGACGAAACCGCAGCGTTACGCCGTTCGGGCTATCCCGAAGACCTGCCCGTCCG
>NZ_DASTBH010000418.1:0-4030 GCF_035712165.1 Actinophytocola sp. | reverse complement strand
CTCGCCCACCTCGCCATCTGCAAGGGTTCGGAGTGGCCGAACAACCCACCCACGCTCTCAGTACCAATCACGGCACGGTCAAGTCATCACAGCCCGGCTAAGCACGATCCGCCCGTCCACCGCGTTAGCGGAGAACGCACGCACCGTGCGTCGCTGCGCACCGATTGGGCTGCCGACCCCTACTGGTGTGCGGGTGGTTGGGTGGGTTCGGCTGCGGCAGGCGCACGGGTAGGCGAGGCTGCCGACGTTGAAGGGCACGCATAGTTGATCGCGATGCGGATCCAGACGAGGATGCTGGCCTGGCCGGTGACGATGATCTCGCCCTGGTTGGCCAGGGAGTGGGTGGTGTCGACTACGGCGGCGATCGGGCCGGCGGTAGGGGCGGTGTGGCCGCGCAGGATGAGAACGATTCCTCGCGTCGCACGGTCCACACCGGGGCATCCGGATCGTCGCCTTGGCCCTGTCACCTCCCGTCGGCCAGGGTAGGGCCACCGGACCTCTTGGCCGGTACGGCGCCGGTCGGTTCAGGATTCCAGGCAGGTGCGCAGTCGGTGGAGGTCGGCGGTGATGTTGGCGCGGACCTGCCGGGTCATGAGTGGGGTGGCCCAACGGAAGTACCGTCCGGGGTTGCCGGTGGCGTGGATGGCGACCCGGGTGCCGGCGGGATCGGGTTCGAGCTCGTAGCGCACGGTCATCGGGAACGGTTTCTCGACGCGCAGCTCGACGAGCTTGCCCGGGTCGTGCCGGATGACGACATAGCTGTAGGTGAAGGTGCGGCCCAGGAACTTCGCGGTGCGCTCGACGGTCGCGCCGGTGACGAGTGGTCCGGGTTGAGCTGGGGTGCTTGCGGTGATGCCGCCGGTCCAACGCAGATCGTTGGCGGGGTTGAACATGAACGCGGCCACCTCGGCCGGCGATCGGCGCACCACGACCTCGGGTCGGACATCAACGGCCACGCGAGAGCTCCCTACATTGGATTGATCTCAATGACGGTGCGGCGAAAGTAATCGATGGCGGGACGGTTGTCGAGGCGGGGTGGTGGCCCGGATGTGGAACTCCGAGATCACAAGAATGTCGTAAGAATCGGTGACCGTTGGAGCGCCTACGGTGATGGGCATGACAGCCCCACGCGCTTTCGCGGTGCTTCTCGTCGGTGTGCTGGCCATCGGGGGCACCGTCTTTCCCGCATCACCGGCGCTGGCGGCGGCGCTGCCCGAGTTGACCGCCATGGTGCTGCAGCTGCCCCGGGTGGATTTCAATTATCAGCTGGTCGCGGGGGAAAGCTTCCGGGTCACGTTCACCATCGACCGGCCGGCGCCGGCCGGCGGGACGCTCATCGAGATGCGCCATTTCCGTGACTCCGGGCCGATCCACACCCTGCCGCAACAGGTGCGCGTCCCGGCCGGGCGAAACACCGCAGAACTCGTCGTCGGGTCGGTGCCCGTCGACCCGGCCACCGAGACCGCCACGCACCAACAGGTCTCCGCGCACACGACTGACGGGAACCTGCCCGGCAACGTGACGTTGTTCGACAGCCTGTTCGCGGTCGCCCGGCCGGCCACCGACCCACGGGGCAACGCGGTGACGCACGAGGCGGAGACGGGTCGGCTGTCCGGCGCCCAGGTGATCCGCGACGACAGCCCGTACAACCTGGCCTCGGCCAACGCGTTCGTGCGGTACACCTCCGGGAGCGGGTTCGCCGAGTTCACCGTCACCGCTGCCCGGACCGCAGAGCATTGGGTGATCCTGCGCTACGCCAACGACGGGTTTTCCACCAGCCAGATGGAGGTCACCATCAACGGGGCCCGACGGGTGGTCACGCTCGGGGCCGGCGCCGGGCTGGGCTGGTACCGGCTGGACGGCTTCCGCGGGGCGTCGCTGGCCGCCGGGCCCAACCTGATCCGGGTCGCACCGGTCCGCGGCGCCACCCCGGTCGACCTGGACTGGGTCCAGATCGCCCGAGCGTGACCGCGAACCCCGAGATCATCCCGGGCGGGCGGCGCGGCCAATGTGTCGCAGAAAGTCGCGTTCGGCGTCGGTAGGGCCAGGTCGGCGGAGTAGGTCGGCGCGGGTGGCGTGGAATGTCCAACGCACCAGACAAGAACATCTACCGAAACATTCGGAATGCCGAAACCTATTCGGCGTGCGCAAAAAGCGATATTCGCGCGGGGTGGTTGACCGTGACAGTCTGGGAGCACGGCGATCTCCGCGTCGAACGTGCTGAGCTTTCCCGGCGAGGCGCGCCGTGCACCGCGTCCTTGGTCCCTCGTAAGGAGCAGTGGATCATGGCGAGCGGAAGAAGTGCTCGGCGGTGTCGTCGAGGGGGTAGGTGAGTTCGATGCGTAGTTCGTCGAGGGTGATGTCGGTGGTGGCGTCGAAGCGGGCGGCGATGCCGATGGTTTTGATGATGCGTTCGCCGATGCGGAACCATGGGCACAGCACGGGGTCGGGTGCGGGCAGTTGGGGGCGGGGTGTGTCGGCGAGCGTGGTTTCGGCGAGGGTGACCAGTTCGGCGAGGTAGGGGTCGGAGGGGGCGCGGTCGCGTTGGTGGCGCAGCCGGTCCAGGCCGGCCCAGGCGATGTCGGGCCAGTTGACGACGGATTGCTGGGCGTTGGGGTCGGTCAGGAAGCGGTGGGCGAGGTTGGTGCCTTCGAGGTCTGGACCGAAGAGCCGGGTGCAGGCGGGGTTGGCCAGCACGACGGTCCAGTGTTGGTCGAGGACCATCGCCGGGTAGGGCAGGTGCGCGTGCAGCAGGCTGTCCAGCGCGGTGCGGAACGGGGCCAGGTCCGGGCCGTCGAGTTGGGCTTGGGGATAGGTCGCGGACAGCCCGGCGGCGTGCAGGAGTTGGTTGCGCTCGCGCAGTGTGACGCCGAGCGCCTCGCCGAGTCGCAGCACCATGTGGCGGCTTGGCCGGGAGCGTCCGGTTTCCAGGAAGGACAGGTGTCTTGCGGTGGTGCCGACTTTGGCGGCCAGGGCGAGTTGGCTGATGCCGTGGTGGGCGCGCCAGTGCCGTAGCCGGGCGCCGAACGGGCTGATCGTGGCCGGTTCGCTGCTCATGAGCGGGAAGTATCCCAGCGCGCCGAGGCCAGTGCCCATTCCGCGTTAGGGAATCGACCCAGGCCCGGACCCGGGTGAGGCTGGCGGCCATGACCAGATTGCGTAATGAGATTGTCGTGGAGGCGCCCGCGGAGGCGGTGTGGGAGGTGGTTGCGCACCGGTTCGACCGCATGGGCGAGTGGGCCACCGCGATCGAGGCGTCCACAGCCCTGGCCGGCGCGCCTGGCACGCAGGGGGCGCCTGTGGCCGGGCGGGTGTGCCGAACCGGAGTGCGGTTGGTACCTGAGGTGGCGGAAACGATCGTCGCCTACGACGAGGTCGGTCGGACGTTGACCTACGAGGCAACCTCGGGCATGCCGGGGTTCGTGCGCCAGGCCCGGAATCGGTGGCAGGTCACCGCGCTGGACGGCGGGCGGAGTCGGGTCGCGTTCAACGCCCAACTCGAGGTGCGTGGTCTGTTCGGGTGGCTGGCGCGCCGGGTGTTGCTGGCTCGGGTCGGTCGTTCCGGCGGGCAGGTGCTCGACGACTTGAAGCACTTCGTGGAGCGGGGGGAACCCACGCCGCGCAAACGGCCAGGCGCCGATCCGGTGCTGGCGGTCGGGGTATGGCCGACGACGCGGCTGCTGCGGGCGGAGTTGCGGGCCAACGCGGTGTTCTCGCTGGTGTGCGGCGTGGTGCTGATGGGCGCGGGGTGGTGGCTGGCCGAGCCGTGGGGGTTGGGGCCGGTCGGGGCGCCGCCGTTGGCGGGGGTCGGGCTGGCCGGGTTCGGGTTGCTGCTCGCCTGGCTGGCCGCCCAGCCCGTCCGCGTGCTGCGTCGGGGGGCGGTGGCGGTGATCGTCGCGGACGGGGCGTGGGTGGCGGGCAGCGTGATCGTGGTGGTGCTGGGGGGATTGCCGGTGCCGGGGGCGGTCGCGGTGGGTGTGGCGGCGGCCGTGGTGGCGGGTGTGGCGGTCGGGCAGGTGGCGGGTCTGCT
>NZ_DASTBH010000417.1:0-10855 GCF_035712165.1 Actinophytocola sp. | reverse complement strand
CCACGCCGGTGGCGCAGACCCGGTCGCCGGCCGGCGCTCTGACCGTGGCCACCGCGGGCGAACTGGCCGAGCTGTCCGCCAGCCGCCGGCAGGTCATGCTGCGGGTGCATGACCGGGCGGGATCCGGCGCCGGCGTCGACTACTCGTTGCTGTCGCTGTGCGACACCTGCCCGTCCGACGGCCGGGTTCATCTCACCTCGACCTGTGCGCACGGTGGGACGCGCCGGGTCGTCGGGCAGTGGTCCCGGGACTCGGCCGCGGGCCGGCTGACCGGAGTCTGGCTGACCAACCTGACGAATGTCCGACTTGCCCAGATCGTCGACCTGGTCGAGCTGAGCCGGCGGTCCGGGCAGGAGGACATGGCCGCGCTGCGGGACAACTTCGGCCTGCAGGACTTCGAGGGCCGGTCGTATGCCGGCTGGCACCACCACGTGACGCTGGTCTCGGCGGCGCACGCGTACCGCACGCTGCGCGCGCAGCGGCCGGCCCGTCCGGTTCGTCCGGCCCGTCCGGCGCGCTCGGTTCGTCCCGCCGGCGCACCGGTCTCCCGCTTCATGTCAGTGCTGGACGCCTCGTCCGGGCGTCCACAGGAATCACAGATGGAGGAGAGCACGCTATGAAGGTCAAGGTTCTTGGACCGCTCGAGGCGTGGCACAACGGTGTGCCGGTCGTTCCGACCGCACGCAAGCCGCGGCAGGTGCTGGCGATGCTGGCGATCTGCGCCCGGCAGCTGATCCCGGTGTCCACGCTGATCGAGGAGCTGTGGGGCATCACCGAGGCGCCGCGGTCGGCGACCCAGTTGGTGCAGACCTACATCCTGCGGCTGCGGCAGCACATCGACGACGCGATGCTGGCCGGCGCCGGCAAGCAGATCCTGATCACCCGGCCTGGTGGGTACACATTGGACATCGCGCCGGAAGACGTCGACGTGCACCGGTTCGCGCAGCTGTCCACGTCCGGCGAGCGGGCCATGGAGGCCGGCGACTACGCCGCGGCGTCCAAGCTGCTCGGTAGCGCGCTGGAGACCTGGCGCGGTCCGACGCTGGTCGACGTCCGGGTCGGGTTCCGCCTCGGCGTCGAGGTCGAACGGCTCGAGCAGAGCCGGCTCGGCGTGCTGGAGTCCCGGATCGAAGCCGATCTGCGCATCGGCCGGCACCACCAGTTGCTCGGTGAGCTGGCCGAGCTCACGGCTCTATACCCGTTGCACGAGAAGCTGTGCGAACAATATATGACCGCCCTCTACGCTTGCGGTTGTAAGTGGAAGGCGCTGGAGATCTACCGGCGGCTGCGCAAGCGGCTGGTCGACGAACTCGGCGTCGAGCCTTCCGTTCAGGTGCAGCAACTCCAGCACGCGATTCTGAACTCGGACGTCGATCTGGACGCGGTCGCGATTCGGCGGCCGGCCCCCATCGGCGCCGTGGGTTGACCGGCGGCGGAGGCGCTTGCCGAGGTCAATTCGGGGAGAAAGACATGTCAGAGAGCAATGCGGCGTGGTTTCCCGCCAGGCGCACCCGGGCCCGGAACGGGGTGTCGCCCACCTCGTCGGTGGACGGCACCCGGTTCGCCCCGGTATATGCCATCAACAACCCCGAGCGGGGTGTGGTGGTCAACCCGTTCCTGGCCGAGCGCAAGAGCGGCTGGTGGGACTCGGTCGGCAAGGACACCCTCGTCGACGACGCTCTCGTCTATGTCGAACTGGAAAGCGAAGCGACCAAGGTGCGCACCTTCAAGATCGACCTGGTGGACGGTCTCATGCAGACGCCGGAGTACACCGCCGCGGTGATCAGGGCGAACCAGCCGTGGACGTCCGAGGCGCTGATCCGGCGCCGGGTCGGCGCGCGGAACCGGCGGCAGGCGCGGTTACACAGTCCCAACCCGATTCACCTCGAGGCGATCATCACCGAAGGCGCGCTGCGGATCCAGGTCGGTGGCCCCGACGTGATGCGTCGCCAGCTACGGCATCTGATCGACCTGTCCGAGTTGCCCAACGTCGACCTGCGGGTGGTGCCGGCCACCGAGGCGTACCCGGCAATGGGCACACCGTTCTACATCCTTTCGTTCGACGCCAGATATCCGGACATCGGCTACGTCGAACTGCTGGACAAGGGGATCTACCTGGAGGAGCCCGATGATGTCGAGTTGTACGTCATCAGGTTCCAAGGGCTGCGGGCCGTGGCGCTGGAACCCGACGCATCGCGCGAGCTGATCGCCGCGATCGGTTTCGGCCGGGCCTGAGTGACAAAGGAGAAGACCGGTGTGCGCCCCAGTTCCGCCCGGCGTCGTGTGGCGCAAGAGCAGCCACAGCAACGGCGACGGAAACGTGTGTGTCGAGATCGCGTTCCTGGCTTCCGGGGCGATGGCGATACGTGATTCGAAGAACCCGCCGGGCGGGGTGCTCATGCTGCCGGCGCGGGCCTGGGATCGGTTCCGCCGGGCCCTGGGCGACCATTGACCAAGAGGAGCAAGCTCATGAGGGTCGAGATCAAGGTTCTCGGGCCGCTGCAGGGATCCGTGGACGGAACCTCCATCGTGCCCTCGGCCCGCAAGCAGCGCCAGGTCCTGGCCATGCTGGCGATCAACACCGGGCAGGTGGTGACGGCATCGGCGCTGATCGAGGAAATCTGGGGCGGCCGGCCACCCCGCTTACCGTTGGCCAGCCTGCAGACCTACATCCTGCACCTGCGCCGCAAAGTGAAGAACGCGCTCGCCGAGGGCGCCGACCGGTCGTCCAAGGACATCCTGCTCACCGGCCCCGGCGGCTACACGCTGGACGTGCCGGCCGGACACATCGACACCGGCCAGTACGAGCAGTTGGTCGCCAGCGGCCGCCGAGCGGTCAGCCTGGGGGATTATCACAGTGCGGCCCGGATTCTCGGTGACGCGCTCAAGCTGTGGCGTGGGCGGGCGCTGGTCGACGTGGTGGTCGGCCCGCTGCTGCAGATCGAGCGGACCAGGCTGGAGGAGAGCCGGCTCTCAACGCTGGACCTGCGGATCGACGCCGACCTGCGCCTCGGCCGGCACCGCCTGCTGCTCGACGAGTTGGCCGCGCTGTGCGCCAAACACCCGTGGTTCGAGAACTTCCACGCCCAGTACATGCTCGCGTTGCACCGCAGCGGCCTACCGTGGCGCGCCCTGGAGGTGTACCGCAGGTTGCACACCTCCGTCGGCCGCCACCTCGGCGTCGACCCCTCCCGCCAACTCCGCCAACTCCACCAGGCCATCCTCTCCGCCGACCCCCTCGTCGACGACCCCCGCTTCGTAGCCAGCGACTGGCAACTCCGCAAGGGCGCCTGACCGTGCGGGGTCAGGCCGGCCGTGGTGGATCCACCAGCTCGATGCCGATCGCAACCACCCCGAGTGCTTCCCGCTCGGGCGGATAGATCTGCCGGATGTTGGCGAGCTGCTCCTCGCGGGTGGCCAGCGGGTTGACCGAGCCAATCCGCTCATGGTCGAACATCTCCTCGAAGCTCGCATACCGCGCGACTCGCGTGACCCGGGTGAGCACCTGATCCCCCTGACACCGGAACCGGATCAGCGACCCCGCCCTGATCTTCCGCCGACTCGAGTCGTTCACCCGAACCTCAACACTCTTCCGCCCACTCGCGATCAGGTCGAAGTAACGCTTGTAGATACCCATCTCGTGGGCGCGGACCGGCAACGTGACAGGTCGGGCGGACATGAGGCGACCGAGCTCCTTGACAGTGAACGAGCGGAAGAAGTGTTTAGGGTCTGTGAGCAACTCGCCGACCAGCCAAACGAGCGAGTCGACGTAGTTGTCGAGTGCGCCGGGCCAGGTGGTGGTGTCGACCATCCAAGGCTCAACATCGGCAGGCAGCAGGCGTGTGTCACGCTCACGCAGCAGCGACTTGGACAGCTTGGCCCCCGTAGGAGCCAGGACCTGCGGGGTGAAGATGCGGATTGGCATGTGCGCGGCAGGAGTGCCTAGCGCGCCGAGGGCGCCGTCGACAAGCTGACAGCCGAATGCCCAGTCACCGCCCTTCATCATTACGTGCAGAACGTCGGTGGCTCGGCCAAGGGTGCGTTCCTTGACCAGGTTGCGGTATAGCGTGGCCAGGTCCAGATAAGGCGCATCGTCCTCGGGATCGATGTGTGCCTCGTAACGGCCGTGATCGAAACAGACCGCGGTGAAGGTGGCACCGTCCTCACCAAACCGGATCAGTTTGGTGCGGTCGGCACGCTTCTCTGCCCAGCCACATTCAGGACAGGGTATGCGAATGTGGACTGTTCCGTGCGACGGGGCCATCCACCACCGGATGTCCTCCAGACGTTCCAGCGTGCGCAGGAACTCTGCCCGAAAGCCGGGTGTGGCCTGTTGATCGGTGTAGGTCTCGACCGCGTAGTCGGTTCCTGAAGCCTCTGACAGAGAGTCGAAGAAGACAGTGTAGTAGCGATCGATCAGCTCGGTGATCTTGTCCTTGCCCAAGGCATGGACGTAGGTCTGTTGGTATGCGTGGTGGGTTTCGGGGTCGAGTACCACCTCATGCGGGGCGTTGTCCAGGGCGCCGAACTGGACGCGGGTGTCGATGGAGAACTCACGGCGGGCGGTTTTTGCGAGTAGGAACGCGGCGGTCTGGACCAGGTTGGTGCCCAAATGCGGGGCGCCGTTGATCTGGGTGCCGACCACGAACTCGATCCGTGTGGGCCGCACAGCCTGCACCCGCGGTCGGAGGAGGTCGATGGTGCGCAGTAGTGCATTGGCAAGGACGCTGTTTGGCGAGATCAGCAGCGTCGAGGTTCCGCTGCGGCTCAAGGAGATCCCGGTCCTCGGCTCGGTCTGGGCAGGCGGAGGTTGGCGCAGATGAAGTCCAGGCGGGCGTCGGCTGAGTCGGGAGCGACGAACACGGGCTCGTAGCCGGCGTCGTAATAGCCCTGCACGATCAGTTCGTGAACGCGGCGAATCTCGCGGTCCTTGGCCCAAACGATGTCGTCCGGATCCTCGAAGGTGTCAAGTGGATCGAGCACGAAGATCGCGTCATAACGATAGCGCGCGGTGGCATCCTCCAACTGCGGGGCCGGTTTGAGCCCGAAGAAGCCTTCCCAGCCGTAGCCGTCTGGAATGCCCCTGTTATAGAACCTGATTCCGCGGGTGTGACCCGTGTACTCGGCGATGAATGCCTCCAGCACCTCCAACGAATACTCGCGCCGGTCTTCCCGGCGGAGGTGGCGGCCAAGCCGCTCGCGGTGCTTGCGGTAGATCTCGCGGCCGGGTTCCTCCTGCATGCAGGGGATGCCCGCGGCGTGGATCCGCTCGATCAGGTCGTCCTTGCCTGACGACGGGCCGCCGGTGACCACATAACGGCGGGGCGGGCCGTCTGACGCGGCGTCCAGCGCGGCGGCAAGTGAATTGATCTTGGTCACTGCGGTGATCCGTTCGAGTCAGTGATCGGCATCGCGTCGGAGCCGAGAAGACGGTCAACCCAGGTGCTGCCCAGCCCGGTCTCGTTGTGCAGGGCGTGGACGAACTGCTCTCGGCTGGCACCCCCGGCGGCCGCTTCGGTCAACCGGGATGCCTGCGCCCCGGTCAGCTCCGGTGTCCAGCCGGCCAGAGCGAGGAGGTCATCGACGGAGGTGTCGGAGTCCGGGGAGTAGGCGGTGGAGTAGCCAATCACCTCGGCTCGGGCGGCTGCCCACCGCCAGGCGGCGGTTACTGCCGCATGAATCAGGTCAAGCCGGTTCGCGCCTATGCTGACCAGCCGCTCGACGGCGAGTAGTTCCGCGTGGGCTGCATAGAGCGCCGACCACAACCGAGCCAACTGCTCCTCATGCTCGGTGAGCTCCCACGCGAACGGGTCGGCCGCGACCGGTTTGCGGACGATGACCGGCGCCAACCGGGGCGCGATCATGGGCGTGTGGGTGAATCGGTCGGCGTCGGCCAGTAGTTCCCAGGCGACCTTCTCGATCAGTTTGGGCTCGACCCGCTTGCGGAAATGATGCACTTCGTGGCCGGCCTGCTCGGCCGCCAGGTCTCGCCGCGCGGTGAGGGTCAACCCCGGAGCGGCTGGCGGCAGGCCGAACAGCGCCCTTGCTGCCCGTGCGTAGCGTGCGTCGGGAAACCTGGCCAGCAAACCGCGCATCGTGCCGTCCAGGGCCGTGGTTCGGCTGGACGGATTGGCGGGATCGACTGCCCTGGCGACGACCCCGCGCAGGTCCAGCAGGACGGCCTCAGCATGGGCCGGGGTGACCGGCAGTCCCTGCCGCAGCAGGCGGGCGACCGCTGCCACCACCTCATCCTCGGCTGGGCGTTTTGTGGGCATAGGTTGAGTCAACCACGATGCCCAGAAAAAGCCCAGCCCACCGAAGGGTGAACTCCGCGCGTGCGCCGGGCTAAGGGTTGCGCACCCAGGCGGAGTTGTGCTGGGTGAAGCCGATGTGCGGGTAGTACTCGGCGGCCGCGGGGGCGGACAGGAGCACGATCTTCGCGGTGGGCGCCTCCTGGCGGGTGGCGTCGATCAGCGCGCGGCCGATGCCCTGCCGCTGGCAGTCCTGGCTGACCGCGATGTCGGAAAGATAGGTCACGTAGGCGAAGTCGGAGACGCTGCGCGCGATGCCGACCATCCGCCCGTCGATCCGGCAGACCAGTATCAGGTTGGCGTTGCGCACCATCGCCTCGAACCGCTCCCGGTCGCCGACCGGACGACGCTCCGCCAGCGTCGACTCGCGGTAGACCGAGAGTACCTCGTCGACGTCCAGCAGCGCGCCGTCCACCCGCTCAATCTTCCAGTTCACGAAGCGTCTCCAATCGCGTGAGGATCACGTCCTGCCGGGCCAGGAACCGCTCCGGCCGCAGCTCGCCCGCGTCGATGCCGTGCTCGCCGAGCGCCGTTGCGAAGTCCACATCGGACCGTGCGGCCCGGTCCGCCGCCGCCTGCACGACCCGGTAGGCCTTCTCCCGCTCCATCCCGTCCTCGAGCAGCCCGGCCAGCACCGCCGAGCTGTACACCAGTCCGTTGGTGTGGTCGATGTTCGAGCGCATCTGGTCCGGGTAGATCTCCAGCGTCTCGACCAGTTCGGCCGCCTTGGTCACCTGGTAGTGGCCGACCATCAGGCTGTCCGGCAGCGCGACCCGCTCCACCGAGGAGTGCGCCAGGTCCCGTTCGTGCCACAGCGCCACGTCCTCCAGCACGGCGTAGGCGTGCCCGCGCAGCAGCCGGGCCAGTCCGCAGAGCCGCTCGCTGGTCGTCGGGTTGCGCTTGTGCGGCATGGCACTCGAACCCTGGTAGGCGATCGTGCGCCGCTCCTGCACCTCGCCGACCTCGGTGCGCTGCAGCAACCGCAACTCCAGGGCGATCTGCTCGACGCAGGACCCGAGCATGGCCACCGCGGACACCAGTTGGGCGTGCCGGTCCCGGCCGACCACCTGGCTGGGCGCCGGTTCCACGCCCAGCCCGAGCCGCTCGCACACCTGGCGCTCGACGGCCGGGTCGATCAGCGCGTAGGTGCCCACCGAACCGGAGATCGTGCCCACCGCCACCACGGCCCGGGCGGCGGTGAGCCGTTCGACCGAGCGGTCCACGGCGAAGGCGAACCGGGCCAGCTTGTGCCCGAAGGTGACCGGCTCGGCGTGCACCCCGTGTGTCCGTCCTATGCAGACGGTCCGCCAGTGCTCCACCGCGCGGTCGGCGAGCACCCGGCGCAGCCGCTTCGCCGCGCCGATCAGCAGGTCGGCCGACCGGGCCATGGTGTGGCCCAGCGCGGTGTCCACCAGGTCGTAGCTGGTCATGCCCCAGTGCACCCAGCGGGCCGACTCGTCGGGCATGTCCTCGCACCAGGCGGCGAGGAACGAGAGCACCTCGTGGTCGCGCTCCCGTTCGATCTCGGCCACCCGGGCCGCCGGGGGCACCCGGGCGGCCCGCACGTCGGGCAGGACGTGTTCGGGCACCCGGCCCAGCCGCACCTGGGCCTCGGTGGCGAGCACCTCCACTTTGGTCCAGGTCTCGTAACGTGCCTGATCCGACCACAGCTCGGCCATCTCAGGCAGCGCGTATCGGGGAATCATGTCCTGTCCTCAGTAGTTCTCGAAGTACTCGCGCTGCTCCCACTCGGTGACCACCCCGGCCGGCGGCGCCTCGGCGGCCTGCCAGGCCTCGAACCGGGTCGCCTCGCTCTCCTTGAGCTTGGCCAGGCAGGCGGCCAGCGGGGCGCCGAGCAGTTCGGTGGCCCGGCCGGCGCGGAACACCGTGAGGCTCTCCCGCAGCGACTGCGGCAAAGTGTCGCCGCCGCTGCCGCGCTCGTCCCGGGGACTGCCGGAAAGCCCGTCCAGTCCGGCGAAAAGCTGCGCGGCGATCAGCAGGTACGGGTTCGCGCACGGCTCGCCGACCCGGTTCTCGATGTGCGTCGAGCTACCGCCGCCGAGCACCCGCAGCATCGCGGTGCGGTCCTCGTAGGTCCAGCCGATCCGGGTCGGCGCCAGGGTGAACGCCGGGTCCAGCCGCCGGTAGCCGTTGACCGTCGGCACCGACAGCAGGCAGAAGTCCCGCGCCCGGGCCAGCAGTCCCTCGATGTAGGCCTTGCCGTCCGGCGACATCTCGTCGGATCCGGCCACGGCGAACAGGTTGCGGCCGGTGCGGGTGTCCATCACCGACTGGTGCAGGTGCCAGCCGCTCGGGTCGAACCCGTCGATCCGCGGCAGCGACATGAACGACGCGTGAAACCCTTGCCGGGCCAGGTCCTGCTTGACGAACGTGCGGAACAGCAGCATCGCGTCGGCGGCGTCCATGGCCAGCATCGGGTCGAACGTGGTCTCCAGCTGGCCCGGGCCGGACTCGTGTTCGAGGGAACGCAGCGGCAGGCCCATCTCCTGCACCCGCATGGCCAGCGGGTAGACCACCGGCGCCACCGCCTCGGTGTAGGAGTCGAGGTTGAACTGGTAGCCGGCGTTGACCGGCTCGACCCGCGGCGCCGCGCCCTGGGTGCCGAACCCGTTGCCCACGTTGCCGGGCGGGCCGTCCAGCCGCCGGGTCAGGTACCACTCCACCTCCAGGCCGATCACCGGCGCCAGCTCGCGGGCCGCGTAGCGGGCGCACACCTGGCGCAGCACGTTGCGGGTGGACAGCGGGTGCGGCGTGCCGTCGCGCAGGTACTCGTCCCCGAGCACCCACGCGGTGCGCGGCTCCGAGCCCGGAAGTGGTTGGAACGTCAGGGGATCCGGAACCACGACGAAGTCGCCCGCGCCGAGGATCTCGTCCACCCCGACGCCCGGGCTGTTCAGGAAGTCCACCGCCACCGCGTGTCCGGTGTCGAAGATGAACGGCCCCGGGCTGAAGTCCATGCCGTTGCGCAGCACGGTGCGGAACGCGGCGCTGGTCAGGGTCTTGGACCGGGCCAGGCCGTGCGGGTCGCAGAACGCCACGCGGACGAAGTCGATGTCGTCCAGCGCGCGCTCGACGGCCTCGGCCGCCTCGATCTGCCGGTCGTCCCACAGGCCGAGCTCGGTGACGAACGCCGGGCGCCCGACGCTGCTTTCGGAGTACAGGCGTGACCACGACCGGGAGTACATGGCTAGAGCATCCTTTCGGTTGGTCGACCGGGCGGCCGCGGCAGCGGTTCCAGCTCGGCCTCGACGCTCCGGGCGGTGGATAGCACCAACTGGTCGGCGCCGAACGGGCCGACCAGTTGGACTCCCACCGGGAGACCGGAAGCCGTGAGGCCGGCCGGGAGCGAGAGCGCCGGCTGGCCGGTCAGGTTGAACGGGTAGGTGGCCGGCGTCCACGCCAGCCAGAGCAGATCCGCCGGATCGGCCGCCCAGTCCGGAGCGATCGCGCCGGCGCCGAACGGTTCCACCGGAACGGTGGGCATGGCGAGCAGGTCGAACCGGCCCATCACCCCGCGCAGCGTGGTCCGCAGCGCGAGCCGCACCTCCTCGGCCCGGGCGACCGCGGTGCCGCGCAGCGTGCGGCCGTGCCGGACCACCGCGAGCCGTCCCGGGTCGGCCCGCGCCTCGTCGCCGTGCCGGGTGCCGGCCGCCTCGCCTGCCGCGACCAGATCCACCATGGCCTGGTAGGGATCGGCGAACGGAACCTCGGTCGCGGTCAACCGGTGGCCCTGTCCGGTCAGCACCGTGCGGACCCGGCCGGCGACCGCGCCGACCTCCGGCGTGGTGCCGGGAAACTCGATCCAGGCGATCCGCAGCGCGCGTGGCCGGGGCACGGTGTCCAGCACGACGGTGCCGGAGTCCGGGTCGTGCGGATGCGCGCCGGCGATCAGCGCCGCCAGCTCCATCGCGTCGGAAACGGTGGCGGTCATCGGTCCGACCTGGGCCAGCCGGTCCGCGCACGGCGGCACGTAGGGCACCCGGCCGAACGACGGCTTGTAGCCGACCACACCGCAGAACGCCGCGGGAATCCGGATCGAGCCGGCCCCGTCGGTGCCCAGCGCCGCCGCGCACAGCCCGGCCGCGACCGCCGCCGCCGACCCGCCGCTGGACCCGCCTGCCGAGCGGTCGGGGTCCCACGGGTTGCGGGTCGGGCCGGTCACCCGGCTCACCGTGCTGGTGCTCCAGCCGTACTCCGAGGTGGTGGTCTTGCCCACGATGATCGCGCCGGCCGCGCGCAGCCGGGCCACCGCGGGCGCGTCCACCCGGGGCCGCCGGTTGTCCAGCAGCGACCCCCGGGTGGTGGGCAGGTCGCGGGTCTGGATCAGGTCCTTGACCGCGATCGTGACGCCCAGCAGCGGGCGGTCCCGCCAGGCGGCCGGCCCGAGCGCGCGGATGCGTTCGTCGGCCGCCTCGGCCTCGGCCAGCGCCTGTTCACCTGCGACCGACACGAACGCGCCCACCGAGGCGTCCTCCTCGATCGCCGCGAGCAGCTTGCCGACGTGCTCGGCGACCGAGAACTCA
>NZ_DASTBH010000416.1:0-7458 GCF_035712165.1 Actinophytocola sp. | reverse complement strand
GTCGGGGTGGTCGCCCGCCGCGACCTGCTGCGCACCCTGCTGCACGACGACGACGTGATCGCCGCGAAGGTCCGCGCCCTGCTCGACGACTACGCCGGCAGCCGCAGGCGGTGGACTGTCGAGGTCACCGGCGGCGCGGTGGTCATCGGCGGCGAGTTCGCCGACGCCGCCGAGCGGGCCGTGGTGGCCGCGCTGGCCCACACCGCGGCCGGTGTCACCGACGTGTCGCTGCGCCCGGCGACCGGTGTGCGACTCGGTTGGGACGACTGACCGACGTCTCTTGGCGCGGGTGCGACCCCACGTCACAATGGACCGCGTGTCCGACGAGCAGGCATCTTCGCAGGTCCGGGTGTCGCTGGCCGGGCTGCGGCTGGACGAGCTGCTGGGTGAGGTGCAGGATCGGCTGACCGAGATCGCCCGCACCCGGGACCGGATGCAGGGTCTGCTGGACTCGGTGCTCGCCGTAGGCTCCGGCCTTGAGCTGGAAGGCACGCTGCGGCGGATCATCGAGACCGCGGTGGAGCTTGTCGACGCCCGCTACGGGGCGGTGGGAGTGCTCGGTCAGGACGTCGGCCTGAGCGAGTTCGTCTACGTCGGCATCGACGCCGAGACCCGAGCCAGGATGGGGCATCTGCCACAGGGCAAGGGCCTGCTCGGCGAGCTGATCGAGCATCCGCGGCCGATCCGGCTGCCCGATCTGGCCGAACATCCGGCTTCGGTGGGCTTCCCGCCCAACCACCCGCCGATGCGCAGCTTTCTCGGGGTGCCGATCCGGGTCCGCGACGCGGTGTTCGGCAACATCTACCTCACCGAGAAGAAGGGCGGCGGCGAGTTCACCGCCGACGACGAGGTGGTGCTGCAAGCCCTGGCGACCGCCGCCGGGATCGCGGTGGAGAACTCCCGGCTGTTCGAACGGGCCCTGCTGCGCGAACGCTGGCTGCAGGCCACCGCCGAGGTCAACGCGAGCCTGCTCGGCGGGGCCAGCGGCGAGCAGGCGCTGCAGTCGATCGTCGACCGGGTTCGGCAACTCTCGGACGCCGACTGCACACTCATCCTGCTGCTGGATGCCGGTCAGCCGGGGCGACTGGTGGTCCGGGCCGGGGCCGGGACACACGCCGACCGGCTGCTGTCGGGGACCATCGCGGTCACCGAGCCGGCCATCGCCGGGGTGGTCTCCGCCGGGACCCCCGTGCTGATCCCCGATCTGGCCCATGCGCTGCCGGGTGGCCTGGGCGGCACGGACCTCGAGTACGGCCCGGCCCTGGTCGTGCCGTTGGGCGCGGCGGACCGGGTCAGCGGTGTGCTGCTGGCGTTGCGGGACAAGGGTGCGGCGGTGTTCGACCAGGAGCAGGTGCCGGTGCTGGCCTCGTTCGCCGACCAGACCGCGCTAGCTCTCGAACTGGCCGACAAGCAGCGCACCCAGCGCCAGCTCGACCTGCTGGCCGACCGGGACCGGATCGCCGGCGACCTGCACGACCACGTCATCCAGCAGCTGTTCGCCACCGGGATGAGCCTGCAGGGCGGGGTCCGGCGGATCGCCGACGAAGAGGCCCGCCGCCGGGTCGTGAAGGCCATCGAACAGCTCGACAACACCATGCGCGACATCCGCACGTCGATCTTCGACCTGAACACCGGCGCGGACGCCTCCGGGGTGAGCCTGCGCCGCCGGATGCTCGACGTGATCAACGACGTGTCCACCGATTCGGTGGTGTCGCCGACCATCCGGATCAGTGGCGCGGTGGACACCCTGGTGCCGGCGCAGCTGGGCGAGCACGCGCTGGCGGTGCTGCGTGAGGGGGTCAGCAACGCGATCCGGCACGCCCAGGCCCACGAGATCATCGTGACGATCGAGGTTTCCGACGACCTGATCCTGGACGTCGTCGACGATGGGATCGGGCTACCCGCCGAGGTCGCCCGCAGCGGCCTGCTCGGCATCGAACGCCGCGCCACCGAGTGCGGCGGGACGGTCGGCGTCGGTCCGGGACCGCGAGGCGGCACCCGGCTGACCTGGCGGGCTCCGCTCCGCCTCCCCGGAATTTGATGCGGTGGTTGCGTTCCGGCGAACGAGGCGGACATGCGGTGGATTGTGGCTGAGGGCGGGCCCTAACTCTGCGGCTTCTTGTGCAGTTGGGTGGCGAGCACGGCGACCTGGGTGCGGCGCTGTAGCTCGAGTTTGGCCAGCAGGTGCGAGACGTAGTTCTTGATGGTCTTCTCGGCCAGGCACATGCGTTCGCCGATCTGGCGGTTGGTCAGTCCCTCGCCGATCAGGTCGAACACGGTGTGTTCCTGCTCGGTCAGGTCGGCGAGCGGGTCGTGCGTGGCGCGTTCCCGGCGGATGCGGTTCATCAGCGCGGTGGTGGTGCGCGGGTCGAGCAGTGAGCCGCCGCCGCCGACCGTGCGCAGCGCGTTGACCAGGTCGCTGCCCAGCACCCGTTTGAGTACGAATCCCGACGCCCCGGCCATGATCGCGTCGAAGAGTGCCTCGTCGTCGGCGTAGGAGGTGAGCATCAGGCAGTTCAGCTCGGGCATCGTCGAGCGCAGTTCCCGGCACAGCTCGACCCCGTTGCCGTCGCCCAGCCGCACGTCCAGCACGGCCACGTCGGCCGGGGTCTGGGGAATGCGGACCAGCGCCTCGGCGACCGAGTCCGCTTCGCCGACGACCTCGAGGTCTGGTTCGAACTCGAGGAGATCCGCCAGGCCGCGCCGCACGATCTCGTGATCGTCCACCAGAAAGACCCGTACCATCGCCAACACCTCCGCTCGTGACGATAGTGCCGTCCCACCTCGCTCGACACGCTCCTGTGACCCTGCCGACCAGGGTCCAAGGTCCCTGCCAGAGCATGGCGGTTCGTCGGCGGCGGGGTTTCCTTGTGCCCTTACCGGCCGCCCGCAGGAGGGCTCTACTCGAGCCATGAGGACTCCGACAGCGGGCACGGTCCGCGCGCTGATGACCGACCGGGTGGTCGCGGTCACCGCCGCGACGACACTGGAGGACGCGCTGCGGGTGATGACCGAATGCCGGGTCCGCCACCTTCCCGTGATGGAGGGCGATCGGTGTGTCGGAATGGTCCAGGAGTCCGACCTGCTCTGGACACTCTGGACACACGGCACGGTGGCGGAGCCGGTGGGCCGCAATCGCATCAAACCCGCTCCGCTGGTGGACCCCGACGACCCGATGGTCCTGGCCGCGGCCCGGATGACCGAGGGCGGCTGCGACGCGGCGCTGGTGACCCGGGACGGATCAATCCTCGGGATCGTCACTGCGGCCGACATCGTCCGCTATGTCGGCGCGTACGGCGTCGAGCAGGGCGGGTAGTGCGGCGGCGACCTCGGGGGTCAGGTCGGTGCCGAAGCCGATGTCGGCGGCTTCGACGGCGTAGACGATGAGGCGTCGGGGTAGGCGATCCAATACCGTGCCGAGCGCGACCGCTTCGGGAATGCCCATGCCGTGGGAGCTTGCCGCCGGCCGGCCGGTGGGCAGGTCGTCGAGCCGGGTGCGGTGGATGCGGCCGGGTTGGGCGGGCTGGCACAGCACGGCGTCGATGACGATGGCGAGGCGGGCGCCGGTCCAGGCGTCCAGCAGCCGGGTGGGTTCGCCGTCCAGGACCTCGATGTCCACACCGGAGGGCTGCCGGGCGGCCAGCCGTTCGGCGAGGGCGGGTCCGACGCCGTCGTCGCGGCGGTAGGGGTTGCCGATCGCGATGACCACGACGTCGTTCGTGGCGTTCACCGGCGGTCCACGGTGAGTTCGAGGAAGTGGGCCGAGCAGGAGATGCACGGGTCGTAGTTGCGGATGGCCTGCTCGCACAGTCCGGTCAGGGTGTGGTCGTCGAGGTGCAGGTTGGCCTGGACGAGCCGGGCCAGGTCGGTCTCGATGGCGGCCTGGTTCTGCGCGGTGGGCGGCACGATGTCGGCCGAGGAGATCAGCCCGGCGGCGTCGATGGCGTAGCGGTGGTAGAGCAGGCCGCGGGGCGCTTCGGTGGCGCCGTGCCCGACCCCCGGGCGGGCGGCGACGTCCACGAAGGACTCCTCGGGTGGTTCGTAGCCGTCGATCAGGCGCAGGGCTTCGTCGAGGGCGTAGACCACTTCGACGGCCCGGACCACGATGCTGCGGAACGGGTTGCGGCACACCGCGCCGAGCCCGGCGTCGGCGGCGACCTGCCGGGCGGTGGGGGACAGGGTGGCCGAGTTGACGGCGTAGCGGGCCAGCGGTCCGGTGAGGAACTCGGCGCCGTCGAGCCGGGCGTGCAGCGCGGTGGAGTGCGGCACCTGCTGCTCGACCACGTGCGTGGGGTAGTCGGCCAGCGGCCAGTCCGCGCCGGATGCGGTGCGTGGGGTGCCGGACTCGATGGCGTAGCGGTCGGGTTCGTGCAGCGCCAGCAGTTCGTGGTCCAGCTCAAGGTCCGGGAAGTCGAAGGTGGACACCCACTGTGTGGTGGCGATGGCCGCGTCCAGGGCGGGCCGCAGCCGTTCGGCCAGCCCGGCCAACTCGGCGCGGGTGGGGGCGCGGTAGAAGCCGCCGAGCCGAACATTGACCGGGTGGATGGCCCGGCCGCCGACCAGGTCCAGGATCGCGTTGCCGGCCTTCTTCAACGCCAGACCGCGTTCCACGATCTCCCGGTGGTCTCGGGCCAGGGTGATGGCGTCCGGGTAGCCGAGGAAGTCCGGGGCGTGCAGCAGGTAGATGTGCAGGGCATGGCTGGAGATCCATTCGCCGCAGTAGAGCAACCGGCGCAGCGCCGCCACCTGCCCGCCGACCGACACCCCGCAGGCGTCCTCGATCGCATTGCACGCCGAGAGTTGGTAGGCCACCGGGCAGATCCCGCAGATCCGCGCGGTGATGTCCGGCGGCTCGGTGAACGCCCGGCCGCGCAGGAACGCCTCGAAGAACCGCGGCGGCTCGTAGATCCGCATCGCCACCCGCTGCACCCGGCCGTCCCGGACACTCACGTGCAACGCGCCCTCACCCTCGACCCGGGCCAGGCCGCTGACCTGAAGCTGCCGGCTCCCGCGATGCGACATCGACCCACCTCCTCACCGTTGCGACCCATCATGCTCTGCCGCCCGGGTGCGAGCGCGGGTCGTTGGTCGCGCAGGGCAGGGACCATCGGCTGCGGCGCGGTCGCGGTCGCTTGCTTACCGTCGCGGGTATGGACGAGCTGTATCGAGTCCGCAAAGGACAAGTAGCCGTGGTCGACGTGCCGGAACTGGACTACCTGTCAATCCAGGGCCAGGGTGTTCCGGGCGGACCGGAGTTTCAGCACGCTGCCACACTGCTGCGCACGGCGACCGCCGGATTCCTCCGACGTATGCCGATCGAGGCCCTGTGGTGGGTGGACGAAACGGTGTTGACCGACCTGGTTCGCGACCTCACCCTAGGCCGCACCAACCGGATGGACCTGCCGCCGGACGGCTGGCGCTGGCAGGCGCTGGTGCGGGCCCCGGATCCGGCCACGGCCGAGGCGATCGCGGGCATGACGGACGGGATCCGCTACCTGCGGTGGGCCGAGGGACCATCCGTTCAGGTGCTGCATGTCGGGCCGTACGCCGCCGAAGGTCCCGCGGTGCGGCGGCTCTATGCGGCCATCGACGCCGCCGGCTGCCGGCCACGCGGCCGCCATCACGAGATCTACCTCAGCAAGCGGCCGGCCACCCTGCTGCGCCAACCCATCGAGGCTCCGCGTAAGGCTGCTTTGACCGGCGCCGGCCGACCTGGTGGTCACGCCGCACTGGCCGCTCACCCAGCGCGGTATTGACGAAAGTCCCTGCCGGGTGAGGACTCGCGCCGCTGCCGGCCCGGCATGGTTGGGACGACAGTGGGATGCGAAGGCATCACGAAGGAGCACGCCATGACCGACAACAACGGCACTCGCCCGATCGTGGTTGGCGTGGACGGATCCGCTGTCGCCGAGGCCGCCCTGCGTTGGGCGACCGACGAGGCGGCCCGCCGCGGCAGCCCGTTGAAGGTGGTCACCATCGCTACCCGGCCGCGGCTGGCCTACACCGTGCCGGCACAACCGGACTGGGTCGAGCGCGCGGCCGGGCAGGCCCGCAAGGCCGCCGCGGCAAACCCGACGGTCCACATCCGGCAACTGCGGGTGGCAGGCACACCGGGTCGAGCCCTCATCGACGCGGCCGACGGCGCGGCCATGCTGGTGGTCGGGAGCCGGGGCGCCGGCCCGATCGCCCGAGCGCTGCTCGGCTCGGTCGGCACCTACTGCGCCAACCACGCACGCTGCCCGGTGGTGATCGTGCCCGCGCCGCGCAGTGCCGCCGAGCCCACCCGGATTCACCTCGGCCGCATCAAGGCCCGGCTGGAGGTCGCACGATGAGCGGCACGCGACCCGCCGTCGTGGTTGGTGTCGACGGCTCGCGTTCGGCGCTGGATGCGACCCGTTGGGCGGCGCGTGAAGCCATGCTCCGCAAGTTGCCGCTGCAGGTCGTGCACGCCTGCCCGCCGCTGGCCATCGCGCATCCGACCACCCTGGCCGGTCAGGCCGCCTATCTGGAGGCGATGCGGGATCAGGGCGGGCACTGGGGCCGCGAGGCGGCGGTCGAGGCGGGCAAGGTCGCGCCCGGTATCGAAGTGAGCGTCGTGTCGCGGGTCGGGGGCGCGCACGAGGTGCTCATCGCCGAGTCGCATGGCGCGCACCTGGTGGTGCTCGGCTCCCGTGGCCAGGGCGGGTTCGACGAGTTGGCGGTCGGGTCGGTGGCGCTGGCGCTGGCCGAGCACGGTGCCTGCCCGGTCGTGGTCGTGCGGGGCCGCACGCCCGCGGATCCACCGCCCGGCGAGGGTCCGGTGCTGGTGGGGGTGGACGGTTCGCCGGCGAGCGTCGCGGCCATCGGGTTCGCTTTCGAAGCCGCGTCACTGCGTGGTGCCGAGCTGATCGCCGTGCACACCTGGGAGCCGGTGTTCTTCGACGGGGCGTGGACCGCGTTGCCGCTGGACGCCGATCCGACGGAGTTGGCCGAGCGGGAGCGCCGGGTGCTCGGCGAGGTGCTGGCCGGTTGGCAGGAGAGGTACCCGGATGTCGCGGTGCGCCGGCGCCTGGTCCGGGACCGTCCGGTCCGCGCGTTGCTGGCCGAGGCGCAACGGGTTGGCGCGCAACTGATCGTGGTCGGCTCGCGCGGGCACGGCGAGGCCATGACCGGGATGGGGATGGGCTCGACCAGCCGCGCCCTGCTGTACCACGCCGAATGCCCGGTCGCGGTGGCGCGCCCGGACACCGAAGTACACCGAAAGGGTCAGTCATGAGCAGCAAGCCGATCGTGGTCGGGGTGGACGGGTCGGAGTCGAGCCTGGCCGCCGTGCGATGGGCCGCCGCGCGCGCGTTACGCGACGGCGCTCGGCTGCACCTGGTGTACGCCGACAACCCGCTGCCGGCCTACGGCCCGCACACCACCAATCCGCTGGCCATGGAAGCGCACCGGCGCGACACGGCCGACGAACTGGTGCGC
>NZ_DASTBH010000415.1:0-17174 GCF_035712165.1 Actinophytocola sp. | reverse complement strand
CCTTGCGGGCGCCGTGCGTGGCGATGAAGTACTCCAGCACGGACAGACCCTCGCGGAAGTTGTTCTTGATCGGCCGCGGGATGTACTCGCCCTTCGGGTTGGACACCAGACCACGCATCCCGGCCAGCGACCGGACCTGGGTCATGTTGCCCGCCGCGCCCGACTTCACGATCATCGGGATCGGGTTGTCCTCGGGGAAGTTGTCCTCCATGGCCCTGGCGACCTCTTCGGTCGCCTGGCCCCACACCTTGACCAGTTCGCTGTTGCGCTCCGTGTGGGACAGCTGCCCACGCTGGTAGCGCTTCTCCACCGCGTCGGCCTTGAGCTCGTAGGAGTCCAGGATCTCCTGCTTGTTCGGCGGCACCACGATGTCCGAGATGGCGATCGTGACACCGGACCGGGTGGCCCAGAAGAAGCCGGCGTCCTTGAGCTTGTCCAGGGTCCGAGCCACGGTGACCATCGGGTACCGCTCGGCGAGGTCGTTCACGATCGCGGCCTGCCGCTTCTTCGGCATCGCCTCGTTGATGAACGGGTAGTCCTCGGGGAGCAGGTCGTTGAACAGCACCCGGCCCAGCGTGGTCTCGGCGAGCCAGGCGGTGCCCGGCTCCCAGGTCTCCGGCCGGTCGACCGCGTTGGGCGCGCGGTCGTGGATGCGGACCTTGATCGGCGACTGCAGGCCAACCGACTTGCGATCGAAGGCCATGATCGCCTCCGCCGGCGAGGAGAACGCCTGACCCGCGCCGAGACCGTCCTCCTTGATCCGGGTCAGGTGGAACAGCCCGGTGACCATGTCCAGACGCGGCATGGCCAGCGGTCGCCCAGACGCCGGCGACAGGATGTTGTTCGACGACAGCATCAGGATTCGCGCCTCGGCCTGGGCCTCGGCGGACAGCGGCAGGTGCACCGCCATCTGGTCACCGTCGAAGTCGGCGTTGAACGCCTCGCAGACCAGCGGGTGCAGCTGGATCGCCTTGCCCTCGACCAGTTGCGGCTCGAAGGCCTGGATGCCGAGGCGGTGCAGCGTCGGCGCGCGGTTGAGCATCACCGGGTGTTCGGTGATGACCTCTTCCAGCACGTCCCACACCGCCGGCCGGGCCCGCTCCACCATCCGCTTGGCGGACTTGATGTTCTGCGCGTGGTTGAGGTCGACCAGCCGCTTCATCACGAACGGCTTGAACAGCTCCAGCGCCATCGCCTTGGGCAGACCGCACTGGTGCAGCTTGAGCTGCGGGCCGACCACGATGACCGAACGGCCGGAGTAGTCGACGCGCTTGCCGAGCAGGTTCTGGCGGAACCGGCCCTGCTTGCCCTTGAGCAGGTCGGACAGCGACTTCAGCGGCCGGTTGCCCGGGCCGGTGACCGGACGGCCGCGGCGGCCGTTGTCGAACAGCGCGTCGACGGCCTCCTGCAGCATCCGCTTCTCGTTGTTGACGATGATCTCGGGCGCGCCCAGGTCGATCAGCCGCTTCAACCGGTTGTTCCGGTTGATCACCCGGCGGTACAGGTCGTTCAGGTCGGAGGTGGCGAACCGGCCACCGTCGAGCTGGACCATCGGCCGCAGGTCCGGCGGGATCACCGGGATGCAGTCGAGCACCATGCCCATGGGCGAGTTGCTGGTCGCGGAGAACGCCGCCACGACCTTGAGCCGCTTGAGGGCGCGGAGCTTCTTCTGCCCCTTGCCGTTGCGGATCGTGTCGCGCAGGTTCTCGGCCTCGGCCTCGACGTCGAAGTCGGCGGCCAGCTTCTGGATCGCCTCGGCACCCATCGAGCCGGTGAAGAACTCGCCGTAGCGGTCGGTCAGCTCGCGGTAGAGCAGCTCGTCGGCGATCAGCTGCTTGGGCTCGAGCTTGGTGAAGGTGGTCCAGATCTCGTCGAGCCGGTCCAGCTCACGCTGGGCCCGGTCGCGGAGCTGGCGCATCTCCCGCTCGCCGCCCTCCTTGACCTTGCGGCGCACGTCGCTCTTGGCGCCCTCGGCCTCCAGCTGGGCCAGGTCGGCCTCGAGCTTCTGGGCCCGCGCCTCGATGTCGGCATCGCGCCGGGCCTCGACCTGCTTGCGCTCGACCCCGATCTCGCTCTCCAGGGTCGGCTGGTCGTTGTGCCGCTGCTCGGTGTCCACGCTGGTGATCACGTAGGCGGCGAAGTAGATGATCTTCTCGAGATCCTTCGGTGCCAGGTCGAGCAGGTAGCCGAGCCGGCTCGGCACACCCTTGAAGTACCAGATGTGCGTGACCGGAGCGGCCAGCTCGATGTGACCCATCCGCTCGCGGCGCACCTTGGCCCGGGTCACCTCGACGCCGCAGCGCTCACAGATGATGCCCTTGAAGCGAACCCGCTTGTACTTGCCGCAGTAGCACTCCCAGTCGCGGGTCGGGCCGAAGATCTTCTCGCAGAAGAGCCCGTCCTTCTCCGGCTTGAGGGTGCGGTAGTTGATGGTTTCGGGCTTCTTCACCTCGCCGTAGGACCACTGGCGGATGTCGTCAGCGGTCGCCAGACCGATGCGAAGCTCATCGAAGAAGTTGACGTCCAGCAAGTTGGTTCTTCTCCCCAATTGTTGGTATGTCTGCCGGGGATCGGGCCTGCGCCGGGTGCTCGCGCACCCGGCGCGGCGGGGTTCAGTTCACGACGTCATCGACGGACGGCGACTCGTTGCGGGACAGGTTGATGCCGAGGTTGGCGGCCGCGCGCTCGAGGTCCTCGTCGTCGGAGTCCCGCATCTCGATGGCCGCACCGTCACTGGAGAGCACCTCGACGTTGAGGCACAGCGACTGCAGCTCCTTGAGCAGCACCTTGAACGACTCCGGGATGCCCGGCTCGGGGATGTTCTCGCCCTTGACGATCGCCTCGTACACCTTGACCCGGCCGAGCACGTCGTCCGACTTGATCGTGAGCAGCTCCTGCAGCGTGTACGCCGCGCCGTAGGCCTGCATCGCCCAGCACTCCATCTCACCGAAGCGCTGGCCACCGAACTGCGCCTTACCACCGAGCGGCTGCTGGGTGATCATCGAGTACGGGCCGGTGGACCGGGCGTGGATCTTGTCGTCGACCAGGTGCAGCAGCTTGAGGATGTACATGTAGCCGATCGCCACGGGGAACGGGAACGGCTCACCGGAGCGACCGTCGAACAGCGTCGCCTTGCCGTCCTCGCCGACCAGCCGCTCGCCGTCCCGGTTGGGCAGCGTCGAGCCGAGCAGGCCCGTGATCTCGTCCTCCTTGGCCCCGTCGAACACCGGGGTGGCGGTGTTCGTGCCGGGCTCGGCGGAGTGCAGGTCCTCCGGCAGCCGCTTCGCCCAGTCCGGAGCGCCGTCGATCTGCCAGCCCTGCTTGGCGATCCAGCCGAGGTGGGTCTCCAGCACCTGGCCGATGTTCATCCGGCGCGGCACACCGTGCGTGTTCAGCACGACGTCGACCGGGGTGCCGTCCGGCAGGAACGGCATGTCCTCCACCGGAAGGATCTTGCCGATCACGCCCTTGTTGCCGTGCCGGCCGGCGAGCTTGTCGCCGTCCTGGATCTTGCGCTTCTGCGCCACGTACACCCGGACCAGCTCGTTGACGCCCGGCGGCAGCTCGTCCTCGTCCTCCCGGCTGAACACCCGGATGCGGACCACCTTGCCGGTCTCGCCGTGCGGCACCTTCAGCGAGGTGTCACGGACCTCGCGGGCCTTCTCGCCGAAGATCGCGCGGAGCAGCCGCTCCTCGGGGGTCAGCTCGGTCTCGCCCTTCGGGGTGACCTTGCCGACCAGGATGTCGCCGGCGCCGACCTCCGCGCCGATCCGGACGATGCCGCGCTCGTCGAGGTCGGCGAGCACCTCCTCGGAGACGTTCGGGATGTCCCGGGTGATCTCCTCGGCGCCGAGCTTGGTGTCCCGGGCGTCGATCTCGTGCTCCTCGATGTGGATGGACGTGAGCACGTCCTCCTCGACGAGCCGCTGCGACAGGATGATCGCGTCCTCGTAGTTGTGGCCCTCCCACGGCATGATCGCGACCAGCAGGTTCTTGCCGAGCGCCATCTCGCCGTTCTCGGTGCACGGCCCGTCCGCGATCACCTGGCCCGCCTCGACCCGGTCGCCCTCGGAGACGATCGGCTTCTGGTTGATGCAGGTGCCCTGGTTGGAGCGGTCGAACTTGTACAGCCGGTAGGTGCGGCGGCTGCCGTCGTCGGCCATCACCGTGATGAAGTCCGCGGACAGCTCCTCGACCACGCCGGACTTCTCGGCCACCACCAGGTCACCGGCGTCCACCGCGGCACGCAGCTCCATGCCGGTGCCGACCAGCGGCGACTCGCTGCGCAGCAGCGGAACCGCCTGGCGCTGCATGTTGGCGCCCATCAGCGCGCGGTTGGCGTCGTCGTGCTCGAGGAACGGGATCATCGCGGTGGCCACCGAGACCATCTGCCGCGGCGAGACGTCCATGTAGTCCACGTCGAACGGCTCGATGAACTCGACCTCGCCGCCCTTCTTCCGGACCAGGACGCGGTCCTCGGCGAAGTGGTTCTGGTCGTCCAGCGGCGCGTTGGCCTGCGCGATGACGTGCCGGTCCTCCTCGTCCGCGGTCAGGTAGTCGATCTGGTCGGTGACCTGACCCTCGACGACCTTGCGGTACGGCGTCTCGATGAAGCCGAACGGGTTGACCCGCCCGTAGGAGGACAGCGAGCCGATCAGACCGATGTTCGGGCCTTCCGGCGTCTCGATCGGGCACATCCGGCCGTAGTGGCTGTGGTGGACGTCGCGGACCTCCATGCCGGCCCGCTCGCGGGACAGACCACCGGGCCCGAGCGCGGACAGCCGGCGCTTGTGCGTCAGACCGGCGATCGGGTTGGTCTGGTCCATGAACTGGGACAGCTGCGAGGTGCCGAAGAACTCCTTGATCGCCGCTACCACCGGGCGGATGTTGATCAGGGTCTGCGGCGTGATCGCCTCGACGTCCTGCGTGGTCATCCGCTCCCGGACGACCCGCTCCATCCGGGACAGGCCGACCCGGATCTGGTTCTGGATCAGCTCGCCGACCGTGCGCAGCCGCCGGTTGCCGAAGTGGTCGATGTCGTCCACCTCGACCGGGACGGTCCCGTCGCCGCCGGCCGTTGGCATCGTGGTCTCGCCGGCGTGCAGCCGGACCAGGTACTCGATCGCGGTGACGATGTCGTCCTCGGTGAGCACGCCGGTGCCCACCGGCGAAGCCAGACCGAGCTTCTTGTTGACCTTGTAGCGGCCCACCTTGGCCAGGTCGTAGCGCTTCTCCTTGAAGAAGAGGTTCTCCAGCAGGGTCTGCGCGCTCTCCTTGGTCGGCGGCTCACCCGGGCGCAGCTTGCGGTAGATGTCCAGCAGCGCCTCGTCGGTGCCGGCGGTGTGGTCCTTGTCCAGCGTGGCGATCAGCGTCTCGGAGAAGTGGAACCGCTCGCGGATCTGCTCTGTGCTCCAGCCCAGCGCCTTGAGCAGCACGGTGACCGGCTGGCGGCGCTTGCGGTCGATGCGCACACCGACGGTGTCGCGCTTGTCGACGTCGAACTCGAGCCAGGCGCCGCGGCTCGGGATGACCTTGACGCTGAACACGTCCTTGTCGGTCGTCTTGTCGACGGAGGTGTCGAAGTAGACGCCCGGGGAACGGACGAGCTGGGACACCACGACCCGCTCGGTGCCGTTGATGATGAAGGTGCCCTTGTCGGTCATGACCGGGAAGTCACCCATGAACACCGTCTGGCTCTTGATCTCGCCGGTGGTGTGGTTGGTGAACTCCGCGGTGACGAACAGCGGCGCCGCGTAGGTCATGTCCTTGTCCTTGCACTCCTCGACGGAGGCCTTGACCTCGTCGAAGCGAGGGTCGGAGAAGGACAGCGACATCGAGCCGGAGAAGTCCTCGATGGGGGAGATCTCGTTCAGGACCTCCTCGAGGCCCCCGATCGGGTTATCGTCACCGGCGTCGATACGTCGCTGAAACCAGGACTCGGCTCCGGTGAACCACTCGAACGACTGAATCTGCAGGTCCAGCAGGTTGGGTGTTCCCAGGGGCTCGCGGATCTTCGCGAACGACACGCGCCGGGGCGCGCCGGGGATTCCTGAGTTCGATGCAGTGGAATTGGTCGCAGTGGCCTTGGTCACGCGGGAGACTGCCAAGATGCGTCCTTCCAGGACTAATGAGCGGTCTGAGCAGCCGCGCTAGCACAGGTAGCGCGCCTGATCAAGGGTGCGGTGGTACCCACCAGTCTAGGGCATGCGAAAGTGGGCAGCGCAAAGGGGCAGTCTAGCCATTAAACCGGCGACTGTCCAGGCCCGCCGCTCAAGGGAATCCTCTCGCTGGAGTGCGCGCTGACAAACAGCGTGACCCTGCGGCGCCGCCGAGTCAAGATGCCGCACCATGATCCCTACCTCTAGTCGAGGTATCCGCTACGCAGCGTGCGCAGTCACCTGGGGAAACGCCGGCGCATCAGGACGGGGCGAACTGGCGATTGGACCTATTCAAGCACCGGTCATGTCCACACCTCAGCACTGGGGTGCCGGCTTGCCGCCGGCGAGGGGCTGGCCGAGCAGGTCGAAGCCGGTGATCTTCCACTGGCCGTCCTGCCGTTCGGCGTTGACGGTGAACTGCGCTCCGCTGACCGCGGCCTGGTTGTTGTCGCCCCGGGTGGACCGCTGGTCGAGGAACACCAGCGCCTGGGCCTTGTCCCCCTCCAGGCGGATCAGCCCGATGTCGCGCACCTGGGCGCTGACCACGATCTTCTGCTCCGGAGCGAGCTTGCGCACCTCGCCGAAGAGCTGGTCGTACTCGCAGGCCGCCTTGCCGGCCAGGTTCTCCCGCACCGCCTTCTCGGTGCTGTCCAGGTCGGTGTAGTTGAACGAGAACGTCCGCTCGATCGCGGTGCGCAGCTTCTCGGTCACCTCCACCGCCGCGCCCGGATCGGTCAGCGCGGCGTTGTTGGTGTCCGCCGCCTCCACGCGCCGGTCGGCCTCACCCCGGAACCACACGGCGAGCCCGCCCAGCAGCAGCGCCAGCACGATCAGGCCGATCGCCAGGGCCAGCGGGTTCACCCGGCGCCGCTGGGCCGGCCCGGGTTCGGTGCCGGCGACCTCGGCCTCGGCTTCGGCCAGGTCACCCGGTTGGGTAATCCCGATCGAGCGACGTTTGCCGGCCGGCCGGGCCGCCGGCACCGGCCGCTCCTCGTCGAGCTCGACGCGGCCCGGCGACGGCTTCGCACCGGCTGCCGGCGCCGCGGCGCCGATCACCCCGCCGGCGGGCGCGATCGGCTCCGGCTCCGCCCCCGTGTCGATTACCTCCGTGTCGGTCACCTCGGTGTCGATCACCTCGGTGTCGATCACCTCGGGTTCGGTCTGGGGTTCGTCGGCCTCGTGCGGCGGGAGGTCCGGTTCGGGGCGCTGGGTATCCGGCCGGCGCAGGCCGGCCACCCGCGGCCGCCGGGTCGGCGGCGTGGTTCTGGTCTGACGGCGGGACGGCGGCACGGCGGGTCCTCTCAGCTCTGGGCCGGTTCGACGAAGGTCAAGGCGGAAACCTTCCAGCCGTCACCGGTGCGCTGGAGCGTGGCCTTGACCCGCCGGTACTTGGTGGTCGGGGGCGCGTCGGCGAGGCTGACCCCGGACACGGAGGCGGCGATCACCGTCGCGGTGCCGTCGAACTCGTTCAGGTCGGTCACCGCGAGCGCGAGGATGTCCGCCGTCGTCTTGGACTTCGCTTCCGCGAGCGCCTTCTTCGCGTTCTCCTTGCGGTTGACGAAGTCGTCGTGCAGCGGGCCGGTGGCCGCGGCCTCCCAGTTGTTCAGGCTCTCGTCCAGGTTGTGGTAGTCCAGCGTCTGCATGGTCTTGAGCGCCTGCCGGGCCACCCGGTCGACCTCGTCCCGGGCCGCTGCCCTGGTCACCACGTCGTCGTTGCCGGCCTTGATCCAGGCGATGCCGAACCAGGTGGCGACCACGGCGGCCGCGACGACCAGCGCGACCGCTCCGGTCAGCAGCAGGTGCACGGGCCGCCGGCGGGTGTCCGGTTCCGCGCTGTCGGGAGATGTCATTACTACTCCAGAGTAGATGGCGATATGTACATGCTGGTGGGCGTGTCAACCGGGCAGGCCGAGCAGGTCGGCGAGGGCACGTAGCCCCTGGATGCCCGGGTTGGTCACGGCCGGCGGCAGGCCGGTGGTCCCCGGACCGGCCGGTTGCCCGGGCGGGCTCGCGGCCTGGGTGGACTGCTTGGGCACCCCGTTGAACGGGGCGTTCTGCGAGCCGCGGACGTTGATCGGGCTGCCGGTGGGCTCGGCGCAGTAGGTCTGCTCCGGCAGCGGGGGCGGCGGTCCGGTCTGGTTGCCGTCCCGCCGCACGGCCTGCTCGTAGCCCCGGGCGCAGACCGGCGGGTTGAACAGGTTGAGCGCCAGGCCCAGGTGCACGGTGCCGTCGCCGGAGGCCAGCACCCCCTGCGCCGCGGCGGACAGCACCGGGTAGGCGACCAGGGCGTACTCCACCCCGTCGGTGCGCACCCGCAGGATGTTCGAGGTGGTCAGCAGGTTCGCGAAGAGCAGGCTCAGGTCGGAGCCGGACTCGGTGAGCAGGTCGTCGATCGCGTCGGCGGCCCGCGGGGTGGCCGCGATCAGGTTGCGCAGGTCCGGGTCGGAGGCCCGCAGTTGCTCGGTCAGCAGCCGCAGGTCGCGTCCGAACGAGGTGATGTTGCCGGCCTCGGCGTTCTGGGTGTCCAGCACCGTGCCGCCGGTGTCGATCAGGGTGATGGTCGCCGGCAGGTTCGCGATCGCCGCGCTGGTCAGGTTGCGCGTGCTGTCCAGCAGCACCTGCAGGTCCGTGCCGGTGCCCCGGAACGCCAGATACAGCTCGTCGACCACGTCGCGCAGCGCGTCGGTCGGCACCGAGGCGGCCAGGCTGTCCAGGTCGCGCAGCACGGTGTCGGTGCCGATCGGGGTCCGGGTCCGGTCGACCGGGATGACCGAGCCGGCCGACAGGTACGGGGCCGCGGCGGTGCGCGGACGCAGGTCCACGTACTGCTCGCCGACCGCGGACCGGTTGGCCACCACCGCGTCCAGGTCGGCCGGGATGTCCGGGGCGTCCGGGTCGATGTTCAGGTCCACCTGCAGACCGTCCGCGGTCAACCGGAGCTCGCCGACCCGGCCCACGTTCACGCCGCGGTAGGTCACCTCGGCGTTGCTGAAGATCCCGCCCGAGTCGGCCAGGTTCAGCTGGACCGTGTAGCCCTCGGCGCCGAACACCTTGCCCAGGTCGGTGAACCGGAACAGGGCGTACACCACGGCGAGGACCGCGATCACGAAGAACGCCACCAACTGCAGCCGGACGGTTCGGGTGAGCATCAGCGACACCCGCCCAGCAGCACGTCGAGGACCCCGCACGGCTTGGCCTGGTTCGGCTGCTGCCCGGGCAGCGTGCCGATCGAGGGAAGCGGCAACGGAATCGCCGGAGCCGCCGCCTGGCCGCTGGGCAGGATGCCGGTCAGCGGGCTGTTCCGGGACCGGCTCAGGTTGTCGATCACCGACTGGAGGTTCAGGTCGATCTTGGCGAACAGGTTGAAGTAGTCGCCCCGCACGTCGTTGACCGCCTCGTCCGGGAACGGCATCGTCAGCAGCAGCTCCAGCGCCTTCGGCAGGTCGTTGCCCGCCTCGCCGAGCTTGGCCAGCGCCGGCATCAGCGCCTTGAGGTCGGCCACGATGTCGACCTGGCTCCGGTTGACCGTGTCCACCGCGACCGTGGACAGCGAGTCGAGCGCCTGCAGCATGGTGACGAGCTGGCCGCGTTGGTCGGACAGCACCTGCAGGCCCGGCCCCAGGTCGTCGATCGCACCCGCGATCTGGTCGCGCTGGGCGGCAAGGTTGCCGGCCAGCCGGTTCAGCCCGTCGATCGCGCGGGTGATGTCCGCCCTGCTCCGGTCCAATGTGGACACGAAGCTGGTGACCCCGTCCAGCGCGGTGCGGATGTCCTCCTCGTTGCCCACCAGGGCCTCGTTCAGCTCGTGCGAGATGCTCCGCAACTGCTCCACACCGCCGCCGTTGAGCAGCATGGACAGCGCGCCGAGCACCTCCTCCACCTCGGTGTTGCGGTTGGTGCGCTCCACCGGGATCACCGCGCCGTCGGCGAGCCGGGCCGGGTCCGGCGCGGACGGCGCGGACAGCTCCACGTACTTCTCCCCGAGCAGGCTGGACTGGCGCAGCTTGGCCAGGGCGTTGGCGGGCAGCGCCACGTCGCCGTTGACCAGCACGGTGACCTCGGCGGTCCAACCGTCCGGGGCCAGGGCGATGTCCTGCACCCGCCCGACCGCCACCTCGTTGACCTTCACCCCGGACTGCGGCACCAGGTCCAGCACGTCGTGGAAGCGCACCTTCACCCGGTAGGGATGGTCGCCGACGTCGGCCCCGCCGGGCAACGGCACGTCGTAGATGCCGGTGAACGAGCAGCCGCCGAGCGCCAGCAGCCCGGCGAGCACCGGGGCCATCGCGCGGCGCTTCACCGCGGGCTCCCGGAGTTCGTGTACACCGCGCCGGCCAGCGGCAACGGCAGCGGCGGCAGCCTGCCCTGCTGCAGCCCGGCGAGCACCTCGGCCGGCGACTCCAGCGGCACCAGGCCGCTCACCAGCGGGGCGATCGAGTCGCAGGTCTCGGCCAGCACCGGCGGCAGCTGCGCCGGGGTGGTCTGCCGCAGCAGACCGCACACCAGCACGATCGGCGGCTGCGACAGCTCGTTGAGGTTGCTGCGGGTGTCCAGGGTGCCGGACGAGCCGTTGTAGGCGTTGATGATGTTGGACAACGCCAGCGGGGCGATGTCGAGCACCTCGGCGAGCGCCGCCCGCTGGTCCACCAGCACCTGGGTCACCGCCGCCAGTTTGTCCACATTGGACGCCAGCCGGGACCGGTTGTCGTTGATGAACTTCTGCACCAACCCCAGCGCGATGCCGAGCTGGCGCACCGTTTCGCCCAGGTCGGACCGTTCGCCTGCGAGGAACCCGGTGACGTCGGAGACCTGCTGGGAGAACTGGCGCACCGCGGCGTCGCTGCCGGCCAGCGTGCTGGTGAACCGGCTCAGGTTGTCCACGGTGGCGAACAGGTCGTCGGAGTTGCCGGACAGGGTGCTGGACAGCCGGGACAGCTGGGTGACCGTGTCGTTGATCGCCGCGCCGTTGCCTCTGGTGTTGGCCGCCAGGGTGTTCAGCAGATCGGCCAGCGCCCCGTTCTTGTTGACGCCGTTGGGTCCCAGCGTGGTGCTGACCCGGTTGAGGCTCGCGTACAGGTCGTCCACCTCGAGCGGGGTGGCGGTGCGCTCCCTCGGCACCACCGTGCCGGGGGCGAGCTCCGCGCCGCCGGTGTAGGCCGGGGCGAACTGCACGTACCGGTCGCTGACCAGGGACGGTGCCACGATCGCCGCGGAGGCGCCGGCCGGGATCCGCACGTCTCGGTCCACCACCATCTCCACCAGCACGGTGTCGCCCTGCGGGACCACCTTGGTCACGTGACCGACCTTGACCCCGAGCACCCGGACGTCGTTGTCCTCGTAGAGCCCGACCGTGCCGGTGAACACCGCGCTGTACCGCTTCTCGTCGGTGACCCGCAGCACCCACCACAGGAAGCCGGCCACCAGCAGGGCCAGAATCGTGACGATGGCCGCGGCGCGCAGCCGCCGGCGGCGGACGGTCCCGTGGGTGGTCATCGGTTCAACCTCCCCAGGCAGCCCTGCTCGTTGACGCCGGGCAACGGGGTGGCCGGCGGCAGCAGTCCGCAGATGTAGTTGTCGAACCAGTGGCCGTTGCCCACCGCGTTGTTGAACAGCCGCACGAACGGCGCCATGTTCCGGATGCCCTTGGCGAGGTCGTCCTGGTTGCGGGCCAGCATGGTGGTGAGCGTGTCCAGGCTCGCCAGCACCGGCTGCAGCTGCTCGGCGTTGTCGGTCACCAGGTCCTGCAGCTCCCGGGACAGCCGGATCGTGCCGTCCAGCAACGCGCTGATCGCCGCCCGTCGCTTCTCCACCTCGGCGAGCAGCAGGTTGCCGTCGTTGATCAGCTTGGTCACCTCGGCGTCCCGCTCGGCCAGGGTCTGGCTGATCTGCCGGGTGTTGGACAGCAGCCGGGCCAGCTCCTCGTCCCGGGACGCCACGGTCGCCGACAGCGAGCGCAGCCCGTCCAGCGCCCCGCGCACCTCGTCCGGCGTGTCGGCGAACGTCTCGGTGATCACCTCGAAGCTGCGGGCCAACTGCTCGGTGTCCACCTCGTCGACGGTCTGCGCCAGCCCGCGGAAGGCCTCCAGCACGTCGTAGGGCGCCACCGTGCGGGCCAGCGGGATCCGGTCGGCCGGGTCGAGCACCGCCACGCCGTCCGGCTCCAGCGCGAGGAACTTCTGACCCAGCAAGGTCTTGATCTTGATCGCGGCCCGGGTCCGGTCCCCCAGCCAGGTGTCCTTGACCTTGAACGTGACCACCACCCGGTCCCCGTCCAGCTCGATGTCGCGGACCTTGCCCACCTTCACCCCGGCCACCCGGACCTCGTCGTCCGGCACCAGCCCGGCGGCCTCGCTGAACTCGGCGCTGTAGGTGGTGCCCGCGCCGATGATCGGCAGGTCGTCGGAGAACATCGCCGCGGTCAGCGCGAGCGCGATCAGGACGATCCCGACGATCGCGATCGGGATCGGGTTGCGCGAGCCGAACGACCTCATCCCGAGCACCTCGCCACGGTCGCGTCGACCACCGGGACGTTCACCGGCGTGGTGATCAGGCCGGGGATGCTCACCGAGCCCGATGCCGAGCACAGGAAGAAGTTGAACCAGGAGCCGTAGCTCACCGTGCGGGTCAGCGTCGCCGTCTTGGTCGGCAGGAACTGGATGAAGTGCTCCAACTCCGGCTCGTGGGCGTTGAGCCGGTCGGTCAGCAGGCCCAGGTTGGCGATGTCCTGCTTGAGCGGCGCCCGCGCCTGCTCCAGCAGGCCGGCGGTCGTGGTGGCCAGCCCGCCGATCGCCTCCACGGCCTGCCCGATCGGCTCCCGGTCCGCCGCCAGCCCGGAGACCAGCCGCTGCAGCGTGCCGATCAGGTCGGACAGTTGCTGGCCGCGATCGTTGACCGTGTCCAGCACGCTGTTCAGGTTGCCGATCAGCTCGCCGATCACCTTGTCCTTGTCGGCCAGCGCCGAGGTCAGCGTCGCGGTGTGGGCGAGCAGCGACTCGACCGTGCCGCCGTCGCCCTGCAGCACCTGGATCAGCTCGTAGGACAGCTTGTTCACCTCGTCCGGGTCAAGCGCCTGGAACAGCGGCTTGAACCCGTTGAACAGCTCGGTGAGGTCCAGCGCGGGCCGGGTGCGCTCGATCGGGATGTTGCCGCCCGGTTCGAGCACCGCGTTCGGGTTGCCGCCGGCTTCGCCCTGGCCGAGCGCGACATAGCGCTGGCCGACGATGTTGCGGAACTTGATCGCGGCGGTCACCCCGGCCGGCAGCCGGCGCGCGGAGCTGACCGAGAAGCGCACCTGCGCCTGGGTGTGGTCGGCCACCGAGATCTCCTCCACCTGACCGACCCGCACCCCGGCGATCCGCACGTCGTCGCCGGGCAGGAGCAGGGTGGCGTCGGAGAACCGGGCGGTGTAGCTGTCGGTCGAGCTGAGGTCGGTGTTGGCGATGCTGATCGCGAGCACGGCGGTCGCCGCGACGGTCACCACCGCGAAGATCACCAGCTTGGTCAGCGCGCCGGCCAGGTGTCTCACCGGAAGCTCACCTCCGCCCCGCGCAGCAGCGGGCCGAGCAGCAGGCTGCTCCAGCCCGGCATGTCGGCCGGCTCGACCCCGACGTCAGGGGCCAGCAGGTGGGCGATCAGGTCCCGCTCCCCCGGCGAGTTGGCCAGGCCCAACCCGTCGGTCCGGGCCGGCTCGGCGGCCGAGGGCACAGTGCCGCCGGGCGCCTGCTTGTCGCAGGACGGGCGGGGCGGCGGGGTGGGTGCGGTGCCGTCGCGCAGCGGACCGCCCGGCGGCTGTTCCGGGAACGGGTCGCAGAAGTCGGCCGGGTTGTAGCAGCGCGGGCCCCGGTGCTCGTCGAACCGGGGGGTGTCCCGGCCGGGCTGGTAGGGACCTCGGTTGACCACGATCTCGATCGAGGCGCTCAACCCCGGCGGCGAGGCGCCCCGGCCCAGCACCGCGTTGGCCGGGTCGACCAGCCCGGCCATCTGCTTGAGGAAGCACGGGTACTCGGGCGCGTACCTGGCCAGCAGCTCCAGCGTCGGCCGGGAGCTGTCCGCGAGCTGGATCAGGTTGCCCTGGTTGGCCCGCAGGAAGCCGTCCAGGGTGCGGGTGGAGGTGGTCAGGCTGCCGTACAGGGCGTCCAGGTTCGCCCGCTGCTCGACCAGCGTCCGCGAGGTCACCGTCAGGTCGTCCAGCGCGGTGACGATGTCCGGCAGCGCCTCGGCGTAGGTGCCGGACAGGTCGGCGAGCGCGGCCACGTCGTGCTGCAACTGCGGCAGGTGCGGGTTCAGCTCGGCGACCAGGCGGCCGACGTCGGCGATGGTCTCGCCGAGTGCCTTGCCCCGGCCGTCCAGGGCGGTGGAGATCGCCGACAGCGTGCTGGACAGCTTCTCCGGCTGCACCGCCTGCAACACCGGCAGCAGATGCTCCAGCGCCGCCTCCAACTCGACCGCGCGCCGGGACTTGTCCTGCTGGATCACGTCCCCCTCGGCCAGGTGCGCCGGCGCCGGCTCGGTCGGGATCTGCAGCGCCACGTAGCGGTCGCCGAACAGCGTCTTGGGGATGAACTGCGCGGTGACGTTGTTCGGGATCAGCTCGACCTTCGCCGGGTCGAGGGCCAGATCCAGCTCGGCGCCACCGGTGGTCGGCGTGATCCGGGTGATCTGCCCGACGATCAGGCCGCGGACCTTGACGTCGCCGAGCACGGCGAGCTGGTTGCCCAGCTTGTCGGTGCGCAGTTTCACCGTCACCACGCTGGTGAAGGCCTTGTTGTACAACGCGATCGACAATGTGACCAGGGCCGCGATGAGCACGATGAAGCCCAGGCCGAGCAGCCTGCGGCGGATCGTGGCACCGGTCCCGGGCCTCATCCCGCGATCCGCACGGTCGTCGTGGTCCCCCACACCGCGAAACCGATGAAGAAGTTCAGCAGCGCGGCGGTGACGATCGTGGTGCGCACCGAGCGACCGACCGCCACGCCGACGCCGGCCGGGCCGCCGCTGGCCCGGTAGCCGTAGTAGCAGTGCACCAGGATGATCGCCACGCTGAAGATCAGCACCTTGCCGAACGACCAGAACACGTCCTCCGGAGGGAGGAACAGGTTGAAGTAGTGGTCGTAGGTGCCCGCCGACTGGCCGTAGAAGTACACCGTGATCGCCCGCGACGCGAGGTAGGAGGACAGCAGGCCGATGACGTACAGCGGGATGATCGCGATGAACCCGGCGATGATCCGGGTGGTGACCAGGAACGGCAGGCTGGGCACCGCCATCACCTCGAGCGCGTCGATCTCCTCGGAGATCCGCATGGCACCGAGCTGCGCGGTGAAGCCGGCGCCGACCGTCGCGGACAGGGCGAGGCCCGCGATCAGCGGCGCGACCTCGCGGGTGTTGATGTAGGCCGAGGCGAACCCGGTGAACGCCGAGGTGCCGATCTGGTCCAGCGCGGCGTAGCCCTGCAGGCCCACCACCGTGCCGGTGAACACGGTCATGCCGATCATCACGCCGATCGTCCCGCCGATCACCGCGAGCGCCCCGCTGCCGAAGCTCACCTCGGCCAGGATCCGCAGCACCTCCCGGGTGTAGCGGCGCAGCGTGCGCGGAATCCAGGCCAGCGCCCGCAGGTAGAAGGAGAGCTGGTCGCCGAGCTGGTCGAGCATCGCGAGCGGGGACATCGTCAGCTTCCCTTCTGCGGCACCACGGTCAGGTACACCGCGGTCAGCACGAAGTTGACGAAGAACAGCAGCAGGAACGTGATCACCACCGACTGGTTGACCGCGTCGCCTACGCCCTTCGGGCCGCCCTTGGGGTTCAGGCCGCGGTAGGCCGCCACCACCCCGGCGAGGAACCCGAAGATGACCGCCTTGAGCTCGCTGATCCACAGGTCGGGAAGCTGGGCGAGCGCGGAGAAGCTGGCCAGGTAGGCGCCGGGGGTGCCGCCCTGCAGCACCACGTTGAAGAAGTACCCGCCCATCACGCCGACCACGCTGACCAGCCCGTTGAGCAGCAGGGCGACCACCATCATGGCCAGCACCCGGGGCACCACCAGCCGCTGGATCGGGTCGACGCCCAGCACCCGCATCGCGTCGATCTCCTCGCGGATGGTGCGGGCCCCGAGGTCGGCGCAGATCGCCGAGCCGCCGGCGCCGGCCACCATCAGCGCGGTCACCACCGGCGCGGCCTGCTGGATGATCGCCAGCACGCTGGCCGCACCGGTGAACGACTGCGCACCGAGCTGGATGATCAGCGTGCCGAGCTGCATCGCGATCACCGCGCCGAACGGGATCGCGATCAGCGCGGTCGGCAGGATCGTGACGCTGGCGATGAACCAGCACTGCTGGACGAACTCGCGGACCTGGAACGGCCGCCGGAAGGCGTTGACGACGACGTCGAGACCGAGGGCGAACAGCCGGCCGGTCTCGCGTAACGCGCCCGCGCCGGGGAAGCCGGCGGGCGCCGGGCGGGTGCTCACTGTTCCGCCTCCCCCTGAGGTGCGGTTGGCAGGAGGGATGTCATGGGGCATCACCGGGAGCTGGCCGGGGGAACGGCGACGGTCGCACCGGCTCGACCTGGTGGCGACTGCCGGAGCGGGCGAACACGTGCGGGTGCACGTTGTAGCGCTGCCGGTCCTCGACGGTGAGCGACTCGATGATCCCTTCCTGCGCGGAGGGCGGCAGCGAGTGCAGGATCCGCATCACCCGGTCCTTGCGGCGGCCGACCGCGGTGCGCTCGGGCAGCCCCGGGGTGGGTTGCAGCTGCGGGACGATCCCGCGCACGTCCTCGTCCGGCGAGCCATCGAAGTGGCCGGCGGCGGCGTGCGCGGCCTCGGCGGCCGCGGTGGCCTCGTCCTTCTCCTCGGACATGCCGATCGGGCCGATCCGGCGGCCGTTGAGGAACTGCTCGACCACCGGCTCGTCGGAGGTCAGCAACACCTCGCGCGGGCCGAACATGACCAGCTCCCGGCGAAACAGCATGCCCAGGTTGTCCGGCACGGTCCGAGCCACGTTGATGTTGTGCGTGACGATC
>NZ_DASTBH010000414.1:0-9941 GCF_035712165.1 Actinophytocola sp. | reverse complement strand
AGGACATGCAGTGGCCGGGGCTGTGATCGGCGTCATCGTGCTCTTGACCTGGACGCGGGGGACGCTGAGTCCGTGAGTGCCGGAGGCGTGGCTGCGGTCGTGGCTGAGGTTGTCGCCATCCTCCGGGCAGGTCCGCAGGAGCTTGGGTGGACGAGCTACGCGGCGGTCGATGACCTCGTGGAGGACCTGCGGCAGTTCACAGAGCGAGCGGTGTCCGGCGATGCCGGGGCCGCCTTGCAGCTCAGGGTGCTGTTCGCGGCCACCGGTGCGCTGCAGACCGCCTCGATCGACAGTGGGTGGGCTGAAACCTTCCTTGACCTGGCCGAACGCTTTGATCGGGAGTCCGCTGGACTGTGACGGTCGGGTGCCGGTGGGCCGACCCCCCTTCGCCCGAGATCGTTTAACACCGGGCCGCCGGCATCAAGGGCGCTCCTTTGTCGCGTCGGCTGCGCCGATGGCTTCGCCACCCTTGACACCGACGACCCGGCGCTAACAGGGCGGCAAGGGCGGGGGAACGGCGGCGAGTGGGCCGGCGGGACCTGGCGACGTAGGAAGGGTGGCGTGCGGGTGGGGCGGGATCCGGGGCGAACCAGCTCGCGCTGCGGACCAGGGCTGAGCTGCACGAATTGGCGAATGGGGTGGGCCATTGGTGGGCCATTAAGCAGGGGCAACCACGGTCAACCGCGGGTGGCTGGTGGGCGTGTAGGTGCAGGTCAGAGATGGTGGGCAGGGGGCGAGGCCGGTCTTCCAAGCTGGCCATGCGGGTTCGATTCCCGTCACCCGCTCCAACTCTGTTTCCGGCCAACTGTCCTGATTGGACAGTGTGGCCGTTGCTTGGGTGTTCGTCTCGTTGGCGGGCAGGCGCTAGGTTGCGGCGGTGTCGTCTACTCAGGTGCCGTTGTGGGTGCCGGTCGTGGTTGCGGTGGTTGGGTTCGTCGGGGTGCTCGGCGCGCAGCTGATCTCCGCGTGGCGGGATGACCGGCGGTGGGCTCGGGAGCAGGAGCGCGCGGACCTGCTGTGGCAGCGGGAGCGGCGGCGGGAGGTCGACAACCGGGACTACGAGGGCCGGAAGCTGGCGTATGCGCAGGTTGTCGCGGCTGTCGAGGGGTTCGACTGGCTGGTGTACCCGGTCATGGCGGAGGTACGGGACGGGCGCGAGCCGAGCCCGGAGCAGCTTGCCGACGTCCGGCGGGCCCGGGAGGAGATGCGGCAGTCGCTCGGGCCGATCAACCTGCACGCTCCCTACCGGTTCAACGAGTTGCTCCGCAACGCGATGCTGCCGCGCTCGCGGCTGGCGATGAACCTGACGAACGGTGCGCGAGACCTGGACCGCATCGAGACCCTCTGGCAGGCCGGTCAGACCGGATACCGCCGGATGCGTGCCGAGATGCGGGTCGACCTCGGGTTGGACGCCGAGGATCTGGGTGAGGAATAGGGCGGCGGAATTCGGTTGTCCGGCCCGGAGGTGGTGCGAAGAATCGGGTGGGTGGGGTCGTCGCACGGGGTTCGGTCGAAGGTGGTGTTCACCAAGGGGGCCGGCCGGGACTACTGGTGTCATGTGCACCGGCCGGACGGGGCCGTGGTGTTCGTGCCGAGTTTCGACCGGAAGCACCGGGTTCCGCACGACCTCGCGCACGTGGCCACCGAGAGCGCCCTGGGGATCGAGGACGGGGTGTTCGGCAGCATCATGGCCGGCGCGCTGATGGGCGACATGCGGGTCGTTTCGGGTGGGCGGCGGCATGACGCGCGGCAGCGGTCGGAGAAGATCCTGCGGGCCAACACCGCGTCCCGGGCGCTGACCGTCGCGGAGGTGCTCGCCGCGGTGGTGCACGACGCGGTGGAGTCCGGGAAGCGGGGCGATCTGCACGGATGGGCGCGCCGGCACTGGGGGTCGGTGCGGCAGGAGCCGTTCCCGTACACGGCGGCCCAGCTGGCCGCGGCGCGGCGACTGCTCGAGGAGTTGGCCGCGCGATGGGCCGAACTGCCGGCCGAGGGCGAGCTGGAGGTCGACTGGCGGCGGGCGGGCCGGTAGCGCCGAGTCCGCTATGGACGGACCGGGCGGGCGTTAGGGTGGTGGCGTGGCGGAACTGTCCGGTTTGGTCGAGGTGGCCCAGCATGCGGTGGGCTTGGGCGAGGAGCTGATGCACGCGGCGCGGCCCCGGGAGGTCCGGCACAAGGGGGACCGCGACGTGGTCACCGAGCTGGACCTGCGGGTCGAGGAGCGCGTCCGGGAGTACCTCGAGCGGGTGACGCCGGGGATCGGGTTCCTCGGCGAGGAGGGCGGCGGAGCCTCGGTGCTCGACGGCGAGGTGTGGACGCTCGACCCGATCGACGGCACCTCGAACTTCGCGCACGGCGTGCCGCTGTGCGCGGTGTCCCTCGCGCTGGTGCGGGCGGGCGAGCCGGTCGTGGCGGCGATCGTGGCGCCGTTCCTGGGCCTGCGCTACTACGCGGCGAAGGGCTTCGGCGCGTTCGGCGTGGACGGGCCGCTGCGGGCCAGCGGGACGACCGAGGTGTCCCGGGCCATCGTGTCGGTCGGCGACTACGCGGTGGGGGCGGGCGCCGCCGAGAAGAACGTGGTCCGGCTGCGGCTGTCGGCACGCCTGGCCGAGCGGGTGGAGCGGGTGCGGATGTTCGGCACCGCCGCCATCGACCTGGCCTGGGTGGCGGAGGGCCGCACCGACGCCACGGTCATCCTGTCCAACATGCCGTGGGACACCGCGGCGGGCGTGCTGCTGGCCCGCGAGGCCGGCGCCGTCGTGGTGGACGCCGCCGGCGCTCCGCACGACTTCACCTCCGCCGAGACCATCGCGATCACCCCGGGCCTGCGGGACGCGGTGCTCGAACTGGTCAACTGATCAACCGCCCGCGTTGCCCATCGTCCACAGTGGACGAATGCCGGTAGGGGCGCGGGAACGGGGTCGTGGTGGTGTCGTCCGGGGTCGGCTCGACGACCCGCAGCGCCCAGTCCCGGGCCTGGGCCTCGAACGCCTCGACGGCCGCGGCCAGGGCGGCCAACGCCCACCAGGGCAGGTCGGGCACGTCCTGCAGGTCCCGCCAGGCGGCGGCCACCTCCGCCGAGGTCGACACCATCAGGCGGGCGACGTTCTGGTCGTCCGGCGGCGCGGCGGCCGCCTGCCGCGCCGCGACGCAGTACCCGCGATAAGCGGTCTCCCAGTGTGTTTCCAGTTCTGCCGGCACCATCGTGAACACCCCGACCCTCTCGGCACATCGCCGTCCACAGCGGGTTCGAGGCAGGCGGCGTAGCGGATTGGCGGCCACACCGCTGTGGCGGATTTCCGCCAGATCGGGCGCCTGCCGGCCGGCAGGCTGATGACATGACCGACATCGAGTACCTCGCCATCGACCCGGACCGGCTCGAGCGGATGCGGAGCGCCGGGGCCGACGAGTACGGCAACCCGTGGACCCCGCGAACCGCCGAGGGGTGGGAGCCGCTGCGCTGCTGCCTGCGGGTCGCCGGCCCGGACGAGCGGATCGCCCTGATCACCTACTCGCCGTGGACGGGGCCGCATCCGTGGCTGGAGGCCGGACCGGTATTCGTCCACTTCGGACAGTGCGCGGGCTACCCGGCGCCCGGCGACTACCCGGAGGCGTTCCGGCGCAGCCCGAGCATGATCAACCCGTTCGACCACGGCGGCGCCCGGGCCTACCAGCACATCACGTTCGTGCAGCCGGACGACGACCACGAGGCCGCCGTGCGCCGGGTGCTGGACGCGCCCGAGGTGTCCCACGTCCACATCCGCAGCGCCACCGCCGGATGCTTCACGTTCGAGGTTCGGCCGGTCTCCTAGATCGATAGGATCGGCCGCATGGAGCTTCGCGGGAAGACGGCCCTGGTCACCGGGGCGACCGGTGGGCTGGGGCAGGCGATCGCGCGGCGGCTGCGGGTCCGGGGGTGCTCGCTGGTGCTCACCGGCCGGCGCGCGGACGTGCTCGAGCCGCTGGCCGACGAGGTCGGCGGCCGGGCGCTGGTGGCCGATCTGTCCACATCGGACGATGTGGAGCGGGTGGCGCGGGAGTGCGCCGAGGTGGACATCCTGGTGGCCAACGCCGGAGTGCCCGGCAACGGGGCGCTGGAGGAGTACACGGCCGAGCAGATCGACCGGGTGCTCGCGGTCAACCTCCGCTCGCCGGTCATGCTGACCCGGCTGATCGGCGCGCGGATGCTGGAGCGCGGCGCCGGCCACGTCGTGTTCATCTCCTCGCTGTCCGGCAAGGGCACCACACCGGTCAGCTCGCTCTACAACGCGACCAAGTTCGGGTTGCGCGGGTTCGCGCTGGCGCTGCGACAGGACTGGCGGCCGCGCGGCGTCGGCGTCAGCTGCGTCAACCCCGGGCCGATCGCCGAGGCCGGGATGTTCCACGAAGGTGGCGCGACGCTGCCGCCCGGCGTGCGGGCACGCGCACCGCAGGACGTGGCGGCGGCCGTGGAACGCGCCATCGTGGCCGACCGGGCCGAGATCGACGTGGCCGACCTGCCCACCAGGGTGGGCACCATCATCAGCCAGCTCGCCCCGCAGACCGCCGCCCGGCTGGGCCAACTGCTCGGCGCCGACAAGGTGGCCCGTCAGCTTGCCGAGGGGCATCGGGACCGGCGTTGAGCGGGGTTTTCACGCACCGGCTGCGGGTCCGCTACAGCGAGTGCGACCAGCAGGGTGTGGTGTTCAACGGTCAGTACCTGTTCTTCTACGACGTGGCCGTCACCGAGCTGTGGCGGGACCGGGTCGGCCCGTACCAGGAGATGATCGACCGCGGCTTCGACCTGGTGGTGGGTGAGGCGCGGGTGCGGTTCGTGGAGGGCGCCCGGTTCGACGAGCTGCTGGACATCGAGATGCCGGTGCACCACCTCGGCACCACCAGCATGATCATCAAGCCGGTGTTCCGGGTCGACGACCGGCTCATCGCCGACGGCGAGGTCCGGCACGTGTTCGTCGACCCCACCACGCTCAAGAAGAAGCCCATGCCCCCGGACATCCGCGAAGCCCTCGCGAGCTCGGCGGTCTGACCTCCCCGGGTCGCCTGCCGGCGACCCGGGGAACGCCGTCGCGGTTCAGCCCAGGGTGGCGACCAGGATCGCCTTGATGGTGTGCAGGCGGTTCTCGGCCTGGTCGAAGACGATGCTGGCGGCGGAGTCGAAGACCTCGCCGGTGACCTCGATGCCGGAGGTCATGCCGGTGTGGTCCATGATCTCGCGGCCGACCGCGGTGTTGGCGTCGTGGAACGCGGGCAGGCAGTGCATGAACTTGACCGCGGAGTTGCCGGACCGGGACAGCAGGTCGGAGTTGACCTGGTAGGGCGTGAGCAGGCGGACCCGTTCGGTCCAGACGTCCTTGGACTCACCCATGGAGACCCACACGTCGGTGTGGATGAAGTCCACACCGGAGACGGCCGCGCCGACGTCGTCGGTGACGGTGACCCGGGCGCCGGTGCGCCGCGCGATGTCGTCGGCGAGGTCGACGACGTCCTTGGGCGGATGCAGATCCTTCGGCCCGGACAACCGGACGTCACTGCCCATCAACGCGCCCATCACCAGCAGCGAGCGGCCCATGTTGAACCGGCAGTCGCCGACGTAGGCGTAGCTGAGCGCGTCGTAGGGCTTGTTGCTGGACTCGTGCATGGTGAGGAAGTCGGCGAGCATCTGGGTGGGGTGCCACTCGTCGGTGAGTCCGTTGTAGACCGGCACACCGGAGTGCGCGGCCAGCGACTCCACGTCCGACTGGCGGGTGCCCCGGAACTCGATCGCGTCGTACATCCGGCCCAGCACCGCGGCCGTGTCGGCGATGGACTCCTTGTGCCCCAGCTGTGATCCGGACGGGTCCAGGTAGGTCACGTGCGCGCCCTGGTCGAACGCCGCCACCTCGAAGGAGGACCGGGTCCGGGTCGAGGTCTTCTCGAAGATCAGCGCGATCTCCTTGCTGGCCAACCGCTTCGCCTCGGTTCCGGCGTACTTGGCGAGTTTGAGCGCCTCGGACAGCCGCAGCAGGTAGCGCAGCTCGGCCGGTTCGAAATCAATCTCCTTCAGAAAGCTGCGGTTCTTCAGGTTGAACGCCATCAGCGGGCTCCTCGTCGTCGGCAGGCTCGTGGTCGGAAGGCTCGTCGTGGGGAAGGCTGGTCGTCAGAACGCGGCATCACGTTGCAGCGGGCAGGTCATGCAGTGCGAGCCGCCCCGGCCCCGGCCCAGCTCGAAGCCCTCGATGGTGATGACCTCGATCCCGGCCTTGCGCAGCAAGGTGTTCGTTCCGGTGTTGCGTTCGTAGGCCACGACCACCCCGGGCTCCAGCGCGACGACGTTGTTGCCGTCGTCCCACTGCTCGCGCTCGGCGCCGAACGCGTCCCCGCCGGTCTCGACCACGCGCATGGTGCCCACCCCGAGGGCCTTGGCCATGTGTTGGGGCAGCGTGCCGTGCTGCTCCTCCACCACGAGGTCGTCGGCCGACTCGCCCGGCCGGATGGCCCAGGTGCGCGCCCCGGCGATCACGTTGGGGAACATGGTGACCAGGTCGCGGTCGCACATGGTGATGACCGTGTCGAGATGCATGTAGCTGCGCGAGCTGGGCAGGTGCACGGCCAGCACCAGGCTCGCCGAGCCGGCCCGGAACAGCGACCGCGCGATCCACAGCACGGCCTGCGGCGTGGTCCGCTCCCCCATGCCGATCATGACCGCGCCGTTGCCGATCGGCTGCACGTCACCGCCCTCGACGTGCGCGCGGCCCCAGTTCTCGTCCGAGCCGCCCAACCAGACCGGGAACTGCTCCGCGGCGAACATCGGGTGGAACCGGTAGATCGCCTCCATGATCATCGTCTCCGGCTTGCGGGCCGGCTTGGTCATCGGGTTGATCGTGACGCCGTCGTAGATCCAGCAGGACGGGTCGCGCTGGAACAGGAAGTTCGGCAGCGGCGGCAGCAGCATGCTGGTCGGGTCGGCCGCCTCCCAGATCAGCCCGACGTCCTCGGCGACGTCGGCTCTGGTGATCCCGCCGATGAGGAACTCGGCGACCTGGGTCGAATCGGACCCCTCTACCCACTGCCGGGCCCGCGTTGCGGCGGCGATCCCGACCTCCAGCTCGTTCAGGATGTGGCCGCAGACCCAGTCCTTGGCCTCGGGTTTGACCAGCGCCTCGGCGAGCAGCTGCTCAGCGAGGAAGACCTCGACGCCGCGCTCCCGCATGGCCTCGCAGAAGGCGTCGTGCTCGATCTTGGCCCGGCTGACCCACAGGACGTCGTCGAACAGCAGCTCCTCGGCATTCGACGGGGTGAGCCGGGAATGCTCCAGCCCGGGCCGATGGACCATGACCTTGCGCAGCTTGCCGACCTCCGAGTGCACACCCAGCGCCATCCTGGCCTCCTCGCGTTCCATCGGTTCCGCGATGTCATGTAACTCTTCGGCCGCAGGTCAGCCCTCACCCACGGAGGGTGATGCGTCGCCATCCGGCCGGTCGAATGCTCTGTCCGGTGACGGGGGTGGTCGCCCAGATGGCCGCACCCATGTGCGGCATCGAGGTGCGCAATGACGGACCGGGTAGACACCTCCGGCGGAACAACGGAGAGCGCCGGGACGTCGGCCACACCCCAGTTCGGCCTCACCGCGGCCACTGCCCTGATCGTCGGCACCATCATCGGGGTCGGCGTGTTCAACCTGCCGACCTCGCTGGCCTCCTTCGGGCCGATCAGCCTGGTGTCGATGGCCCTGACCACCGTCGGCGCGCTCGCCCTGGCCATGCTGTTCGCCGCGCTCGCCCGCCGGCTGCCGGCCGACGGCGGGCCGTACGCCTACGCCCGGGTCGCGTTCGGCAACGGCCTCGGCTTCGCCAACGCCTGGTCGTACTGGATCACCGCGTGGGCCGGCAACGCGGCGATCGCGGTGGGCTGGGTGCTCTACGTCGAGCAGTTCGTCAACACCGGACACAACCGGTTCTTCTCGGTGCTGCTGGTGCTGGTCGGGCTGTGGCTGCCGGCGATCGTCAACCTGTCCGGGGTGAAGAACATGGGCGCGGTCCAGGTGGCCTCGTCCATCCTGAAGTTCGTCGCGCTCGCGTTCATGGCCACGGTCGGGCTGTTCTTCATCAACGGCGACAACTTCTCCCCGTGGAACATCAGCGGGGAGAGCACCGTGTCGGCGATCGGCGGCGGCATGGCCATCGCCCTGTTCAGCTACCTCGGGGTGGAGACCGCCGCGGTCGCCGCCGGCAAGGTGCGCGATCCGGACCGCAACATCCCGCGGGCCACCATGTTCGGCACGGTCGCGACCGCCGTGGTCTACCTGCTGTCGCTGGTGGCCGTGTTCGGGATCATGCCCAGCACCGAGCTGCGCGAGTCGACCGCCCCGTTCTCCGACGCGGTCAACGTGATGTTCGGCGGCACCTGGGCCGGCTACGTGATGGCCTTCGCCGTGGTGGTCTCCGGGTTCGGGGCGCTCAACGGCTGGACCATGATCTGTGCCGAGATGCCGCTGGCCGCCGCCCGGGACGGCCTGTTCCCGCAACGGTTCAAGCGCATGTCGGCCACCGGGGTGCCGGCGTTCGGCATCGTGGCCTCCACCGTGCTGGCCTCGGTCGCGGTGGTGGTCAACTATCTGGGCCAGGCCGGCGCGACCGTGTTCACCACGCTGGTGCTGATGACCGGCATCACCTCGGCGATCCCCTACGCGTTCTCCGCGCTGGCACAGCTCAAATGGCGGCTGGCCGACAACCGGACCATGCACACCCCGAGGTTCGTCCGGGACGTCACCGTCGCGGTGCTCGCGCTGGTGTTCTCGATCCTGTTCATCTACTACTCGCGCAACACCGGCCAGTCGTTCTGGGTGTACTGGGCGCCGTTCCTGCTCGCCGGCGCCGCGCTGCTGCTGGGTGTTCCGGTCTACCGGGCGCAGCGGCGGGAGTTGACCGAGCCAGGCCCGGTGCCTCCCTACCGGTGATCGCTCAGCGGACCGGCCGAACCGTCCGCAGGTACTCCACCTCGAGCACCGGCCGGCGGTCGCCGAAGTCGCGCTCCCTGGTCACGCCGGTCTCGGCGAAGCCCATGCGGCTGTAGAAGCGCCGGGCCCGGTTCGCGCCGGACAGCGTCCACAGCCGCACCTGCCGGTAGCCGGAATCGGCCAGCCGGTCGAGCGTGCCGTCCATGAGCGTCGGCGCGACGCCGGTGCCCCACACGGTGGGATGCGCGTAGAACCCGTAGATCTCCGCGTCGGCGACATACACCCGGCCGCGCGGGAAGACAGCCGGCGGATCGGCCGCCAGGCCGTGCGGGCCGAAGTAGGCGAACGCGGCGACCTCGTCGTTGCGTACCGCGACCAGCAGCGTGGTTCGGTCGAAGGCCGGTGCGATGACGCGGTTTTGCCACTGTGCCCGGCGTTTCGCGACGAACCGGCGCAGCCAGTGCGGCTCGAACAGGTCGCGGTAGGCGACCTGCCACGCGTCCGCGTGCACGTCGCCGACCGAGGCCGCGTCGAGCTTCGTCGCCTCGCGGAGCAGGACTGGAACGTCGACCCTCATCGACATCCCTTCCGGTTGACCGCCATGCGGACACCATACGTCGATGCCTGGACCGGTTCCAGCCTTTCCGCGCCTGTGGAATATGTTCGGCGGCCTGCCCTATTTCTCAGTGGAAAGCGCGGTCTCGTCCGCGCCCGCCGTGACCTCTTCCGGCTCCACGTCCAGCTTGCGGGACAACCGATGCGGCCACCACATCCACCGCCCGATGTCCAGCGTCAGCGAGGTCACCAGGATGCCGCGGACGATGATCGTGTCGATCATCACGCCCACCGCGACGGTGAACCCGATCTGGGCGAAGGCGACCAGCGGCAGGGTGGCCAGCACCGCGAACGTGCCGGCCAGCACCAGACCGGCCGAGGTGATCACGCCGCCGGTGGCCGACAGCCCGATCAGCGCACCGCGCCGGGTGCCCCACTGCTTGGACTCCTC
>NZ_DASTBH010000413.1:0-21014 GCF_035712165.1 Actinophytocola sp. | reverse complement strand
GCTGACGATCAACATGCAGGTCTCCGTCGATGGCGTGGCGCAGGGCAACGGTGGACCGGAGCACCGCGGCGACGGGTTCGAACGCGGCGGATGGGCCCGGCCGCACTTCGGCGGCGAGTCCGGGGCCTATGTCGGCCGGCTGTACCAGAGCGCCGACGCGTTCCTGTTCGGCCGGTGGACCTACGATCTGTTCGCGGGTTACTGGGGCGTGCGGGAAGATCGGGACAACCCCATCGTCGATGCCTTGAACAGCAAGCCGAAGTACGTGGCGTCGAACACGCTCACCGAACCGCGCTGGGCGGACACCACCGTCCTGTCCGGTGACCTCGCGACGGCCATCCGGGAGCTGAAGGCCAGGCCGGGAGGAGAACTGCAGGTGCACGGCAGCATCAACCTGGCCCGCTGGCTGCTCGCGAACGACCTCGTCGACGAGCTGAACCTGCTCGTGATCCCGGTGGTCGTCGGCCAGGGCACCCGGCTGTTCCCCGACAACGGCCCCGACCTGGCGCTCGACCTGGTCGAGTCGCGGACCTTCCCGGACGGCATCACGCTCCAGGTCTACCGCTCGGCCGGGCGCCCGCAGTATGCAACGGACTGAGGCACGAGACCGAGAGGATCTGCAGATGCAGTACCTGTTTTCCGTGATCCACGACAGTGCCGACCTGGCCGCCCCGGAGGAGCAGGCTGCCATCGCGGTGTTCAACGACCGGCTCAAGGCGTCGGGGAACTGGGTCTTCGCCGGTGGCCTCGCATCGCCCGACGCGGCCACCGTCATCGACAACCGGGGTGCGGAGGCGCTGTTCACCGACGGACCGTTCGTGGAGTCGAAGGAGTTCCTCATCGGCTTCTGGATCGTGGAGGCGCCCGACCTCGACGTGGCGCTCAAGCTCGCCGCCGAGGGGTCGAAGGCGTGCAACCGCAAGGTCGAGGTGCGGCCGTTCCGGTGAGCGAGGTCCAGGCCGCGATCACCCGGGTGCACCGCGCGGAGTGGGCGCGCGTCGTCGCTGCGCTGACCAGGCGGTTCGGTGACCTCGACATCGCCGAGGAGGCGGCGGCGGAGGCGTTCGCGACCGCCGTCGAGCGGTGGCCGGCCGACGGGGTGCCGCCCAACCCCGGCGCCTGGCTGACCACCACCGCCAACCGCAAGGCCATCGACCGGATCCGGCGCGAGAACAAGCGCGACGACAAGCACCGGGAGGCCCTGATGTTGTCCGGCGACGACCCGCCCGAGCCGCCCGACACCATCGGCGACGAGCGGCTCCGGCTGATCTTCACCTGCTGTCACCCGGCGCTCGCGATGGAGACCCGGGTGGCGCTGACGCTGCGCATGGTCGGCGGTCTGACCGTGCCCGAGATCGCCCGTGCCTTCCTGGTGCAGGAGACCGCCATGGGGCAGCGGATCACCCGCGCCAAGGCGAAGATCAGGGCGGCGCGCATCCCCTACCGGGTGCCGGCCGCGGAGGACCTGCCGGCCCGGGTCTCCGGCGTGCTCGCCGTCCTCTTCCTCGTCTTCAACGAGGGCTACCTGGCGACCGGCCCGGACACCGATCCGGTACGGCACGACCTGACCGCCGAGGCGATCCGGCTCACCCGCCTGATCCGTACCCTGCTGCCGCAGGACGGTGAGGTGGCCGGCCTGCTGGCGCTGATGCTCCTCATCGAGGCCCGCCGTCCCGCCCGGGTCTCGGCCGGCGGCGACCTGGTCCCGCTCGACGAGCAGGACCGCGGAGCCTGGGACGCGGCGCTGGTCGCCGAGGGGCACCGGCTGGTGCGCGAGCGCCTGGCCGCCGGGGTGGCTCCGGGTCGCTACCAGATCCTCGCCGCGATCAACGCCGTGCACACCTCCGCCCGCGACGTGCGCGACACCGACTGGTCGCAGGTCGTCGCCCTCTACGACCAGCTCGCCCGGCTCGATCCCTCCCCGATCATCGCCCTCAACCGGGCCATCGCCGTCGCCGAGCTCGACGGCCCGGAGGTGGCCCTGGCGGTCGTGGACCGCCTCGCGGACGACCTGGCCGGATATCACGCCTACCACGCCACCCGCGCCGACCTGCTGCGCCGCCTGGGCCACAACGGCAAGGCGCGCGCGGCCTACGACAGGGCCATCGAGCTCGCCGGCAACACCGGCGAAACCGCCCACCTGACCCGCCGCCGCGACCAGTTGGGATAGCGGCTCAGCGGATGGTGAGGGTGGGGGTGGTGGGGGGACGCAGCTCGCCGATGACGGGGTGACCGGGGAGCTCGCCGGCCACGAGCAGGCCGCCGGAGGTCTGGGCGTCGGCCAGGAGCAGAGCGTCCTCCTCGCCGATGGCGGACAGGTCGGCGTGCGGCGAAACCCAGTCGAGGTTGCGGCGGGTGCCGCCGCTGACGTAGCCGGCGCGCAGCGCGGGGCGGGCGGCCTCCAGGTACGGGACGGCTTTCGCGTCGATGACCGCGCTGAGGTTGCTGGCGCGGGCCAGTTTGTACAGGTGGCCCAGCAGGCCGAAGCCGGTGACGTCGGTGGCGCACCGGATCCCCGCCGCGACGGCGGCGCGGGCGGACTCGGCGTTGAGCTGCGTCATGGTGGCGACGGCCTCGCCGAAGACCTCGCCGGTGGCCTTGTGGCGGCTGTTGAGCACGCCGATGCCGAGGGGCTTGGTGAGGGTGAGCGGGACACCGGCGACCCCGGCGTCGTTGCGCAGCAGGTGGTCGGGGTCGGCGATGCCGGTGACGGCCAGGCCGTACTTGGGTTCCGGGTCGTCGACGCTGTGACCGCCGGCCAGGTGGCAACCGGCCTCGGCGGTCACCGCCAGGCCGCCGCGCAGAACCTCGGTTGCCAGTTCGGTGGGCAGCACGTCACGGGGCCAGCCGAGGAGGTTGACGGCCACCACCGGCTGGCCGCCCATGGCGTACACGTCGGACAGGGCGTTGGCGGCGGCGATCCGGCCCCAGTCGTAGGGATCGTCGACGACGGGGGTGAAGAAGTCGGTGGTGAGGATGAGGGCGTGACCGCCGTCGATGCGGACCACGGCGGCGTCGTCGCCGGTGTCGAGGCCGACGAGGAGCTCGGCGCGGCCGGCGACCGGCGCGGCGGACAGGCCGCTGACCATGGCTTCCAGCTCGCCGGGCGGGATCTTGCAGGCGCAGCCGCCGCCGTGCGCGTACTGGGTCAGCCGGACGGTCATGGCTGTCCCGCCTCCCCGGAATTCCCTGCCGTGGTCACGTCGGGAGAGGAAAGGTGCTGGTTGGCCACGTGGCTGTGGCTGGCTTGCGTCACGTTCCCCTGAGGTGCGGTTGGCAGAAGGGATGTCATGGTCGGTCTCCTCGGATTTGCCTGCGGTCGTCGGAAAGGCGCTGGGTGATCCCCTTGCGGTCGAGCAGCTCCAGCAGTGGCACGGCGACCCGGCGGGTGGTGTCGAGTGCGACCCGGGCCTGGCTCACCGTGAACGGTTGGGACAACGCGGTGAGGACCGTGACGGCCCGCGGGATGCTCTCCGGCAGCAGCACGACGCCCTCGGCGATGCGGACCAGGGCGCCGGCACGGACCGCGGCGCCCAGCTCGCGTGGGCCCAAACCCAGGCGGGCCAAGCGTTCCGTCGCCGGGGCGGCGAACGGGTTGGTGGCCAGCTCGGCGCGAACCTTGGCGACCGCCCGGTCGACCGGAGCCGGCAGGGCCGACTGCTGGCCGGCCCGGACCACCCGGCCGGACCGCTCCACCAGGGGCGCGGCGACCAGGGCGTGCACCAGGGCCCGGTCCGGTAACCGCAGCGCCTGGCGCACCACATCGACCGGGGGCCCGGGTTCGAGCGGATGGTCGCGCAGCCAGGCGGCCACGAACCGGGGCAGCCGCTCGCGCAGCCGGCCCAGCACCGCCGGCTCGACCAGCCAGTCGCCGGCCACGGGAGGCGAGGTCACGGTCACGCCCATGCGTTCCAGGTCCGCGCGCCGGGCCATGCCTCTGCGGGCCAGTTCGGAGTGCTCGTCGGCGCGGCCGTCCAGCACCGCGAGCACCTCGGCGCGGGCGGCGGCCGCGCGGCGGCGGGTCAACGCGGGCGGCGCCACGTCGAGCACGGTCAGGCCGCCGGCGATGTGGTGCGCACCCGGGTCGCGCAGCAGGCCGCGGTCGCCGATCCGCAGCGGCAGCGGGCCGGCCAGGGTCAGCCGTGCGGTGTCCGTGCCGAGTGGACGGACCCGGGCGGTCACCGCCGCCGAACCCAGGTGCAGCATCACGCTCGCCGGTAACGACTCCACCGGGTCACTGTGCACCCGCACGTCGAGCACCGTGCTGTGGTGGAAGCGTTGCGGGGTGAGCAAAGCATCACCGCGACGAAGATCGTGTCGTTCCACGCCACGCAGGTTGACGGCGACCCGGGCCACAGCGTCCACTTCGGACAGAGCCGTCCCGAGGGACTGCAGTCCACGGATCCGGGCGGTGCGGCCCAGGGACGGAATCTCCAGCTCGTCGCCGACCCGGAGCCGGCCGGCGGACAGGGTCCCGGTCACCACCGTGCCGCTGCCCCGGATCGAGAACGACCGGTCGATCCACAGTCGGACCGGTGCGGCCAGATCGGGTTCGGGCAGCGCGGAAAGCAGGCCGGCGAGCGCGGCGCGCAGTTCCGGCAGACCGGCGCCGGACGGTGCGCTGACCGCGACCGCGGCCACCTCGCCGAGCGAGGTGCGGGCGATCTCCGCCAACGCCTGCCGGCGCGCGGGTTCGGGGTCGGCCAGGTCGCTGCGCGCGATGACGCACACCGCGTGCCGCACCCCGAGCGCGTGCAGCGCGGCCAGATGTTCGGCGGACTGCGGCATCCAGCCCTCGTCCGCGGCGACCACGAACAGGGCGGCCGGCACCGGACCTACTCCGGCGAGCATGTTCGGCACGAACCGTTCGTGGCCCGGCACGTCGACGAACGCGACGGTCATCCCAGGGCGCAGTTCGGTCCAGGCGAAGCCGAGGTCGATGGTGAGCCCGCGGCGCTGCTCCTCGGCCCAGCGGTCCGGTTCCATTCCGGTGAGCGCACGCACCAGGGTGGACTTGCCGTGGTCCACGTGGCCGGCGGTGGCGACGACGTACATGTCATGCCCTCCGCACCGCGTTGAACACCGTGCCGTCGTGTTCCGGTGGCACACAACGCAGATCGAGCAGCAGGCGGCCGCGCTCCACCCGGCCGACGACGGGTGGTTCGCCGGTGCGCAGCGGGGTGGCGAGTTCGGGATCGAGGGCTACCGCCCAGGAGGGCAGCTCCACCCCGGGGGCTCCGCCGCCGCCGACGACACTGGTGGTTTCGGTTGCTTCGGCAGGGATTCCCTCGGCGCACAGGGACTCGGCCAGGGCTTCGGCTCGGGCGCGGAGTTCTTCGGCCGGCCGGCGCAGGGCTTGCCGGGTGGGGGTGGCCGGGCCGCTCAGGGTGGCTTCGAGGGCGGCGAGGGTGAGCTTGTCGACCCGCAGCGCGCGGGCGAGGGGGTGCCGGCGGAGCTGTTCGATCAGGTCCGGCCGGCCGAGCAGCAGGCCGGCCTGCGGACCGCCGAGCAGCTTGTCGCCGCTGGCGGTGACCAGGTCCGCGCCGTCGCGCAGGACCGTCGCGGCGTCCGGTTCGTTGGGTAGCAACGGTTCCGGGCACAGCAGGCCGGAGCCGATGTCGACCACGACCGGCGGGCCCAGGCCGGCCAGGTCCCGGGTGGGCACCGTGGCGGTGAAGCCCCGCACGACGAAGTTGGACGGGTGGACCTTGAGCAGGAAGGCGGTGTCCGGGCCGATCGCGGCGGTGTAGTCGGTCAGTGCGGTGCGGTTGGTGGTGCCCACCTCGCGCAGCCGCGCGCCGGTGGCGACCAGCAGGTCGGGCAGCCGGAAGCCGTCGCCGATCTCGATCAGTTCGCCCCGGCTGACCACGATCTCCCGGCCGGCCGCGAGTGCGGTCGCGGCCAGCACCAGCGCCGCCGCACCGTTGTTGACCACGTGCACCGCCCCGGCGTCCGGGACGGCGGCGGCCAGGGCCGCCAGGGTGCCCCGGCCGCGCCGGGCCCGGTTGCCGGAGCCGAGATCGAACTCGACGTCGGTGGACCCGGCCGCCGCCGCCACCGCCTCCGTGGCGGCCTGTGACAGCGGCGCCCGGCCGAGGTTGGTGTGCAGCACGACGCCGGTGGCGTTGAGCACCGGGCGCAGCGACGTGGCCAGCAGGGGCAGCGCCGCGACGGCCGCGTCGGCGACGCCGGCCGGGTCCAGCTCACCACGCCGGGCCAGGTCCTGTGCGGCGGTGACGGCCGCCTTCACGGTGACCCGGCCCAGGCTCTCGACCGCGGCGGCCAGCCGTGGATCGGCCAGGACCGCGTCGGTGCGCGGAATGTCGCGCCGCCGGTCCCTCGGCTGGTCGGTCCGCACCCACCACCCCATCCGTTCGCTGTGGCGGAGGCGGACGGGAATCGAACCCGCCTGGCCCGGATACCGGGCCACACCGGTTTTGAAGACCGGGAGGAGCACCAGCCCCTGAACGCCTCCAACCCCATAACCCTGTCGGTTGGAAACGATCTGTCAAGCGGGACTCAACCCGAGGGGGCGTCCGGCCAGGCCACGGCCGCGCGCGGTGAGCCGGTCGGCCACCGCGCGCAGTTCCTTGGCGGCCGGGGCATCCGGGTCGGCGAGCACCAGCGGCGTGCCCGCGTCGCCCTGCTCGCGCAGCCGGACGTCCAGCGGCACCTGCCCGAGCAGCGGCACGTGCCCGCCGACCTTGCGGGACAACGCATCCGACACGGCGGCGCCACCACCCGAGCCGAACGGCTCCATCCGCTGCCCGCAGTGCGGGCACGGCAGCCAGGACATGTTCTCCACCACGCCGGCCACCCGCTGGTGGGTCTGCAGGGCGATCGCCCCGGCCCGCTCGGCCACCTCCGCCGCGGCCTGCTGGGGCGTGGTCACCACCAGCAGTTCCGCGGCGGGCAGCAACTGCGCGACCGAGATCGCGATGTCACCGGTGCCCGGCGGCAGGTCCAGCAACAACACGTCGAGATCGCCCCAGTAGACGTCGGCGAGGAACTGCCGCAGCGCGCGGTGCAGCATCGGTCCGCGCCAGACGATCGGGTCGTTGCCGGCGGTGAACATGCCGACCGAGATCACCCGGATGCCGTGCGCGGCCGGCGGCATGATCATCTGCTGGACCTGGGTGGGCCGGGCGGTCACGCCCAGCATCCGGGGCACCGAGTGCCCGTACATGTCGGCGTCGACCACGCCGACGGTGCGGCCCAGCGCGCTGAACGCGGCGGCCAGGTTCACCGTGACCGACGACTTGCCCACCCCGCCCTTGCCGCTGGCCACGGCGTAGAGCCGGGTCAGCGACTCCGGCCGGGCGAACCGGATCTCGCGCTCGTCCCGCTCCCCCATCAGCCGCCGCTGCAGGTCCTGGCGCTGCTCGTCGGTCATCACGCCGAACTCGACCCGGACGCCGGTGACGCCGGGCAGTCGCGCCACCGCGGCGGTGACCTCGCGCTTGATCGTCTCGTGCAGCGGACAGCCGCGGATGGTCAGCAGCACCGTGACCCGCACCGCGCCGGCCGGGCTGATCTCGATGCCGCCGACCATGTCCAGTTCGGTGATCGGCCGGTGGATCTCCGGGTCCTGCACGGTGGCCAGCGCCCGGGTCACGTCCTCGACGGTCGGCATCGGCTACGGGTACTGGGCGCTGAAGATCACGGCGGCACGCAGCGCCAGCACGCCGACCAGCACCAGCCCGGCGGCCGCCGCCGATCTGGCCGCCGACACCGACTGCACCGGCACCGTGACGCCTTCCGGGGTGACCGCGAGCCCGCTGCCGAGCAGACCGCCGATGCCGGGCACGAGACCGGCCAGGGCCACCAGCCAGAGCAGGGCCCACGGCATGCCGAAGGCCTGGCCGAAGGTTCCGGCCGGCATCAGGGTGATCGCGAAGATCACGATCAGCAGCAGTTCCAGCACCGCGTAGAGGCGCTCGGAGACGGTCAGCGGTCCGGCGCTGGCCGCCGCGTCGGCCCGGTAGCGCAACAGGTACAGCAACAGCGCCGCCGAGCCGGACAGACCCGAGACCAGGAACAGCCCGCCCAGCGCCCAGGTGTCGCTCCACACCGGCTGGTTGGACACCGCGAGCAGCACCCCGGTGTAGCCGGCGACGAACAGGCCGAGCAGCGCGCCCACGGCGGCGAACACCGTGCCGAACCCGCCGTCGAGCAGCCCGACCAGCGGGAAGCGGATCCTGCCGTCGAGCACCAGGGCGTGCACGAACGAGGCCGTGGCGAACACGCCGAAGACCAGCAGTGCCCAGACGCCGACCGACATCGGGGACCAGTAGAAGAAGTTCAGCCCCCCGTCGCCCGGCGTGGTGTTCCACATCATGTGCCAGAACCGCAGCGGTGAACCGAGGTCGAGGATCAACAGCACCGGACACGGCAGCAGCGCCAGGAACGAGACGTGGTAACCGATCCGGGCGGCCGGCTCGTCGGCCGGATCGCCGCGCAGCCGCATCAGGGAGGCGATCACGTAGCTGCCGCCGGACAGTCCGGCGCAGAAGAAGTAGAACAGGATGTACCAGGTCCAGTCGGGCGAGCCGGCGAAGTGCTGGGCCGGTTCGGCGAGCGCGGTCATCGTTCGTCACCGGCCCCGGGTTCCACCGCCGGTTCCCGGCGGCGGCGCAGCGCGAACAGGCTGGCGAGCACGCCGAGCACGGCGGCGCCGGCCATGCCGAGGTAGCCGCCGGCGTTGTTGCGGCTGGGCAGCACGGCGTTGTCGGCGTCGGGCAGCCGGTAGGCCTGGGGTTCGTCCATCAGCAGGAAGAAGGCGTTGAGGCCGCCGTAGACCGAGTCGTCCTGGCCGTACAGGCGGGCCTGGGTGACGCCCTGGTCGTGCAGGTCGGACACCCGTTGCTGGGCGGCCGCGCGCAGTTCGTCGACCGGGCCGAACTGGATCGAGTCGGTCGGGCATGCCTTGGCACAGGCCGGTTCCAGGTTGCCCTGCAGCCGGTCGTAGCACAGCGTGCACTTCTGTGCGACGCCCTTCGCCTTGTCCATCTCGATCACGTCGTACGGGCAGGCGGCGATGCAGTCGCGGCAGCCGTTGCACACGTCCGGCTGGATGTAGACGCTGTCGAACTCGGTGCGGATGATGGCCCCGGTCGGGCACACCTCCAGGCAGCTCGCCTGCTGGCAGTGCTTGCAGACGTCGGACATCATCAGCCACGCCTTGCCGGCGCCGGGGCCCGCGGTCTGGTCCGGCACGTTGTCGATGAACGCCACGTGCCGCCAGTTCTGCGCGTCCAGCGTGCCGGTGTTGTCGTAGCCGTCGCCGAAGACCGGCTCGTTGCCGGGTAGCTGGTTCCACTGCTTGCAGGCCACTTCGCAGGCCTTGCAACCGATGCACACGCTGGTGTCGGTGAAGAACCCGTAGGCCCGGCCGGGCGTGATCTCCGCCATCGCTAGAACCCCATCAGGTTGGGTGTGATCTTGGAAAAGCCGCGCTCGGCCGCGAACAGATCCAGCGGCACCGCCGCCAGCTCGTCGACCTCCGGCACCGCACCGGGATCCCGCCCCAGGTCGATGTCGATCAGGTACCGCGCGCAGTTCGCGCAGGCCTCCACCCGCAGGTGCGGGAACATGCCGGCGGGGGTGCCCCGGCCGACGCGCGGCGCGGCGTCCCGTTCGGCGAACATGGTGCGTTTCCCGGTCTCCCCGCAGAACCCGCAGGCGTTGCCGGAGTAGTCCCACCGTGCCGCGCAGCGCGCGCAGGCCAGTTCGCGGCGGCCGGCGACGAGCGGGTCGCCGCTGTCCAGCCGGACCGACAGTTGCGGCGGTCCGGCGCAGTGCGGGCAGCGCCGGTCCCCCCGGGGCGCGGGGTCGGCGGCACAGGCATCCCCGGCGTCCACCGCGGCGAGCGGACCCCGGAGGGTGGCGCGGGCCAGGTAGCGCTCCGTCGGTTCCAGGCCCTCGCCCGCGAGCCAGGCGGCGAGCAGGGCGGCGACCTCGCCGTCGGCGCCGGACACGCTGTCGGCCAACGGTTTCGGGCCGTGCGCGACGGTCGCGGCGAGCACGGCGGGGAACACCTCGCGGGCGGCCCAGCCGGCCAGTTCCGCCGGTGGCACGTCGCGCGCCCGTGACCAGGCGTCCTCCCACACGTCCAGCAGTGCCAGGTAGAGCCGGAGCTGCTGGGCGGCGAAGGGGTGTTGGACGCGCAGGAGTTCCGCCCGCCCGCGGAGGGCGGCCCACGGGCTGGTCCGGACGCGCGGCGTGGCCATCAGATCTTCTCGAGGTTGACCAGGAACGACTTGAACTCCGGCGTGCGCGAGCTGGCGTCGCCGACGAACGGGGTGAGCGCGTTGGCCAGCCAGTGCTGGCCGGTGTTGATGCCGACGAAGCCCCAGTGGATGGGGATGCCGATCTGGTACACCTTCTTGCCGTCGATCATCAGCGCGCCGAGCCGGCTGGTGACCACCGCGCGCACCTCGAGCTTGCCCCGCTTGGACGAGACCCGCACGTGGTCGCCGTTGACGATTCCCTTCTCCCTGGCCAGTTCCGCGGGCACCTCGACGAACGCCTCCGGTTGCAGCTGGACCAGGTGCTCGACGTTCTGGGTGACGTAGTGCTCGTGCTCGGTGAGCCGGTAGGAGGTCGCCACGTACGGGAACTCCCGCGCGGTGCCGAACCGGTTGCCCCGGCCCGCCTTCTCGTCGTACCGGAACGCCGCCGGGGTGGTCGACACGTTGGGGTGCAACGGGTTGTCCACCGGCGACTCGACCGGCTCGTAGTGCTCCGGGAACGGCCCGTCGGCGACCCCGTTGCTGAACAACCGGCCGGTGCCCTCGGCGGTCATGATGAACGGCAGCGGGGCGGTCGGACCGGGCGCCGCGGTGGCCGGATAGTCCGGCACGTCGCCGACCCACTTGTTGGCGGCGGCGTCCCAGGCGATGCCCACCCGCTTCGGATCCCACGGCCGGCCCTGCGTGTCGGCCGACGCGCGGTTGTACATGACCCGGCGGTTGAGCGGCCAGCTCCACGCCCAGTTCGGGTAGAAGCCCATGCCGGTCGGGTCGTTCTTGGCCGGATCCGCGATCCCGGCCCGGCGTTTGGCGAGGTTGCCGGTCTCCGGGTAGTGCCCGGTGTAGATCCAGTCCCCGGCCGTGGTGGTGCCGTCGTCGAGCAGCGCGGCGAAGGTGTCCAACCGCTTGCCGGTGGTCAGGCTCTTTCCGTTGATCTCCTGGGCGATCTCGTCCAGCTCCGGCCGGCGCGCGTCCCGGTAGGGCATGGTGAGCGCCTTGAGCGCGTCCGGGAACTTGCCGCCCTGCTGCGCGTAGAGCTGCTTGACCCGGTCGAACAGCTCGGCGAGCAGCCAGTGGTCGTGCCGGGCCTCGCCCTCCGGCGGCAGCACCTGCTCCTTCCACTGCACCCACCGGCCGCTGTTGGTGAACGACCCGTCCTTCTCGATCCAGTGTGTGGCCGGCAGCATGAAGACCTCGGTCTGCACGCTGGCCGCGTCGATGCCGGGCGCTTTCCAGAACTCCGAGCTGGTGGTGTTGAACGGATCCATGACGCACAGCCACTTGAGGTTGGACAGTGCCTGGAGCACCTGGTTGGAGTCCGGCCCGATGCTGGTGGCCGTCATCCCGGACAGGATCAGGCCCTCCATCTTGCCGCGCAGTGCCTGGTCGAAGATGGAGATCCAGGACGAGTTGGCCGCCGGCTTGGGCAGGTAGTCGAAGGCGAACTCGTTGGCCGGTGTGGCGGCGTCGCCGTACCAGGCCTTGAGCAGGCTCACCATGAACTTGCGGTAGTTCTCCCCGAAGAAGTTCACCGAGTTGGGCCGCAGCTTCCTGGTGGCGCTCGCGGCCAGGTAGTCGGCCAGGTTCTTCTGCCCCGGTGCCGGGATCCGCAGGTAGCCGGGCAGGATCTCCCAGGAGATGGCGTGGTCGGTGTTGCCCTGGATGTTGGCGTGGCCGCGTTCGGCGTTCATGCCGCCGCCGGGCCGGCCCATGTTTCCCAGCAGTAGCTGCAACAGCGCCGCCGAGCGGATCAGCTGGACCCCGGTGGTGTGGTGGGTCAGGCCGACCGCGTAGACGATGGTCATCACCTTGTCCGGCCGGCCCGTCTCGCCGACCAGCTTGGCCACCTCGAGGAACTGCTCGCGCGGGATGCCGGTGATCCGCTCGACCATCTCCGGGGTGTAGCGCTTGTAGTGCTCCCGCATCAGGTTCAGCACCGAGCGCGGGTTGGCCGGGTCCACCTTGGCGAAGCCGCCGTCGGTCTCGTACGCCCAGGCTGCGGTGTTGTAGGCGCTGGTCTGCGCGTTGAAGCCGTTGAACAAACCGTCGGTGAAGGCGTAGTCAGCGCTCACCACGTGGCCGGCGTTGGTGGCCCAGTCGACGTACTCCTTGTGGTAGAGCTCGTTCTGCAGCACGTAATTGATCAGCCCGCCGAAGAAGGCGACGTCGGTGCCGGTGCGGATCCGCACATGGTGGTCGGAGACCGCGGAGGTCCGGGTGAACCGCGGATCGGTGTGGATCATCTTCGCGCCACGCTCCAGCTTGGCGCGCATCATCCAGCGGAAGCCGACCGGATGTGCCTCGGCCGGGTTGGCGCCGTTGATCAGGATCAGATCGGCGTGCCTGATGTCGCGCCAGTGGTTGGTCATGGCTCCCCGGCCAAACGTGGCGGCCAAACTGACCACCGTGGGGCCGTGTCAAACCCGGGCCTGTTGCTCCAGGTGGACCACCCCAAGACCACGCATCAGCTTGGCGGCGAGGTAGCCCTCCTCCGAGCTGAACGCCGCGCCGCCGGCGAAGGCGATGCCTTCGCAGCGGTTCACCACGTTTCCGTTGGCGTCCTGGGTGACGAACGTGCGGTCCCGGGACGCCTTGATGTTCTGGGCCAGCTTGTCCAGGGTGAAGTCCCAGGACACCCGCTGCCAGTCGGTCTGGCCCGGGGCGCGGTAGAGCGGGGTGGGCACCCGGCGCCGCGACATCGCCAGCTGCAGCGAGCTCGCGCCCTTGGGGCACAGGGTGCCCTCGTTGACCGGGCTGTCCGGGTCGCCCTCGATCTGCACGAGCTCGGTGTGTCCGGAGTCGGACTGCTTGGTGTAGGCCAGAATCGAGCAGCCGACCGCGCAGTACGGGCAGACCGAGTGTTTGATCGTCGTGCCGTCGAGCCGGAGCGCCTGCTTGACCTGGCTGGCGGCCGCGACATCGAAACCGAGTGCGGAAAGCCCCACCGCGCCCGTGCCGGCAACACCCAGTCCGAGGAACCTGCGCCTGGTGACCTGCTCCATCGCCGGTCTTCCTTCCACGCCCCGTGACGGCACCGTCACACCCATTCTCGATCTCACCGGGCGTCCGGCGCAACGCCTCAGCCCTGAGCGATCTGAAGGTCGAGCCGTTCGCCCGGGTCATCGGGGTTGCGCAGGATGTCCAACAGGCGCGGTCCGGCCGCGACCACGACCCCGGTCACGCCGCGCTCGGCGGCCGCGGCGCGGGTCTGCCGGAAGGACTCCCGGCCCTCGGGCGGCGGCACGCGCTCCCAGACCTCCTCGCCGGGCTCGGTGAACCGGCCCTGGCTCAGCCGGGCGATCGTGTCCCGGGTGCGGGCCGGGATGTCCGGCAGCGCGACCACCAGCCGGGCCCGGAAGGTCACCACGGCGAGCGCCGCCACCAGCGCCAGTTCGTCGAGAGCGGGTTCCGGACCGAAGTCGACCCACAGCGCGTCGGCTCCGGCGGCGTCGAACGCCGCCGCGTCGGCGAGCCACTCGCCGAGGTCGCCGGGCTCGGCGAGCAGAACGCCGACCAGGACCATGCGGTCAGCCCGCCCAGACGAAGATGCGGACGAGGTTGGCTGGCAGTCGATGGCCACGGAACCCCCTACGGAACTGCGACAAAAATACAGAACGGGTGGCCGGCGGGATCGGCGTAGACGCGCAGCGGTTCCTCCGGGTCGTCGGAGAGGTCGCGCAGCAGGCGGGCGCCCAGGGCCATGGCACGTTCGTGCTGGTGGTCGAGCTCGGCGCGGTCGGGCACGGTCATGTCCAGGTGCAGTTGCTGCGGACGCGGGCCCTCCGGCCAGGTCGCCTCGGGCAGTTCGGCGACCCGCTGGAACGCCAGCCGGGACCGGCCGGTCTCGTCGCGCAGCACCAGCCAGTCGTCCACGCCGTCCGGGGTCTCGTGGCCGGGCCGGTACCGCAAACCCAGTAGCTGCCGGTAGAACTCGGCGAGGGCGCGGGCGTCCGTGCAGTCCAGCACCGTATGCCGCAGGACCGGGAACCTCGGCAATCGGACCACCTCCGGGCGCCAGACTGCCATAGCGGACGATGGACGGGTGAGTGCAACGCTGGTCGCCAAGGGGTTGGCCGCCGGGCACGGGGACCGGGTGCTGTTCTCCGGCCTGGACCTGGTGGCGGCGCCGGGCGACGTGATCGGGCTGGTCGGGGTGAACGGGGCCGGCAAGTCGACCCTGCTGCGGGTGCTCGGCGGGCTCGTCCCGCCGGAACACGGCACGGTCCGGTACAGCCCGCCGTCGGCGACCGTGGGTCACCTGCCGCAGGAGCCGGACCGCCGCCCGGGCGAGAGCGTGCGGGCGTTCCTCGGCCGCCGCACCGGGTTCACGGCCGCGCAGGCGGCGCTGGACGCGGCCACCGCCGCGCTCGGCGACGGCGCGCCGGGCGCCGACGAGTCCTACGCGACCGCGCTGGAGCGCTGGCTGGCGCTGGGCGGTGCGGACCTGGAGGAGCGGACCGCCGCGGTGGTCGCGGATGTCGGGCTCACCGCCGGGCTGGACGCGGCCATGACCGCGCTGTCCGGTGGCCAGGCCGCCCGCGCGGGACTGGCCGCGCTGCTGCTCAGCCGCTACGACATCTTCCTGCTCGACGAGCCGACCAACGATCTGGACCTGGACGGCCTGGAGCGGCTGGAGGCGTTCGTCACCGGCCTGCGCGCGGCCACCGTGCTGGTCAGCCACGACCGGGAGTTCCTGGCCAGGACGGTGACCGGGGTGCTCGAGCTGGACCTGGCCCAGCAGCAGGTGCGCGAGTACGGCGGCGGCTACGAGTCGTACCTGGCGGAGCGGGAGGTGGGCCGGCGGCACGCCCGGGAGCGTTACGAGGAGTACGCCGACACCCGGTCGGCGCTGGAGCTGCGCGCCCGCACCCAGCGGGCCTGGATGGACAAGGGGGTGCGCGCCGCCCGCCGCAAGGCGACCGACAACGACAAGATCGGGCGCAACCGGCGGGTGGAGACCACCGAGAAGCAGGCCGCGAAGGCCCGGCAGACCGAGCGGCTGATCGAACGCATGGCGGTGGTCGAGGAGCCGCGCAAGGAATGGCAGCTGCGGATGGAGATCGCGGCGGCGCCCCGGGCCGGCGCGGTGGTCGCGTCGCTGCGCGGGGCGGTGGTGCGGCGCGACGCCTTCACCCTGGGACCGGTCGACCTGCAGATCGACTGGGCGGACCGGGTCGCGATCACCGGTGCGAACGGGTCGGGCAAGTCCACCCTGCTGGCCGCGCTGCTCGGCCGGGTCGAGCTGGCCGAGGGCCACGCCGCGCTCGGGCCGGGGGTGCGGGTCGGCGAGGTCGACCAGGCCCGCGCGCTGTTCACCGGCGAGTCGAGCCTGCTGGCCGCGTTCGAGGCCGAGCTACCCGCGACGCCGCCGGCCGAGCTCCGGACGCTGCTGGCGAAGTTCGGCCTGGCCGCCGCGCACGTGCTGCGCCCGGCGCAGCGCCTGTCCCCCGGTGAACGCACCCGCGCCGCCCTGGCGCTGCTGCAGGCCCGGGGCGTGAACCTGCTGGTGCTCGACGAGCCCACCAACCACCTGGACCTGCCCGCCATCGAACAGCTGGAGGCCGCGCTCGCCGGCTACCCGGGGACGTTGCTGCTGGTCACGCACGACCGCCGGATGCTCGCGGCGGTGCACACCACCCGGCACGTCCACCTCACCGCGGGCCGGGTCACCGAGCGCTGAGGCCCCGGCGGCGGTGCCAGATCGCGGCGACCGGAACCATGATGTAGATGGCGATGAGCAGGTAGCCGAGCACGGCGAAGACCGGGAGGAACAGCCCGAGGCCGATCATCACCAGGTAGCTGGCCACCCCGGGGGTGAGGTGGGTGGTGAGGGTGCGCACGTCGGTGTCGGCGAAGTCCGGGTGCACCAGGCCGGCGTGCACGGCGTAGCGCCACAGCACGGACAGCAGCACCGACGTCAACAGCAGGTTGCCGCCGTAGATCACCGCAACGATCCGCTCGCCGGGCTCGCCGACGTACTCGGCCAGCAGCCGGGTGGGATACGGCAGGAACGACACCACCATGAGCAGCAGCAGGTTCAACCGCAGGAAGAGCGAGTTGACCCGGTCGAGATACTCGGTGATCACCGTGTGCGTGACCCACACCGCCCCGATGGTCGCGAAGCTCACCACGTAGGCCAGGTACGACGGCCAGTTCTCGAGCAGCACCGGCCACACCGGCCGGTCCTCGCTGTGCGGGACCTCCAGTTCGAGCACCAGCACCGTGATCACGATGGCCAGCACCCCGTCGCTGAACGCCTCGACGCGACCGGTGCGGTACCGCGCCGCCGGGCCCCTGCCGGTCTCGCTGTCTTTCGATTCGCCGTCGGCCATACCGTCCGATTCTGGCCATCGGCGGCCGGAACCGATCACCCGTCGCGGGTGAGCCTTCACACGGCGGCGAGCACCGCGTCGAGCGGCCGGGGCAGGACGTCCCGGTCGAGTGCCGCCTCGACGAGCAGCCGGGCGTAGCGCAGGTTGCGGACCGAACTGCTGCGCACGAACCGGTAGAGCTGTGCCTCGGGCGGGCGGCCGCGCCACGCGGGCTGGCTCTGGAACGACCGGAACGACCTGAGATCGCGGTGGGCGTCGAAGAGGGCCTCGGTCCCCGCGGCGCCGACCGCGCGGATCAACTCCTCCTCCAGATCGTTGACACAGCGGTAGAACCCGAGCTGCTCAAGGTCGGCACGGGAGCCCGGGGAGCCGATCTCGAGCGCGGCCAGGCCGCGCCGGAACACCTCCTCCTCCCGGACGTCGTAGAGCCCGGCGAGTCGCAACCGGGTGCCCAGCGGGTCCAATCCGGTCAGGATGCGGCGGATCGCGTGCGCCCCGCCGATCGGCAGGACCACGATCCGTTCCGCGTCGAGATCCCGGCCGCGGCCCACGGCGGCCGTCTCCAGTGCGATCTGGTCGCTGATGCCCTCCACGAGCACCACGGCCTCGGCGTCGTCGACCTTCGCGATCGCGCGGGCCGTCGCCCGGGTCGTGGCACCGGGACCACGGTCGTAGCCGGCGAGCTCCCTGCGGCCAAGCTCACGGCGGGACACGCCCTACAGCCTAAAGCGGGAGCGCAGGAACGCGGCGGTCTGGGTGTGCGCGACGCGGGCGGCGTCCAGGCTGGCGGCCATCGCGTAGAAGCCGTGGATCATGCCTTCGTAGCGGGTCGCCTCGACCGGGACGCCGGCGGCACGCAGCCGCTCGGCGTACCGCTCGCCCTCGTCGCGCAGCGGGTCGTACTCCGCGGTGATCACCAGCGCGGGCGGCAGGCCGCTGTGGTCGTCGGCGAGCAGCGGGGACACCAGCGGGTCGCGGCCGTCGTCCGGAGTGGACAGATAGTTCTTCCAGTACCACGCCACGGACCGGCGGTTGAACAGCGCCGGATCGTCGTTCTCCCGCATGGACGGGGTCTCGCCGCGATAGTCGGTGTTCGGGTAGACCAGCACCTGGGCGACCAGCGGCGCCTCGGTGTCCCGGCGGGCGAGCAGGGTGACGGCGGCGGCGAGGTTGCCGCCCGCGCTGTCCCCGCCGACCGCGATCCGGTCCGGGTCGGCGCCGACCTCCCCGGCGTTGCGCGTGATCCAGCGGGTCGCGGCGTAGCAGTCGGACACCGCGGCCGGGAACCGGTGTTCCGGTGCCAGCCGGTAGCCGACGGTGATCACCTGACAGGGCACCAGGTTGGCCAGGATCCGGCAGATCGCGTCGGAGGTCTCGATGCTGCCCAGGGTCCAGCCGCCGCCGAAGAAGTAGACCAGGGTCGGCATCGCCTCGGCGGTGTCGCACGGCCGGTAGATCCGGATGGGCAGTTCCCCGTCCGGGCCGGGAATCCTCCGGTCGATCACCTCGTGCACCGGCTCTCCGGTGCCGCCGGCGGCCTTGATCGCGGCCAGGTCCGCCGCCCGGGCCTGGTCGACCGTCAGGGTGTACAGCGGCGGGGTGCCGGCGGCGATCGCCTTCTCCCGCAACGCGCGCACCTGTGGATCGAACGGCATGAGAGTCCCTTCGACGACGCGGGATCCCGGCGGGTGCGCCGCGCACCCGCCGGGATCACCCCCCTCGGAACCTAACTCACCAGGCGCAGCGGGATGGCGTCGGCCATGGCCTGGTTGCCGGCATCATTGGGGTGGATGTGGTCGCCGAAGTCGAACTCGGCCCGCAGCTTGCTCGGCGCGGCCGGGTCGCGCAGCACGGCGTCGAAGTCGATCAGACCGTCGAACTCGTGCGTGGTGCGCAGGAACTGGTTGACCGCGTTGCGGGTGGCTTCCTTCTCCGGTGTCCACTCCCCGGCCGGTGCGCCGGGTGTGACCGCGAAGCCCTCGAACGGGCCGAGGGTGGCCGGGATGAACCGCAGCCCGCGTTCCTTGACCTGCGTGCCGACCTTGCGGATCGCGTCGATGATCGCGTCGGCCGAGTCACCGGTCATCCAGATGTCGTTGATGCCGAGGTCGAACAGCACCGTGCGGACACCGGTCTGCGGGAAGACGTCCTCGTTGAGCCGGGCGCCCGCGTTCGTGCCGAGTTGCACGAAACCGGGGAAGCCGCCCGCGCCGGGTTCGGGACCCTCGTGGTTGAGCCGGTTGCCGGACAGGCTGGCGTTGAGCACGCCGGGGGCGTCGTTGCCGTGCCGCGCCTCGACCAGCCGCTTGGCCAGCAGGTCGGGCCAGCGCTTGTTGGCGTTGAGGGTGCTGCCGTTGGCGTCGCCGAGCGAGTCGCCGACCACCACGATCGAGCCATCGGGCCGGTGCCGCAGCACGTCGACGCCGGAAAGCGCGTACCAGCAACAGGTCCGGGTGGTGGTGAACCCGGCTCCGGTGGCGGCGGTGCTCAGGTCACCGGCGCCGGCGAAGCTGTTCTGCTGGGAGGTCGCGTGCCAGCTCACCGGTCCGCTGGGCACCGGGAAGTACACCGTGACCACGAGGTCGGACAGGTCGGCGACGCGCAGGTTCACCGGATCGCTGAGCAGTTCCTGGCCCCTGAGCATGGTGGTGGACTGCCGGCCGTTGAAGGTCAGGTCGCGCAGCGTGGCCGGGTCGATGTCGTTCAGCTCGGGAGTGGCCGTGTTCGGCTTCGCCACGGTGGCGTGGCCGATCGTGGCGGTCGCCTCACCGAAGACGTGGCTCAGCCGGACCCGGACCTTCTCGCCGCCCACGGACACGTGCACGATCATGCGCACGGTCTGGTTGTTGAACCCGTTGCGAGCGGATCCGGTCGGCTCGGCGCCGGTGACCGCGGCCGCCCAGGTGCCGACCCATTCCCGGGACCGGTTGAAGTCGGACCCGTCGCCCGGCGCCGCCGTGCTTCCGGTGGAGACCACCGCGGGCAGCGTGACTGCCAACAGAACGGCTGCGCCAACCGAACGCCATTTTCTTGGCGTCTTCATGGAAAATGGACCTCCCGAAAAAAGGACCGGGGGATGAGCTACCCCCGGTCACCAAAGCTTGTGCGCGAACGCTAGTACGGGCCCAACAAGCCGTCAATCATCCTGGGAAACTGACTCCAATCGGCGCAACGGGATTGCTCCACGACCGGCAACGCACCGCATTCCCTCGGTTGCGCTGGGCTATTTCAATTTCCGTCAGAGCCCCAGGACCTCCGGTGCGGTCGCGATCGCCCGATACCGTTCCGCGGGTTCGTCGACAAGTCTGCGCGTTTCCAGGTCGAGCAGGCCACCGATGCTGGAGATCTCCGCGACCAGCTCGCCGTCGGTGCGCCGGACCTCCTGCGGAACCCGGAAAGTTTTGCCCGAACCCCAGGTGATTTCACAGGACACGTCGACCGTGTCGCCGTAGAAGAGCTCGCTGTGGTAACGAATGACGGTCTCCAGGAAGACCGGACCGATGCCCGTCGACCGCAGCCGCTCGAGGTCCGCACCGGCCGCCCGCATCAGTTGCCAACGCGAATGCTCGGCGTATTGCAGGTAAACAACACCGTTCACGTGTCCGTTGCTGTCCAACTCGTACGCGCGCACCGAGAACCGTTCGGAAAACTGCCCCGCCATTTCGCCCGCCTCCGCGCGTCGCCGGTCACCCATCGCATCCAGCCGATCGCGAACAGCGACCGGTGGTCATACGACACATTACCGGTTAGAGTCCCAAGACCGATCGAACGTGGGAGTAGGCAGTGGATTCCGTGTTACCCAGTGGCGCCAATTACGTATTGCGCGCCCTGGAGCTGTTTGCCGAATACGGGGACCGCGAAGCCCCTCGCAAGGGCGATCAGACATTGACATTTGCCGCGCAGACCCTGGTCCCACAACGGGGAGACACGGCCGTCGGCGCACCGGGGTGAACCGGCGCGCCGGTCTCGTCGCCCTGATGGCGGCGGACGTCATCTCGGCTCTGGGTAACTGGATCACCGCGATCGTGCTGCCCTGGCTGGTGCTGGAGACCACCGGCAGCGCGGTCAAGCTGGGCCTGGTGGCCGGGGCGGAACTGTTGCCGTACCTGGCTTCCGGCGTGTTCGCCGCGCCGCTGGCCGACCGGTTCGGCCTGCGCCGCACCTCGATCGTGACCGACCTGGGCAGTGCGCTCGCCATCGCGGTGATCGCGGCCGTGCCCGGGATCGGATATGTCGCGCTGCTGGCACTCGCCGCTGTCGTCGGTGGGCTGCGCGGCGTGGGCGACCGCGCCAAGCACGTGCTGCTCGCGCCGATGGCCCGGCAGGCCGGCACACCGGTGGTCCGGATGACCTCGTTGTACGAGACCCTCACCCGGGGCACCCAGATGCTCGGCGCACCGATCGGCGGCCTGCTGATCTACTGGCTGGGCCC
>NZ_DASTBH010000412.1:0-4465 GCF_035712165.1 Actinophytocola sp. | reverse complement strand
GGGTCTGACGTCCTCGGCGAAGTGGTACAGCGGCCACCCGTTCAGCGTGAGCTGGTTGCCGCCGTCGGTGCGCCGCACCGTGCCGACCAGGGTCTTGCTCACCCCGGTCAACCCGACCGCTCCGGCATCGGAGACGATCATCGGCAGCCAGAGCCGCGCGCAGGCGTCCACACAGGTGGCCGCCGACGGGTCGGCGCGGTCCCGGTCGGACCGGTACAGCGTGTGCCCGTCCTGGTCGGTGACCACCGGCCCCAGCTGACCCCGCTCGGCCACGGCCAACCGCGTCCCGAGGTCGCTCACCGGCGTGCCGTCGTGCTGGGCACACGCCGCGAGGGCCATCAGGCCGGTCGTCGCCGCGGCGACGACCGGGCCTCGGGTGCGGGTCACCGGTTCGGCCTCCTGCCCGGGGTTGGTCTGGTGCGTCACCCCTCCACACGAGCCGTCGCGCGGACCGGTTCAATCGGGTTCAAGAAACTTTCACCCCGAGACGCAGTTCGCGTTGTCCAGGGTGGCCGGGTCGGGCGCCACCTTGGGCCAGCCGGGAAGCTGTTCCTTCGCGGCCACCCGGGGTGAGCAGCCGATCCGGGTACCGTCCCAGCGCCAGACCGTCGCCGTGAACATCCCCTCGCCGGGCCCACTGAACGTCTGTTGCTCGACCGCGACCACCTCGAGCTTGCGGTCCCCGCCGAGGTCCCGGACGTCGATGGCGAAGTTGCCGTACGGCGTGGGGAAGGCGGCACCCGTGTAACGCCAGCCGGAACCGTCCTTGACGAGGCCGTAGCTGGTGTCCGAGTCGCCCAGGTACCAGGTGTGCAGCAGGCACACCGAGCGCCCCGCGACGGTGCTGCACCGCAGCGACCCGTTGTCGACGAAGGCGTCGTGCTTGGGCTTGTTCTTCAGGAGCGGGCCCCCGTTCACCCGGATCTCCGGCGCTTCCAGCTGGGGTGCGTAGAGCGTGCTCGGCGCCGCCAGCAGCTCGATGACGTCGGGGCCGAGCCGGACGGTCTGCACCACCTTGCAGGGCGCACGACCGCAGATGACCGGCGTCGTCGGGGGCGCCGTCTGGGGCTGCGTCGACGTTGCCGGCGCCGAGGTCGTGGTCGACGTGGTCGTCGGCGCGCTGCTGCTGCTCGGCGGCGGGGTGGCCGACGAGGTCGCGGGGGGCGCGACGGTGGCGTCCGGACTTCCGAGGGACAGGCCGATCCCGGCCGCGGCCAGCACGACGAACCCGGCCGCGGCAAGGGCCGGCCAGTATCGGCGGGTGGGCCGGGCCGGCGCCGGGACCGGAACCCGCAGCGAGTCCTCGGTCACCAGCGCCGCCCGGGCCCGCAACGACTCGCCGATCCGCTGCTCGATGTCGTTCATCAGTTCTCCTCCTCAAGAAAGCGGCGCAGCGCGGTCAGCGCGCGAGCGGCGGTGGACTTGACGGTTCCGGTTCGGATCCCGAGCGTGGCGGCGATCTCGGTCAGGGACAGCTCGGCGTAGTAGCGCAGCACCACCACCTCGCGCTGGCGGCCGGGCAGGCGGTCGATCGCGGCGAGCATCTGCCGGTGTTCCTCGGCCAGGGCCAGCCGCTCGTCCGGAGCCGGTCCGGGAACGTCGCCGGGCGTGTGCCGGTTTCTGGCCCGCACCCGGTGGCGCAGGTGCGAGCGGCATCTGTTCACCACCGCCACCCGCAGGTACGCATCCCGATCCGGGTGAAACCGGCGGGACCACAGCGACGCGAACACGTCCTGCACCGCGTCCTCGGCGGCCTGCTTATCACCGAGCAGCAGTACGGCGAGCCGCACCAGACCCAGTCGCTGCTCGCGGTACAGGTCACCGATCGACCCGCCCGGTTCGGCCCGCACCCCCGGCAAAGTCATCTTCTCCATAGCGCCTCCCAGTGGTCGTGCATTCATGCACAGGTCGCCTGGTGGGCCGGCGCGGTTGTCCGGCCGAGATCACCGATCGGTAACTCCCGCTGTTGATCGAGCCCCTACGCTGTGCCGCATGGCGAAATGGGCGGTGACCGACATCCCGGACCAGACCGGCCGAACGGTCGTGGTGACCGGAGCCAACAGCGGGATCGGTGCGGTGGCGGCCGGTGCGCTGGCCCGGGCCGGTGCGCGGGTGATCATCGCGTGCCGCAACACCGAGAAGGGCGCGGCGGCCGCGGCGGCCATGCCGGGCAAGGTCGAGGTGCGCACGCTCGATCTCGCCGACCTGTCCTCGGTGCGGTCCTTCGCCGGCACCATCACCGAGCCGCTGGACATCCTGATCAACAACGCCGGGGTGATGGCGGTGCCGCTGCGCCGCACCGCCGACGGCTTCGAGATGCAGTTCGGCACCAACCACCTCGGTCACTTCGCGTTGACCGGGCTGCTGCTCGACCGGCTGCGGGATCGCGTGGTGACGGTCGCCAGCAGCGCGCACCGGGCCGGCCGGATCCGGCTGGACGACCCGAACTGGGAACGCGGCAAGTACCAGCGGTGGGGCGCCTACGGCCAGTCGAAGCTGGCCAACCTGCTTTTCACCTACGAGTTGGCGCGCCGGCTGACCGCCGCGGGCTCACCGGTGCGGGCGATCGCCGCACACCCCGGTTATGCCGCCACCAACCTGCAGTCGCACACCGAGAGCTTCCAGGACCGGATCATGGCTCTGGGCAACCTGCTCGCCCAGAACGCCACCCAGGGTGCGCTGCCCACGCTCTACGCGGCCGTCGAGGACCTGCCGACCGGCAGCTATGTGGGCCCGGACCGGTTGTTCGAGATGCGCGGCCACCCGAAGATCGTCAGCTCCAGCGCCGCGTCCCGGGATGAGGAGACCGCCCGCCGGCTCTGGGACCTGTCCGAGCGGCTGACCGGCCTCACCTACGAGTTCGCGGCCTGACGCAGGTCCTCGACCGTCACCGCCAGCCGCGGCCAGGACCCGACCAGGCCGGTGGCCGGGGCCCCCAGCGCGCGGACCTCCCGGTTGGGCCGGAACCGCACGGTCGTCCCGGTCGTGCCGTCGCCGTCGACCGGGATCAGGCCGGTGACCGGCACCCCGTGCTCGTAGCGCTGGGTCCAGCAGCCGTCGTGCCGCCGGTTGGTGTGCTCCAGCCACTCGCTCAGCGCCGCCACCACCGAGATGCCCCGGCGTGGATGGCCGTCCGGCAGCGCCGGCGGGTCGGGATGCTCGAAGAACCGCAGGTCGCGGGTCGCCATGATGGGCTTGCGGACCGGCCGGCCCTGGGCGTCCATCCGGGTGTCGGTGCCGCGTCCGTTGTCGGCGACGCTCACCGAACCGTCGGGGTGCAGGGTGAGCGTGCACCGGCCACCCGCGCCGTCCGCTGCTTCGTCGGCCGGGTAGGCGAGCACCTCCAGGATCAGGTGTGCGACCCCGCCGGGCGCGAACTCCGCCGGACACCGCCGAATCCGGGTGAGGTGGTCACCATCCACCTGCACGGCCCAGTCGTGGGTGGTGTTCCGCCATTCCTGCACGGGGTGCTCAGCCGGCCGCGGCGGCCGTCGCCTCGCCGAGCACGGTGCGCAGGAACTCGCCGGTGTAGCTCTCGGTCAGGTCGGCGACCTGTTCGGGAGTGCCCTCCGCGATCACCAGGCCGCCGCCGGAACCACCCTCCGGACCCATGTCGATGACCCAGTCCGAGGTCTTGATCACGTCCAGGTTGTGCTCGATCACGATGACGGAGTTTCCCTTGTCCACCAAGCCGTTGATCACCCCGAGCAGCTTGCGGATGTCCTCGAAGTGCAGGCCCGTGGTCGGCTCGTCGAGGATGTAGATGGTGTGGCCCGTCGAGCGCTTGGCCAGCTCGGAGGCCAGCTTCACCCGCTGGGCCTCGCCGCCCGACAGCGTGGTGGCCGGCTGGCCCAGCCGGACGTAGCCCAGGCCGACGTCGACCAGCGTCTGCATGTGGCGGGCGATGGCCGGCTGGTTGGCGAAGTACTCCAGCGCCTCCTCGCACGACAGGTCGAGCACCTCGGCGATGTTCTTGCCCTTGAACTCGATGTCGAGCGTGTCGCGGTTGTAGCGGGCGCCCTTGCACACCTCGCACGGCACGTACACGTCGGGCAGGAAGTGCATCTCGATCTTGATCGTGCCGTCACCGGAGCACGCCTCGCAGCGTCCGCCCTTGACGTTGAACGAGAACCGACCCTGGAGGTAGCCGCGCATCTTCGCCTCCGGCGTGGAGGCAAACAGCTTGCGGACGTGGTCGAAGACGCCGGTGTAGGTGGCCGGGTTGGACCGCGGGGTGCGGCCGATCGGCGACTGGTCGACGTGGATGACCTTGTCGACGTTGTCGAGTCCCTCGATGCGGCGGTGCCGGCCCGGCACGGTGCGGGCGTTGTAGATCTGCTTGGCCAGCGAGGTGTAGAGGATGTCGTTGACCAGCGTCGACTTGCCTGAGCCGGAGACCCCTGTCACGGCGACGAAGCAGCCGAGCGGGAACGAGACGTCGATGTCCTTGAGGTTGTTCTCGCGG
>NZ_DASTBH010000411.1:0-2321 GCF_035712165.1 Actinophytocola sp. | reverse complement strand
GACGAACGTTGTCCGCGCTGAACTCCCGGCCCAGCGAGATCATCGGCATCATCGCCGCGCTGGTGGTGTTGCTGCTGGCGTTCGGCTCGGCCGTCGCGGCGTTGCTTCCGGTCGTCACGGCGGTGCTCGTGGTCGTCGGTGGGTTGGCCGGGCTGGACATGCTCAAGAGCGCCGTGAGCATTCCCGACGTCGCGCCGACGCTCGCCGCGATGATCGGGCTCGGGGTCGGGGTCGACTACACGCTGTTCCTGGTCAGCAAACAACGCAGGCTGCTCGCCACCGGGTTACCCGTGCCGGCGGCGGTGGCCGGCACCGCGCGGTCGGCCCCCGCGGCGGTGGTGTTCGCCGGCGCCACCGTGGTCGTGGCGATCAGCGGGTTGATGCTGACCGGCGTCGATTTCGTGTCCTGGCTGGGCTGGAGCAGCGCGTTGCTGGTCGCCGGCGCGGTGATCTCCGCCATCACGCTGACTCCCGCGGTGCTTGCCATGGCGGGCGAGCGGCTCGGTCGTGGCCGTCCGGCGGCCGCCGCCGACGAGGCCCTGGACGGGAGTGTGTGGGGCCGGTTCGCGTCCTGGTCGGCCCGCCGTCCCGTGCTGGTCGTCATCGCCAGCACGGCCGTGCTGCTCGGTCTCGGCGCGCCGGCGCTCGCGTTGCGGCTCGGGCAGTCCGACGCCGGCGACCGCGGCACGGACCAGCAGACCGTGCTGCACTACAAGGCCACCGCGGCGGCGTGGGGGCCTGGCGAGAACGGTCCGCTCAGCGTGGTGCTGACCGACCCGGCCCAGGCGCGGGCCGCGACGGACACGTTGCGCGGGACCAGGGGCGTCGCGTCGGTGTCGCCGCCGCGCGCGCTGCCCTCCGGAGCGGTGTCGCTGCGGGTGGTCCCGACCACGGCGCCGTCCGACCCCACCACCAGCGACCTCGTCGCCCGGCTGCGCACGGAGGTGTTGCCGCGGTTCGGCGAAGCTCACGTCGGTGGCGGCACCGCCACCCGCATCGACCTGGCGAACCGCATCACCAGCCGGTTGCCGTGGCTCATCCTGGCTGTCATCGGCGTGGCGTGCGCGCTGTTGCTGCTGGCGTTCCGGTCGGTGCTGCTGCCGGTCAAGGCGGCGCTGATGAACATCGTGTCGGTGTGCGCCGCCTACGGTGTGGTGACGGCGGTGTTCCAGTGGGGCTGGGGAGCGGGCCTGCTCGGTCTCGACGGGCCGGTGCCGATCGACAGCTACGTGCCCATGGTGCTCTTCGCCGTCCTGTTCGGACTGTCCATGGACTACGAGGTGTTCCTGCTCTCGGCGATGCGGGAACACTGGATCCGCACCGGGGACAACCTCGTTGCCGTCCGTCGCGGCCTCGCCGAGACCGGAGGCGTGATCACCTCCGCCGCCCTGATCATGGTGTGCGTCTTCGCCAGCTTCATCCTGGTGGACAACCCCACCGTGAAGATCTTCGGACTGGGCCTGGCCACCGCCATCGTCGTCGACGCCACCATCGTCCGCTGCCTGCTCGTGCCCGCCACCATGGTCCTCCTCGGCCGCTGGAACTGGTGGCTCCCGCGCTGGCTCGACCGCCTGCTCCCGCACGTACTCGACCACCGCCCGCCCACCCCCCGCGCCGCCGCGCCGCCGGCCAGCTCCATTGTCCACAGTAGACGGTGATGCGACCCCGGACGCAGCATGGTGGTTTGGGCCGACTGGCCGATTTCTCCCGGCCATACCCGTCGGTACCGTGGGAAGGCCGTTGAAGGGGCTCGGGCGGGCGCCTCCGGCGCGGTTGAACCGATTCTCATCGTAATAACGAGGAGTTGCTGGTGTCCCGCTTTGCCTTCTCGCGCGCCCGCAGAAATCCCAGGTTCGTGGCGACAATCAGTGTCACCGCGACGTCCGCGCTGGTCGCCGCCATGGTGCTGCACGTGTCCGGGCTCAACTCGGCGGCCTCGGCAAGCCCACTGCGGGTGCCGACGGTCGAGGAGACCATCGCCGGGCTCAACTCCGTGGCCCATGACTATCCCGGTGGTTTGCCCGCCCTGCTGGAACTGTTCGTCACCGGTGAGTGCGCCGGGGTGCAGTCCTACGAGAGCGCGCCATCGGAGTGCCGGGACCTGATAAACCTGATCATCGAACTCGGCACCGGAGAAACCATTCCGCCGGTCTCCTCCACCGGTCGCACCACGTTCACGTCGCTCCCGCCCACGAGCACGACCACCGAGTCATCCCAGCCGTCCACGACTGTGCCGACCAGCTCGACCACGGTGCCCCCAACGACGACCACCACCACCCCACCAACCACGACAACAACGACAACCACCACAACGACACCGA
>NZ_DASTBH010000410.1:0-6039 GCF_035712165.1 Actinophytocola sp. | reverse complement strand
GGTGCGGCGGGTGCGCACCAGGCCGTGCAGCATCGCGGGCACGGCCGAGGACCGGGCCTGGGCCTGCAGCGCGGAGACGTCGAGCTTGATCGGCACCACCGACGCCCGGTCCAGCCGGGTGGCCGTGTCGAACAGGGCCATACCCTCCACCGTGGTCAGTGGCTGGATACCGCCCCGGCTCATCCGGGCCAGGTCGGTGTCGTCGAGGTGCGCGGTCATGCCGCTGGCCTCGCCCCACAGGCCCCACGCCAGCGCGGTGGCCGGCAGGCCCTGGGCCCGGCGGTGCTGGGCCAGGGCGTCCAGCGTGGCGTTGGCCGCGGCGTAGTTGGCCTGCCCGGCCGAACCGAGGATGCCGGCGGCGGAGGAGAACATCACGAACATCGCCAGATCCATGTCCCGGGTCAGCTCATGCAGGTTGATCGCCGCGTCCACCTTCGGTCCCAGCACCGCGTCCAGATGCCGCGCGGTCAACGACTCCACGGTGGTGTCGTCGATCACGCCTGCGGCGTGCACCACTCCGGTCAGCGGCACCGCCAGGCCGTCCAGCAGTCCCGCCAGCGCGGACCGGTCCGCCGCGTCGCACGCGGCGATGGTCACCTGCGCGCCCAGCGCGGTCAGCTCGTCGCGCAACTCGGCGGCGCCCTCGGCGGCCGGACCGCGGCGACTGGTCAACACCAGGTGCCGCACCCCGTGCCCGGTCACCAGGTGCCGGGCCAGCAACGCGCCCAGCACGCCGGTGCCGCCGGTCACCAGGACCGCACCGTCGGGGTCGAGCGGTCGCGGCAGCGTCAGCACGATCTTGCCGACCTGCTTGGCCTGGCTCAGGCACCGGAACGCGTCCACCGACCGCGTGATCTGCCACGTGGTGATCGGCGAGAGCGTCACCGCCCCGCTGCCGAACAGGACGAGCAGTTCGTCGAGCATCTCGCCGAGCCGCTGCTGGCCCGCCTCGTCGAGGTCGAACGCCTGGTACCGCACTCCGGGATGAGCCTGCGCGACCCAGTCGGCGTCCCGGATGTCGGTCTTGCCGATCTCCAGGAACCGGCCGCCGCGCGGCATCAACCGCAGCGACGCGTCGACGAACTCACCGGACAGGCTGTCCAGCACGACGTCGACACCGCGACCGCCGGTCGTCTCCAGGAACCGCTGCTCGAACTCGATGGTTCGCGACGAGGCGATGTGGTCGTCGTCCAAACCCAACGCCCGCAACGTGTCCCACTTGCCCGGACTGGCCGTGCCGAACACCTCCGCACCCAGATGCCGGGCCAACTGCACCGCCGCGATCCCCACACCGCCCGCGGCCGCGTGCACCAGCACCACGTCACCCGGACCGACCTTGGCCAGTTCGTGCAGGCCGTACCAGGCGGTCAGGAACGTGATGGGCACCGAGGCCGCCTGCTCGAACGACCACTCGGGCAGCTTGCGCCGCAGCACCTGGTGGCCGGCAACGGCCACCGAGCCGAACGACCCGTTGATGAAGCCGAAAACGTGGTCGCCCGCGGCCAGACCGGTCACGCCCGGGCCGACCTCCAGCACCACGCCCGAGCCCTCGCCGCGCTGCACCTCGGGACCCTCGATCACGCCGAGCGCGATCAGCGGATCCCGGAAGTTCAGCCCGGCGGCCCGAACCTGGATCCGGACCTGGCCCTCCGCCAGCGGTTCGAGCACCTGCGGGCAGGCGACCAGCTCGATCCGGTCCAGGGTGCCCTTGTTGCGGCCGTCCAGCCGCCACGCGGGCTCTCCCACCGGGGGAACCAACTCGCCGTCCGCGCCCACCCGGCCCAGCCGGGGCACGAGCACCTGGCCACCCCGCACGGCGACCTGTGGCTCGCCACCCAGGGCGACCGCGACCGCGTCGCTCACGTCACCGCCGGCGTCGGCGTCCACCACGACGAACCGGTCCGGATGCTCCGCCTGCACCGACCGCAGCAGCCCCCACACCGGGGCCTGGGCCAGGTTCGGCACGTCCTCGTCGATCCCCGCGGCCACGGCCTGCCGGGTGACCACCACCAGCGGGCAGGACTCCAGCGCCTCGGCGGCCAGCCATTCCTGCACCACGCCGAGCACGTCGTGCACCACGGCACCGGAGGCCGGTGCGGCGTACAGCACCACGTCGGGCGTCGCACCGTCCACACCGGACACCAGCGCGGCCGGGCCGTCGAACCGGGCCGCGTCCTCGATGCCGAGGTCGTCCGCGCCGAGCACCGCCCACCGGGCCGGCCGCGCGGCCGGTTCCGGCGCGGGAACCCAGTCCAGGGCGAACAGCCACCGCTGCTCGTCCCGGGCGCCCGCACCGCCCAGGTCGCCGGCGATGGGACGGGTGACCAGCGACTCGACCGAGACCACCGGGGCGCCGGTGGTGTCCGCGACCGAGACCGTCACCGCGTCCTCGCCGGTCGGCGCCAGGCGCACCCGCACCGAGGTCGCACCGGTGGCGTGCAACGACACGCCGGACCAGGCGAACGGCAACCGGGCCTGGCGTTCGGCCGAGCTGTCCGCACCGGCGAGCAGGATCCCGTGCAGCGCGGCGTCCAGCAGCGCCGGGTGCACCCCGAACCGGGCCGCGTCGGCCTCGGCCGACTCCGGCAGCGACACCTCGGTGAAGATCTCCTCGCCGCGCCGCCACGCCTGCCGCACACCCTGGAACACCGGGCCGTAGCCCAGACCGATGGCGGCCATGTCGGGATAGACGTCGTCGACGGGCACCGGCTCCGCGCCGGCGGGCGGCCAGGTGCCCAGGTCCATCGCCGGCGCCGGCCGGGCGGCGTTGACCACCCCGCTGGCATGCCGGGTCCACGGGTCCTCGGCCGAGGCGGACTCCGCGCGGGAGAACAGCGTCACCGACCGGTTGCCGTCGTCGTCGGCGCCGCCCACGACGACCTGGATCCGGACCCCGCCCCGCTCGGCGAGCACCAGCGGCGCGTGCAGGGTCAGCTCGTCCACCCGGTCGCAGCCGACCTGGTCGCCGGCCCGCATGGCCAGTTCGACCATCGCGGTGCCCGGCACCAGCACGTTGCCCTTGACGGCGTGGTCGGCCAGCCACGGATGGGACTGCAGCGCCAGGCGTCCGGTGAACAGGTAGCCGTCGGTGTCCGGAAGCTCCACCGCCGCGCCGAGCAGCGGGTGGCTCGCGGCGAGCTGGCCGAGGCCGGTCGCGTCGCCCCCGTCGGCACCGCCGGGCAGCCAGTAGGTCTGGCGCTGGAAGGCATAGGTCGGCAGGGCCACCAGTTCGGCGCCGGAGCCGGCGAACACGGAGTCCCAGCCGATCGGCACGCCGCGCACGTGCAGCCGGGCCAGCGCGGCGGTCACGGTCTGCGGCTCGTCGCGATCCTTGCGCAGCGCCGGGACGAACACCGCGTCGTCGCCGTCGGACAGGCTCTCCGCGCCCATGCCGCAGAGCACCCCGTCCGGACCGAGCTCGACGAAGGTGGCCACGCCTTCCCCGCGCAGCAGGACGACCGCGTCGGCGAACCGGACGGTCCCCCGCACGTGCCGCACCCAGTAGCCGGGATCCCGCAGCTCCTCGACCTGGGCGAGCTTGCCGGTGAGGTTGGACACCACGGGGATCGCCGGTTGGCCGTAGTCGACCCGCTCCAGCACTGCGGCGAAGTCGTCGAGCATGTCGTCCATCAGGGGCGAGTGGAACGCGTGCGACACCCGCAGCCGCTTGACCTTGCGGCCGCGGTCCTGCCAGATCGCCGCCAGCTCACCGATCACGTCCTCGTCGCCGGACAGCACGACCGACGCGGGCCCGTTGATCGCGGCCACGCTCACCCGGCTTTCCTTGCCGGCCAACGTTTCGATCACCTCGGCCTCGGTCGCCTGCACCGCGAGCATCGCGCCACCGGCCGGCAGGGCCTGCATCAGCCGGCCGCGCGCCGCCACCACCTCGCACGCATCGGACAGCGACCACACGCCCGCGACGTGCGCCGCGCTCAGCTCACCGATCGAGTGGCCGGCAACGAAGTCCGGGCGGACGCCCCAGGACTCCAGCAGCCGGAACAGCGCCACCTCGATCGCGAACAGGGCGGGCTGGGCGTAGCCGGTCATGTCCAGTGCCGAATCCGAGTCCTCGGCGGCGAAGACCAGGTCGCGCAGCGGCCGGTCGATCCGGGTGTCGAGCTCCGCGCACACGGCGTCGAACGCGGCGCGGAAGACCGGGAACCGGTCGTAGAGCTGCCGGCCCATGCCGAGCCGCTGTGACCCCTGGCCGGTGAACAGCACCGCCAGCCGGCCGGGGCAGGTCATGCCGCGCACCGCGTCGGCGGCCGACTCACCGCCGGCGAGGACGTCCAGACCGTGCAGCAGGCCGTCCCGGTCCGGCGCGGTGAGCACCGCGCGGTGTTCCAGTTGGGCCCGCGTGGTGGCCAGCGAGAAACCCACGTCCACGAGGCGAAGTTCCGGGTGGTCCGCGACGAACTCGCGCAGCCGGGCGGCCTGCGCCGCCAGCGCCTGCTCGGAGCGGCCGGAGATCACCCAGGGGGCCAACGGCGTGGTCGGTTCGTCGGTTCGGGCCGGGGAACCCGACCCTTCCGGGACGTGTTCGAGGACCACGTGCGCGTTGGTGCCGCCGATGCCGAACGAGGACACCCCGGCCCGCCGCGGCCGGCCGGTGTCCGGCCACCGGGTCGGCTCGGTGATCAGTTCGACGGCGCCGGTGGACCAGTCCACCTTCGGGGTCGGCGCGTCCACGTTCCGCGTCGCGGGCAGTTCGCCGTGCCGCATCGCCTGCACGATCTTGATCACGCCGGTCACTCCGGCGGCGGCCTGGGTGTGACCGATGTTGGACTTGACCGAACCCAGCCAGAGGGGCTGGTCGGCCGGCCGGCCCTGGCCGTAGGTGGCCAGGATCGCCTGGGCCTCGATCGGGTCGCCCAGCATGGTTCCGGTGCCGTGCGCCTCGACCGCGTCGACGTCCTGCGGGGACAGGTCGGCGTCGGCCAGCGCCGCCCGGATGACCCGCTGCTGTGCCGGGCCGTTCGGCGCGGTCAGGCCGTTGGACGCGCCGTCCTGGTTCACCGCGGTGCCGCGCACCACGGCCAGGATCGGGTGGCCGAGGCGGCGCGCGTCGGCCAGCCGCTCCACCACGAGCACCCCGGCGCCCTCCGACCATGAGGTGCCGTCGGCGGCCGCGGCGAACGGCTTGCACAGGCTGTCCGGGGCCATCCCCCGCTGCCGGGAGAACTCCAGGAACACCAGCGGGGCGGACATCACCGTCACGCCGCCGGCCAGCGCCAGGTCGCACTCGCCGCGTCGCAGTGCCTGCACCGCCAGATGCAGGGTCACCAGCGAGGAGGAGCAGGCCGTGTCGATCGTGATCGCCGGGCCCTCCAGTCCGAGCACATAGGACACCCGGCCGGACAGCACGCTCGGTGACTTGTTGATGGCGACCAGGCCCTCGACCTCTTCCGGGAACTCGAGCCGGCCGTTGGCGTAGTCGTAGTACGACACCCCGGTGTACACGCCGGTCTGGCTGCCGCGCAACGAGGCCGGCACGATCCCGGCCCGTTCCAGGGCCTCCCAGGTCGTCTCCAGCATCATCCGGTGCTGCGGGTCCATCGCCAGCGCCTCGCGCGGCGAGATGCCGAACAGCTCCGCGTCGAACTCCAGCGCGCCGCGCAGGAACCCGCTCTTGTCCACATAGGACTTGCCAACCGCCTCCGGGTTGGGGTCGTAGAGTTTCTCCACGTCCCAGCCGCGCTCGGCGGGGAACTCGGTGAGCCCGTTGCGGCCTTCGGCCATGAGCTGCCACAGGTCCTCCGGCGACATCACGCCGCCGGGCAGCCGGCAGGCCATGCCCACGATCGCCACCGGCTCGTCCACCGGGGCCGTGCGCGCCGCGACCGGCGCCGGGGCCACCCCGGCTTCGGACCCGACCAGTTCGGCGCGCAGGTGAGCGGCCAGCGCGCTCGGCGTCGGGTAGTCGAAGACCAGGGTGGCGGGCAGCCGCAGCCCGGTCGCGGCGTTGAGCCGGTTGCGAAGTTCGACCGCAGTGAGCGAGTCGAAGCCGAGGTCGGTCAGGGCCCGGTGCGGCGTGAT
>NZ_DASTBH010000409.1:0-2473 GCF_035712165.1 Actinophytocola sp. | reverse complement strand
CCGAGGAGCCGCCGCCCGCCAACCCGACCGGGCCGGGCACGACCACGGGTGATCGTCCGTCGACCGGCGGGGACAGCCCGGCGGGCCGGGCACCGTCCGGCGACGGCGCCGCCCGGCCGGACCGCCAGCCGGCCGCGCCGGACGCCCGGGACCGCGACGAGGATCCCGCGCTCGCGGCCGGTGCCGGGTCCGACGACCTGTCGGGCGCGGGTACGGCGGTGGCGGAGTCGCCGCCGCAGCTGAACGTGGCCGCGCCGGACTCGGTGGCGGCCGAGCCGCTGGCGTCGTCGGTGGAACCGGTGAGCGATGACGGGCCAATCGGACTTCTGGCCGTTATCGCTATTGTCTGCGTGTTAGGGGTATCAGCCGGGGCGATCCGTGCTATTCTCTCTCAACGTGCATACCGGTCAAGCTTCGCGGTAAACTGAACAGGCTCCGCGGGGCGCCTCTTGTCCAACCTCGTCGGTGTGGTCGTTCCTCCCCAGGTCCCACCCAAAGAATGCGGACAATGCGCCCCGCGGCTCTCTTCCCGGCGCCCCCGGACTCGCGGGGGCGCCGTTTCGTTTGCCGAGTTCCGGCGGTCACACAGCCCTCCCACCCCGTGCGGTGGCCGCGCGCGGCACCGGGTACCCTTGTCCGGTTCACTCCGCGCCGTGGGCAGGGCCCGCGGCGGTCGCGTGAACGGACGCCAGACCTCCTGCCACGGAGAGACCGTGGCCGCCAGCCCAGAGGAGGTGAGTACGTCTTGCGTCATTACGAAATCATGGTGATCCTCGACCCGAATCTCGAGGAGCGCACCGTCGCCCCGTCACTCGACACGTACCTCAACGTGATCCGGACCGCGGGTGGCTCGGTGGAGAAGCTCGACGTGTGGGGCCGCCGGCGCCTCTCGTACGAGATCAACAAGATGGCCGAGGGCATCTACGCCGTCATCGACCTCCAGGCCTCGCCCGAAGCGGTGGCCGAGCTGGACCGTCAGCTGCGACTCAACGAGTCCGTGCTGCGGACCAAGGTGATCCGGCCGGACGTGCGCTGACGCGACGTTCGGCTCCCCCGGACCGGGCGCGCTCATTGGTGCTGTCGGAGGCCTGTGGCAGCCTGTGCTGTGGCAGCCGACCGGCAGACACCAGAAACGCGCTGAGGAGTTGTTGGGCATGGCAGGAGACACCGTCATCACGGTCATCGGGAACCTGACCGATGACCCCGAGCTGCGCTTCACCCCCTCGGGTGCGGCCGTCGCCAAGTTCCGGGTCGCCTCGACGCCCCGGTTCATGGACCGGACCACCAACGAGTGGAAGGACGGCGAGCCGCTGTTCCTGTCCTGCACCGTGTGGCGGCAGGCGGCGGAGAACGTCGCGGAGTCGCTGCAGCGCGGTGCCCGCGTGATCGTCTCTGGACGGCTGCGCCAGCGGTCGTACGAGACCCGCGAGGGTGAGAAGCGCACGGTGATCGAGCTTGAGGTCGACGAGATCGGCCCGTCGCTGCGGTACGCCACGGCGAAGGTGCAGAAGATGTCGCGCTCCGGCGGCGGGGGCTTCGGCGCCTCCGGCGGCGGTGGTGGCGGCGGCCAGGGCGGCAACTTCGACGATCCGTGGGCGACCGCGGCTCCGGCCGGCAAGGCCAGCGGCTCCGGTTCCGGCTCCGGTGGGAACTTCGACGACGAACCGCCGTTCTGAGACGGCGGGTAACCGGCACCCGGCCGAGCACCGGGCGAGATAGCAAGACGGAGTGACGAGACATGGCTAAGGCTGCGGCACTACGCAAGCCGAAGAAGAAGGTGAACCCGCTCGACAAGGAGGGGATCACCTACATCGACTACAAGGACACGGCGCTGCTGCGGAAGTTCATCTCCGACCGCGGCAAGATCCGTGCCCGGCGGGTCACCGGCGTGACCTCCCAGCAGCAGCGGCAGATCGCCCGCGCGGTCAAGAACGCCCGCGAGATGGCCCTCCTGCCGTACACCACGACGGCGCGCTGAGCGGAGGGACCGGCATGAAGATCATCCTCACGCAGGAGGTGTCCGGCCTCGGCTCGCCGGGCGACGTCGTGGACGTCAAGGACGGGTACGGCCGCAACTACCTGCTACCGCAGGGCTTCGCGATCACCTGGTCCAAGGGCGCGGAGAAGCAGGTCGCGCTGATCAAGCGGGCGCGTTCCGCCCGCGAGATCCGGGACCTGGACCACGCCAAGGAGGTCCAGGGCCAGCTTCAGGACCTCAAGGTCCAGATGTCCGCGCGGGCCGGCGACGGTGGGCGGCTGTTCGGTTCGATCACGCCCGCCGAGGTGGTGGACGCGGTGCGCTCGGCCGGTGGTCCGGCGCTCGACCGGCGCCGCCTGGAGCTGCCCGGTCCGATCAAGTCGATCGGCAACTACGACATCAAGGTGCGGCTGCACCCCGAGGTCACCGCGAAGTTCTCGCTGGCCGTCCTGCGGTCCAAGTAGCCGAACCAGCAACACGCGGCGCGAGATCCGC
>NZ_DASTBH010000408.1:0-5215 GCF_035712165.1 Actinophytocola sp. | reverse complement strand
GCACATGCCGAAGTATGTGTACGACTTCAGCGAGGGCAACCGCGGTATGGCGGATCTGCTCGGGGGGAAGGGCGCCAATCTGGCTGAGATGACCGCGATGGGCCTGCCGGTGCCGCCGGGTTTCGTTATCACCACTGAGGCGGCCGAACCACCCGCGCGGACCTGACCCTGGGTGTGTGCGGCGAGCACGGCGGTGACCCGGCCTCGATCCAGTTCTTCCACCACATCGGACTGGACTACGTGTCGTGCTCACCGTTCCGGGTACCGATCGCGCGCCTGGAAGCCGGCCGGGCCGCGGTCGGCCAGTCACACCGCGTCTCCGACAGCCGCTGACCATCGGGTCGTGGACCCGGGACTTTCAGCCCTCGTCATCGGTTCCACCGACCCTGGCAGCGGTTCGGCTGACCGGGCACCGTCGTGGCTATGAGCGAACGTGCGCGGGAATCATCGACACCGGGCGAAACCCGCACCGAGACCCCGTCCAGCCGGCGGCCGGTGCTGGATCGCGAGACGGCGCTGGCCGCACTGGAGTTGGCGGTGTGCGCGCCGTCGCTGCACAACACCCAGCCGTGGCGGTTCCGGATCGGCGCCGGGTCGGTCGAGCTGTTCGCCGACCCCACCCGCCAGCTACCCGCCACCGATCCGGACGAGCGCGACCTGCTGGTCAGTTGCGGCGCGGTGCTGCATCACCTGCGGGTGGCCCTGGCCGCGCTCGGCGCCTTCGCCACGACCACGAGGCTGCCCGAGCCGGACCGGCCCGAGCATGTGGCAACCCTTGACCTCACCCGCCACACCGCCACCCACGCCGACCTGGTGGCAGCGGCGGCGATCCCGCGGCGGCGCAGCGACCGCCGGGCCTACGGTGCGCGGCCCGTTCCCGACGACCGTCTGGCCGAGCTGGCCCGCCAGGCCGCCGCGCAGGGCACCCTGCTGCGGGTGGTGCGCTCCGCGACGGCGCGGTCCGTTCTGGTGTCGGCGATCGCCGAGGCGGACCACCTGCAGCGGGCGAATCCCTCCTACGTTCGGGAGTTGGCCCGCTGGACCGGCACCCGGACCGGTCTGGCCGACGGGGTGCCGTCGGCGGCGGTGCCCACCCCGACCGGTTACGGAGACCTTCCGGTACGCCGGTACTCGGCGCCGCGGCTGCACGCTGCCGAGGAGTCCGAACAGGACGGGGCGGGAACCTTGCTGGTGCTCGGCACCTCCACCGACGACCGGCACGCCCGGCTGCGCGCCGGCGAGGCACTCAGCGCGGTCCTGCTCGCGGCGACCGGGATGGGCCTGGCCACCTGTCCGCTGAGCCAGCCACTCGAGCTGCCCGAGATCCGGCGCGTGGTCCGTACCGGGGTGCTCGACGACATCATGGTCCCGCAACTGATCGTGCGGGTGGGCGCTCCGTCCGCGCACCCCGATCCCTTCCCCCGCACCAAACGCCGGCCGGTCGCCGACATGCTTCACCGGTCGTCGTAAGCGGCGACGAGCCGGTCCCGGACGCCGACCACGCCGGGAACCCAGGCCACCCGGGCGACCGCGTTGTCCACGTCGGCGCGCCACGGCAGCCAACCGGTGAGCTGCACCACGCCGTGGTCGACGCTGACCCGCACCGTCGGTTCCGGCACGGTGAGGATGTCGTGCTCGATCTCGGCACGGATCTCCTTGTCCGGCCGCAGGAACAGCTCCAGCACGGCGCGCCGGGCCAGCATGCCGACCAGCCGGCCGTCATCGACGACGAACAGTTGCCGCTTTCCGGACTCGGCCAGCACCTTGGCGGCGGCCGCCAGCGTCGCGTCCGACCGCACGGTCAGGGCCGGCGTGGCCATCAGCGCCCCGGCGGTCAATCGGGCCACGTCCCGGCCGCGGCGCCGCCAGTTGCGTGACTTGCGGCCGGTGCGTAGCAGATCCGCCTCGGACACCACCCCGAGCACCCGGCCGGTCGCACTGACCACCGCTGCCGCGCCCACATCCCGCGCGACGAGCAACTCGAGCACATCCTTGTAGTGCGTGTGCATGGCGACCGTCACCGGATCAGGGGACATCACCGACGCCACGGTTTTCGTGGTGAGCTGGGCGGTCATCACGTGTCCTCTCTCGACCGAGATTCCTTTCACCCCAACTCTGATCGCCCCGCCGCGCCTCGAACACCGACCCGCGACCCCAACCGGTCGGGACCTTCGACCTCGACCCCGGGATCACTTCGGGTCGTTGGTGACCTCGACCCCACCGAAGATGGCTGTGGCGTTGACTTTCAGCAGTGGCGCGTCCGCTGGCAGCGAGCCGTTGCCGGTGGTCTTGTCGTCGTATCCGCCGAAGATCGGCAGACCGCGGACCGCGACCCGCCAGTTCTGGGGCACCACCACCGTGGCGCCGCCGAACAGCGCGAACGCGTCGACCGTGGCCATCTCGTCGATGTGCGCCTCGCGCAGGTCGAGGGTCGCCCCGCCGAATACCGCGGTCACATCGGAATGGGTCAGGTGCGTCGAGCGATCCACCGCCTTGGCACCGCTGAACACGGCGACCGGCTCGGTGACCGGGACGTGCACGCGGTGCCGGGCCAGACCGGCCAGCACCGAGCCGCCGATCAGCAGGAGAACGGCCGGGCCGGCCAGATCCCCGGTGGCCCAGTTCTGCGCGTCGGCCAGCAGCACGACACCCAGCACACAGATCACGGCGGGCCAGAACGAAATCCGCCTGGCGGCCAGCATGGCCACCACGCCCAGCCCGATGAGCACGACGGGCCACCACCGGTCGACCGTCGCGGCACCGTCGAGAACCCCGGTCGCGTCCAGGACGCCGAACACGCCCAAGGTGAGCAGCACCAGCCCGATCCACAAGCGAACCGGTTTCATGACAACCTCCTCTCACAGTGGTTCATCCGCGAGACACCGGCGCGGGTGAACCGCGCTGCGCGCCAGCGCGACGAACCCGCTCGCGGTCGCCAGCGCTGGGCACGCAGCTGCGATCGACCGGTCATGTCAGCCGTCAGACCCTCCTGGGCACGGTGCCGGCCAGCGCGCAGATCCGGCGCATGACCCGGTGCGCCGGGTCGGAGGTGGGCGCGAACATCAGCGGGCAGCCACCGTCGATCACGGTGATGCCGTGCGCCCGGCCGTACTCGGTGGCCGTCGGCGAGACGCTGCCGGCGCCGAACGAGCGGTGCATCCACACGCGGTCGATGCCGAGCTCGGCGCACTCGCGCATGGTGGCCTCCGCGGCGTCCGGGCGGGTGCCGATGACCACGGCGTCGACGCCGCCGGGGATGGACTTCAGGTCGTGGTAACAGGTATCGCCCTCGACCGCGTCGGCGTTCGGGTTGACCGCGAAGACCTGGTAGCCACGCTCACGCAGCCGTTGATACACGACGTTGCCGCCGTGGCCCTGGGGGTCACGCGACACTCCGGTCACCGCGATCCGTTTGCTGGCAAGGAACTCCGCGGCCGCCTCGCTGATCTTTCTCATGGCTCCTCCTCATCCGCACAACCACACGATCACGCGCGGTTCGGCGCCGGCCCAGAGACGCAGGTCCCGGCTTCACCGACCAAAAGCCCCGAACAACCAGGGCCAACGGCGGTGCAGTCGCCTCGGTCTATCTGGCATCCGCGGGACCCGCCGAGGATGACTGGCCCGCGCGATGGCATGCGCTGACCGGGCGCCTGTTGCGCGCGGGTCCCGGCGAGGACATCGTGGCCGGCCTCGAGCGGGCGGTGCTGCCGGCGCCGGCCGAAGGGCTGGCGGTGTTCGCCACCGCAACGGCCGAACCGGTCGTGCTGCACGCGCCCGGCCTGCCCGGACCGGATCGCGCCGACTGGACTCCGGTGGCCCGGCTCCCCCGGATCCTGACGTGGTTGCGGGACCGACCCGCACCGGGGCGGACATCCACACCGGTGCCGGTGGCGGCCAGCCGCCGCGGATCACCTCCGTGCTCGGACCGGACGACGAGATCGAGCGCAACGCACCCGGCGGCCGGGCCCAGTCCCGCTACCAGCACCGCGCCGAGGACTCCTGGCAGCACAACGCCGGCGCCGTCGCCGGCGCCCGGCTGCTGGTGATCTCCGGCGATGTCCGCGCCGTGCAGCTGCTCGAGGAGCGCCTGCCGGCCTGGATCCGCACCGAAACCACCATCCGGCACATCACCGGCGGCCGCAGCCCGGACGGCTCCCAACCCCGCCGAGCCGAAACGGTCGTCGAGGTCGCCCGCGCCACCGCCGCGCAGTGGACCGGCCGGTTGCTGTCCCGCTTCGGACCCCGCCGCCATCGTGGACCCAACGCGACCGCGGGCCGCTGCTGGACGTGGCGATCCGCGCCGCACCGCGCACCGGAGCACAGGTGCACGTGCTCGACCCCGGCATCCCGGGTGCGCCCGCCGAGGGCATCGGCGCGCTGTGCCGGTTCCACTGAGCGGGACGGGCCCGACGCAGAAGAGCACGTCAGGCCCGTCCGTGCGGTCACGGCCGCTCTTTGACCCGGCCGAAGCACAGGTAGGCGATCGGCCCGACGAAGTTCACCGCGATCGCCGCCGCCCACAACGGTTTGAGCCCAACGCACGGGCCGCGGCATGTCCAAGGTCTCTGGTGAGTGTCAGGGAACCGGGAGGGTAGTTCCCGCTGGTCGGGCGATCATGACCGGGCAGGGCGCGTGGTGGATCAGCGCCTGGCTGACCGAACCGAGCAGCAGCCCGGCGAACCCGCCCCGGCCCCGGCTGCCGACGACGATCAGACTCGCGCCGTGGGCGGCGTCGAGAAGGGCGTGCGCCGGCCGGTCGCGGGCGACCACGTGGCGCACGGAAACGTGCGGGTACTTGTCCGACCAGCCCGCCAACCGTTCGGTCAGCAGTTCGTGGGCATGCTTGTCCAGCAGATCCCAGTCGACCGCGGGATAGGCGGTGCCGTAGGCGCCGGCCGGGAACACCGTGTCGGTCCAGGCGTGCACGGCGACCAGGCCGCCGCCGTGTTGCGCGGCCTGCTCGAACGCGAGTCCGATAGCGCTGCCGCTGGCCGGTGAGCCGTCCACGCCGACCACCACCGGCGCGTCCGGCAGTGCGGGTTCGCCGCGCACCACGACCAGGGGGCAGGCGCTGTGTCCGGCCAGCGCGACGGTCACCGAACCGGCGAGCAGCCCGGAGATCGCGCCCAGACCGCTGGATCCGCACACCAGCAGCGCCGCCTGCTCGCTGGCCGCGCGCAGCACCGGCACGGCCGGGCCAGAGGCGACCTCGGTC
>NZ_DASTBH010000407.1:0-15922 GCF_035712165.1 Actinophytocola sp. | reverse complement strand
GGGAGCAGCTCGACCGGATCGGCGCCGAGACCGCAGGCCCGGTGCGCGCGGCGAGTGCGCTGGCGCCGCGGGCCGGCGAGTTGTGTCACCCGATGGTGGCGGTTCCGGTTCGCCGGCTGGTGGTCGGTCCGCCGCCGGTGCGGACCGAACTGACCACGCTGCTGACCGTCGCGGCCGCGGCGCACCCGGACGCGACACTCAAACGCCGGCTCGGGCATGACGATCTCCGGGACAACCCGGCGGCCTGGGAGGCCGGTATCGAAGGCCTGCTCAGGCGGTTGCGCCGGCTCGGGCTGGACCAGCTGTCGCCGCGGCTGAAACAGCATCTTTTCGAGGGCCACTATTCGGCCAGGAAGAACCGAAACCTCGGTTATCACCACCGGGCGGGCGGCGTCGACTCCGGTGCGCTGCGGGTGGTGCGAATGGTCGGCCGGCCGGACCGGCACGGGGTGTACCGGGCCGAGGTGGCCGGGCCGCGGACCGGTCCGAGGGCTCCGGTCAAGCGCAGCACCTTCTTCCCCGATGCCTGGACCAGGGACATCGTGCTGCGGGCGATTCGGCACGCGTTCGTCAACCGGAGCGATCTCGACCCCGCGCGGCTGCGCTGGCGCGGACGGTTCGCCGGCGTGGTCATCGAGGGCGTGGTCGAACGGACCATTCTCCCGGCGAACGCTGAAACGCGGACCGCGCGGCTCTATCATATTGTGACGGCATATCCGGTATATCAAGGAAAGGAGGCCGGTGGGCAAAGCGACTAAGACCGTAAAATTCACCTGGAATGCGGCCGGGCGGGTCGCCGTCGCCGTTTCGCCGGACCTCCGGCCGCTGGACGACTTCCTCGAGACCGAGATCGGCGAGAGCCTGTCCACCCTCGCGCTCATCACCGGGCGGGTCCGGGCCGGCGAGCCGTGGGCGTTCGGCGGCGACTGCTGTCACCTGACCGTTCGCGCGGGCGAAGTGTGTCTGGAGAACGACTTCACCGGCTGCCGGGTGACTCTGGCCGGTGCCGAGTTCCTGGACATCGCCGGCGAGTTCGAACGCGCGGTGCGGGCGGGACGCGGATAGCGTGGTTACACAAAGCCCCGATGGGGCAACGCCGGTTCCCCCGAACGTGCGACAAGTCGCCACGATGTTCAGCCTCCCGGTCACATCCGGCGGTGGGTAGTCTGTCGGTCACGGAATGGACACAAGCGAGGTGCGGCTTGACCGGGCTGATGAGCTGTCGGAAGCAGACCCCTTGGGGCCGGCGTTGAACCGGGCCGCGCCGCCCGGCGTAGTGCTCGTGAGCCGAAGTCCCGATCCCGCGCCCCACCACTGACCCCACCGACGTGACCTCCCCCGGACCACCCCTACCCGCACCCGGCGAGCCCGCTGAGGTGTCCCGAGCCATGGATGAGCTGACCAGATCCTGGATGCAGGTCGTCGCGGCCTCCACCTACATCTCGATCTCGCCCGGCGAGCTGGAAAGCGACCTGCGCGAACTGGTCCGCCTGCTCGTCGGCGCGCTCCGGGCCCGGCCGTTCGACCCGAAACCCGGTGCCGACGTCGGCGCACGCATGGTCGCCGGACAACTGGTCGGCATCGACACGCTCACCCTCTCGGTGGAAACCCTCGTCGACGGCCTGTTCGCCATCGCGGGCGCCGACCGCACCGGCGTCCGGAACCTCGGCGCGCTGCTCGCCGCGCTGTGCACCGGCTACGCCGAGGCGGTCCGCAGGCGCACGCTGGACCAGCAGGAGGACATGAAACGCGCGCTGCTGTCGGCCAAGCAGCGCGCCGAGCAGGTGCTGCGCGCCACCGAGAGCCGGTTCCGCGAGGTGTTCGCCTCGTCCCCGACGGGCATCGCGATCACCGACCTGGACTGCCGGTTCGTCGAGGTGAACCCCGCGCTGGTGGAGATCCTCGCCAGCAGCACCGACCGGCTGATCGGCGCCGCCCTCACCGACTACCTGGCGCCCGACGAGTCCGACGGGGTGGTCGACCCGCCGCGCGGCCGGCTGCAGCTGGTGCGCGACGACGACGAACTCGCCTGGGTCTACGTCGCCCTGTCGCCGCTGCGGGAAGGGCCGGGCAAGCCGGAGTCCTACGTGATGACCGTGCAGGACCTCAGCGAGCTGCAGCTGCTGCAGGGCCGGTTCGGCCATCAGCTGCTGCACGACGCGCTGACCGGCCTCGCCAACCGGCTGCATTTCCAGTCCGCGCTGGAGACCAGGCTCGCCCGGGCCGAGCCGGACGCCGAGGTCACCCTGTACCTGCTCGACCTGGATGCCTTCTCGGTGCTCAACGAGGGGTTCGGTCACCAGGTCGGCGACCGTCTACTCAGGACGGTCGCGAAGCGGTTGACCACCGCGGTCGCGGGCGAGTCCGCGCTCGTCGCGCGGACCGGCGGCGACGAGTTCGCCATTCTGATCGAGGACTCGCCGGACACGCCGGACATTCCGGTGCTGATCGAGCAGATTCACGGCGCCCTGACCGAGCCGGAGTACGTCGACGGCTGCGGGCTGGCGCTGAACGCCACCGTCGGCGTGGTCCGGCGCGCGGTCGCGGACACCACCGCGGCCGAGTTGTTCCGCGCCGCCGACGCCGCGCTGCACTGCGCGCGGGCCACCGGCCGGCGGCAGTGGATGGGCTACGACTCCGCCCAGGACGCCCGCAACAGCAAGCGGTACCGCACCGCCTCGGCGCTGCCCGGCGCGTTCGAGGACGGCGAGTTGGAGGTCGGCTACCAGCCGGTGGTTCGGCTCTCCGACCGGCAGACCGTCGCGGTCGACGCGATGCTGTGCTGGACCGGCCGGGCGGAGGGCGGGTTGGACGGGCCGCAGACCCTGGAACTCGCCGAGCTGACCGGCCAGTCCGTCCTCTTGGGACCGTGGCTGCTGCGCACCGCCTGTGCGAGCCTGCCGAACGCGCCGGACTCCGCGCTGCTGCGCGTGCGGCTGTCCCGGCTGCAGACCGCCGACGGCGATCTGGTCGCCGCCGTGCTGAAGGCCATCGAGTCCGTGGACGCACCGGCACAACGGCTGGAGATCGCCTTCGACACCGAGGCCGTGCTGGCCGAGTTTGGCAGCGCGGTGGACAACATCCAGGTCGCCACCGAGATCGGCGTACGTACCGCGCTGTGCGGCTGGGACGGCGGGCCGCGCCAGCTCGACCTGGTGGAGCGGTTCGGAGTCCGGTCGGTGATCATGCGCGATCCGTTCCGGTGCCGCAAGAAGCTCAGTGCGGCGGTGGCGGGCGCACTGGAAAGCACGGTGAGCTCGGCGAAATCCCTCGGTGTCGTGGTGTCGGTCGACGGCGTGCGGCACGAGCCGGACGCGGCCCGGTGGGCGGAGTTCGGCGTCGACACCGCGACCGGAGCCTTGTTCGGCGAGGCGACCGGACTTGATCAGGCATTGACCGGCACCGGCCGGCCGGCAGAATGACCGCCATGGATGTGCCGACCCCGAACGGTGATCTCTCGGTCTACCAGGCGTCACCCGAGGGGGCCGGGCCGTGGCCCGGGGTGGTGGTGATCCACGACGCGGTGGGCATGAGCCACGATGTGCGCAACCAGGCGGACTGGCTCGCCGGCGCCGGATACCTGGCGGTCGCGCCGGATCTCTTTCGCGGTGGGCACCGGATCGCCTGCCTGGTCAAGTTTCTGCGGGACGCCAGCCAGCCGCTGAGCGACGTCGACGCGGTGCGGTCCTGGCTCGCTGACCGCGACGACTGCACCGGCGCGGTCGGCGTGATGGGCTTCTGCCTGGGCGGCGGCTTCGCGCTGATGCTCGCGCCCGGCCACGGGTTCGCCGCCGCCAGCGTGAACTACGGCCCGCTGCCGAAGAACGCGGAGCGGGCCCTGGCCGGGTCCTGCCCGATCGTCGGCAGCTACGGCGCCCGCGACCGGCAGTTGCGCGGCGCCGCCGGCAAGCTGACCAGGGCGCTGGACGTCAACGGCGTTCCGCACGACATCAAGGAGTACCCCGAGGTGGGGCATGCGTTTCTCAACGACCACGACCGGTCCGACCTGCCCGGTCCGTTCCGGCTGATGATGAAGCTGCCGACGATGCGGTTCCACGCCCCGTCGGCCGAGGATGCCCGGGCGCGCATCCTCGACTTCTTCGGCAGCCACCTGAGGTGACATTCGTCCCTGTTCCGTCCGGGACGCGGCTGTCACCGTGGAGAGCTATGTCTGACCAGGAGCCGATGGACATCGCGGGGCAACTCGGCCCGCGGCTGGAGGCTCTGCTCGGCGAGGTGCACGACCGGCTGGGCACGGTCATCAAGACCCGCGACCGCCTGCTGGGGCTGCTCGAGGCGGTGCTCGCCGTCGCCGCCGGCCTCGAACTGGACGCCACCCTGCGGCGCATCGTGCAGGCCGCGGTCGAGCTGATCGACGCCCGGTACGGCGCGCTCGGCGTCAACGGCGAGGAAGGCCTCGCCCAGTTGCTCTACGAGGGCATCGACGAGGAGACCCTGGCCCTGATGGGAACGGAGGGTCGCGGACTGCTCGGCACGCTCGTCGCGAACCCGAACCCGATCCGGCTCGCCGGCTCCGGCGGGCACCCGGACGGCTTTCCGCCCGACCACCCGCCGACCCGCGGCTTCCTCGGCGTGCCGATCCTGGTCGGCGACGAGGTGTTCGGCAACCTCTACCTGACCGGGAAGAAGGGCGCAGGCGAGTTCACCCGGGACGACGAGGCGGTGCTCACCGCGCTCGCCGCCGCGGCCGGCGTCGCCGTGGAGAACGCCCGGCTGTTCGAACGGTCCCGGACCAGGGAGCGGTGGCTGGCCGCCAACGCCGAGATCAACGAGCGCGTGCTGCACGGCGCCTCGACCAGGGAGACCCTGAACCTGATCGCGGCCCGGGGGCGGGAACTGTCCGGGGCGGACTGGGTACTGCTGGCCCTCTCCAATGGCGACGACCCGCCGGGCGCGGATCCACGGGTCGTCGCGGCGGCCGGCGACCGCGGCGCCGAACTGCTCGACCTGCCGGTGCGGACCGACCTGTTCGGCGACGGAAACAGTGCCACGGTCACCGATCTGGCCGGGCTGCTGCCCGCCGGCCCGGCCGGTGACTTCGGTTCCGGCCTCGCCGTCCGGTTGCCCGGCTCCGGGCCGGCCGGCGGGCTGCTGGCCGTGCGCGCCAAGGGCAAGCCCCCGTTTCCCGCCGACGGCCGGCCGATGCTGGTCTCGCTGGCCAACCAGGCGGCGATGGCGGTGGAGTTCGCCGAGACCCAGCGGACCCGGCGGTTGCTGGACGTGCTCGCCGACCGCGACCGGATCGCCGGGGACCTGCACGACCACGTGATCCAGCGCCTGTTCGCCACCGGGATGAGCCTGCAGGGCACGGTGCGCCGGATAGCCGACCCGGAGGCGGTCCGCCGGGTCACCCGCGCGGTCGAGGAACTCGACGCCACGGTCCGGGAGATCCGCACGTCGATCTTCGACCTGCACACCACCGCCGAGGACCGCGCGGCCAGCCTGCGCCGCCGGTTGCTGGACATCGTGGCCGAGCACAGCGCCGGCGGAGGCGCCGTGCCGGCCGTGCGGATCTCCGGTGCGGTGGACACCCTGGTTCCGGACGAGATCGGCGAACAGGTGGTCGCGGTGCTCGGCGACAGCCTGGCCAACGCGCTGCGGCACGCCCTGGCCAGCGAGGTGACGGTCACCATCGATGCCGGCACCGAGTTGGTGCTCGAGGTGGTCGACAACGGCCGGCCGTTGCCGCCGGAGGTGTTCGGCTCCTCGCGTTCGGCCGCGCGCCGGTCCGCGGACCGGTGCGGCGGCACCGCATCGCTCGAGGCGATGCCCGACGGTGGCACCCGCTTGCATTGGCGGGCACCACTGTCCGGCTAGCCGTTGCTGGCCCGAGGCTGCCGGGAACGCAGTTCCGCGGCCAGGACGGCGGCCTGGGTGCGGCGTTGCACACCGAGCTTGGCGAGCAGGTGCGACACGTAGTTCTTGACGGTCTTTTCGGCCAGGTAGAGCCGTTCGGCGATCTGGCGGTTGGTCAGCCCGTCGGCGACCAGGTCGAGCACGGCGCGTTCCTGGTCGGAAAGCATTGCCAGCGGGTGGTTCTCCTCGCGCTTGCGCCGGATTCGGCCCAGTAGCGCGGCGGTCGTGCGCGGATCCAGCAGCGAGCCGCCGTTACCCACCGTGCGCACCGCGTTGACCAGGTCGTTGCCCAGCACCTGCTTGAGCACGAAACCCGACGCCCCAGCCATGATCGCGTCGAACAGCGCCTCGTCGTCGGCGTAGGAGGTGAGCATCAGGCAGTTCAGCTCGGGCCGCCGCGACCGTAGCTCCCGGCACAGCTCAACGCCGTTGCCGTCCGGCATGCGCACGTCGAGCACGGCCACGTCCGCCGGACAGGCCGGCACCCGGGCCAGGGCTTCGGCGACCGAGGACGCCTCTCCGACGACCGTCAGGTCCGGTTCCTCCTCAAGGAGATCCGCAAGGCCCCGGCGGACGATTTCATGGTCGTCCACCAAGAAGATTCGAATGGCCACCGGATCTCCCTGGAGGTCGGGCGGGGCTGGTTCGCGCCCGTACGGTGGAAACCGTACGCGCGGCGGGACAACTCCACATCAGGCCAGACTCCTCTTGCAGTTAGGGCCGAAAGTCCCTGTCATCACAGGGACGGTGACCCTAGGTAGCGGCGGACAAGAACCGGCACGCTATTGCAGCCGTCAATTTGCAGAGGAGCCGTGATGGATCTGGCTGGCCGGTCCGCCGCCGACGCGGAACAGGTGACCGGTGTCGAGGAATGCGCGGCGGAGCCATCGAAACCCGATCCGGTACGGGTCAACTGGCTGTACTCCGGCGCATTTCTGGGCGCCGGGAGCTGGTTGCTGGTGTTGTCGGTGATCTTCGCCGCGCTGGGCAGCTGGGTCGTCGCCGCCGCGCTGTTCGCCGGCCTGTGCCTGTGCCTGCTCGCCGTGTGGCGCGCCGGCCGGCGCGCTGCGGGCGAGCGGTCGTCGGCCGCGGCTTTGCTGGAATGACGCGAAGATCCCGCTCAGCCCGGTCCGGTCAGCGGAACGCTCCAGGTCAACCGGGTTCCGCCGGCGCCGCCCGGGTCGACCGAGAGGCTGCCGCCCCACCGCTGCGCCCGCCGTCGCAGGTTGGCCAGACCGCTGTTGCGGGTGCGCTCCGCCGGGATGCCGATCCCGTCGTCGTGCACACGCACGGTGAGCGTGTCGTCCTCGACCCGCAGTTCGACGCTGCAGGCACTCGCCCGCGCGTGCCGCGCCACGTTGGCCAGCGCCTCGCGCAGCGTGGCCAGCAGGTCGGGCCGGATTGCCTCGGAGACGGCGGAGTCCAGCGAACCGACCACCCCCACCCGCGGTTCGAAGCCGAGCGCGTCCGCGGCCTGGGCGATCACGCGCAGCGCCTCCTCGCCGAGCCCGCCGGCCGGCTCGTCCCGGCGGGCGTGGTTGCGCAACGAGAAGATGCTGTGCCGCAGGTCCCGGATGGTTCCGTCCAGGTCGTCCACCAGACCGGAGATCCGGCCCCGCAGCGCCGGCTGGACCAGCCGGTTCACCCCCTGCAGACCCAGCCCGATGTCGAACAGCCTGCGGATCACGAGGTCCTGCATGTCGGCGGCGATCCGGTCGCGGTCCTCGAACACGGCCAGCCGCCGCTGGTCGGCCCGGGCCGTGGCATAGCGCATGGCCAGAGCCGCGTGCGCGGCGAAGTTCCGCAGCAGCTCCAGGTCCGGCTCGTCGAACAGCGGCTCGCCCCGGAACCGGATCACCAGCAGCACGCCAAGGGTCTGCTCGCCTGCCGCCAGCGGGACGATCGCGGCCGAGCCGAGCTCACGCAGCACGTCCGGGGCGCCGCCGTTGTACTTGTCCTGCCAGTTGGCCGCCGCGTCGCCGTACGTGTCCAGCAGCAACGGTTCCCCGCTGCTGAACACCACCCCGGAGGCCGTGGTGGCCACATCGACCGACGAACCCACCATCGAGTCCCCGATCCCGCCTGGCGTGTCGACCACCCGGAACACCAGCTTGTCCGGATTCTCCTCGTGGGGCAGGGCGATCGCGGCGATCGGAGCGCCGGCCACCGTGCGGGCCCGCTCGGTGATCAGTTGCAGCTCGCCGCTCGGGATCCCCTCGGCCAGCAGAACCGCGGTGATCTCGTTGGAGGCCTGCAGCCAGCGCTCCCGCTGCCGGCTGCGCTCGTACATCCGCGCGTTGTCGACCGCGATGCCCGCGGCCGCGGCCAGTGCGGCCAGGCCGGCCTCGTCGTCGGCCGTGTACCCGGCGCCATCCCGTTTGCCGGCAACGTACAGCCGGCCGATCCGCTCCTCGCCGGCCAGGAGCCGTACCCACAGAAAGCCGGCCGGGTCACGGTCCGGGTCGGAACTCTCCACCAGCGACTCGAGCAGCCCGCGGGCGGGCTCGTCCGAACCGGAGTAGACGAGGTCGACCAGAACGTCGGCCGGCCCGGTCACCGCGAGTGCTCCGCAGCGGGAGTCGGTCAGCTCACAGGCATAGTCGACGATTCGCCGCAATATCTCGGGCAACCGCAGGTCCCGCGAGATGCTGATCACCGCGTTCAGCAGTCGCGCTTCGGTCGGCCGGTCCCCGGCCAGAGCCATCACCTGCCCTCGTCAACCCGATCAACCGTGACATTGTCCTCGGCTCGGCGTGGATCTGCCAGCTCCGCGTTTGATCGTCGCGCTCGCGGGTAACTGAGGGGGGCCGGCGGATGGAGTGGAGGGGCTTGATGGACACCCAGACTGGCCACCTGCTCGACGGCCGCTACCGGCTCGGATCGCAGATCGGTCGGGGTGGGATGGCCACCGTGCACGCCGCCGTCGACGTGCGGTTGCGCCGCCCGGTCGCGATCAAGCTGTTCCACCGGCCGGCCGGAGCCGTGGCGCTCGCCCGGCTGCGCAGCGAGGCGGAGCTGCTCGGCGGTCTGTCCCATCCGGGACTGCTCAAGGTGTTCGACATCTCCGCCGACACCGAGCAGCCCTACCTGGTGATGCAGCTCGTCGACGGCTGCACGCTGCGCCGGGCCATCGACAACGGTCCACTGGAGCCGGCCGTGACCGCACGGTTGGGCTTACGGCTGGCCGAAACCCTGCAGTATGTCCACTCGCGACAGATCATGCACCGGGACATCAAGCCCTCCAACGTGTTGCTGGCCAAGAGCGGCGGCTGCTACCTGGCCGACTTCGGGATCGCCCTGGCGGCAGGCGCCGCGCGGCTGACCGCGACCGGCCACTGTGTCGGGACGGCCGCGTACCTGGCTCCGGAGCAGGTCGCTGGCGCCGAGACCGGCCCGGCGGCGGACATCTACGCACTCGGCCTGGTGCTGCTGGAATGCCTTACCGGGTACCCGGAGTACACCGGCACCGAGGTGGAGGCGGCCATCGCCCGGCTGTCCCGTCCACCGCACATTCCGGACTCGGTGCCCGCCGCGCTGCGCACCGCGCTGCTGGCGATGACGGCCCGGAACCCGGACGAGCGGGCGGATGCGGCCGGCACTGTCCGGCTGCTGGCCAGCGCCGCGGCCGGCCTGTCCGATCATTCGGTGTCGGTGAGCACGGTGGTGCTGCCGCCGGTGCGTCCCGAGCAGACGATGGTCCTGGACGTCGCACCCGCGCCCCGCCGCTCGTGGCTGACCCGCCGCCGGCTCGGACATGCCGTTGCGGCCAGCGGTGTCGCCGCCGCCGCGACCCTCTTGACCCTCCTCGTCGGCGGCCCGGACCCGGTCACCCCCGCCGCCGAGCAACCGCCCGCCCAGGTCGAAACACCGGCGTCGATGGAGCCGGTCGCACCGCGGCAGACCGCCGTGTCCAACGTGGTCGTGGCCCCGGTGGACGCCGCCACGCCGGTGGACGCCGTCACCCCCGGTCCGAACCATGGCCACGGCAAACCGCCCAAGCCCGGGAAGGGCGGCAAGCCGGGCAAGGGATAAGGCTCAGGCGGCGCGCGTCACACCTTGGTGGTACGGAATACTGCCCGCACGTTTCGCGTGGGATATCGACAATTCCGGGGAGAGACTGTGCACACTGAACCTGGCAGCCGGCCCGAGGAGGCCGTCGACGAACAGGACGGCGGGGGTCGCCACCACGCCAAGGAAGGCGCCGAGCGGCACCCGCTGATCGACCTCGACCGGGACCCGACCCCCGGCGTCGCCGATCACGCCAAGCCCGAGTCCGACGAGGACTGACCGGCCCGAAAATGGCGGTGCGGACCGGCCCGGACCGGACTACTGTCCGGTCCCCGTGATCCCTTCCCGTGTCCGCCCCGCCCCGGACGCCGACGAGCGGTCCCTCCTGCTCGGTTGGCTGAACCTGCAACGCTCGATCATCCACTGGAAGTGCGAGGGGCTGTCCGAAGCCGACGCTCACCGGGTGGTCCTGCCGACCTCACCCAACATGACGATGGCCGGGCTGGTGTCCCATCTGCGCTGGACCGAGCACGTGTGGTTCGAGGTGATCCTGCTCGACTCGCCGTCCGATCCCAACCCGCAGTTCGCCGACGAGCCGGACGCGGACATGCTGGTGGCGGACGTGCCGATGGCCCAACTGCTGGACGACTACGCCCGCCAGTGCGCCACCGCCGACGAGATCATCGCCGGCCTGCCGCTGGACACCGTCGCCCGCCATGCCCGCTACGGCGGCGCCACCCTGCGCTGGATTCTGCTGCACATGCTCGAGGAGACCGCCCGGCATGCCGGCCATGCCGACACGATCCGCGAACTGCTCGACGGCACCACTGGCTACTACTGAAATGGCGCGCCGGGCACCCGTCGGCACGGGTACCCGGCGCTGCCGGCCCTAGAGGCCCGGCGTGACGAAGAACAGCAGCACCGCGAACACCAGCGCGATGAAGAACGTTCCTTCGGCCAAACTCACCGTCAGAAGGAACGGGCCCATCAGGCGGCCCTGTGCCTCGGGCTGCCGCGCGATACCGGCCACCAACTGGCTACCGACCACACCGTCGCCGATCGCCGCACCCGCCGCGGCGACACCGATCGCCACCCCGCCACCGACAAAAGCACCGAGCCGAACCAGAGCCTCACCCTGCTCGATCGCCATGGGTCTCCCCTTTCTCCATTGAAAGGCCGTGACACCAAAAGGGAGACTCCGCGAACACCCATGGATGCACCCGGGCCGGAACTGCCCGAAAGCTGTCCGAAGGACCAAAGGGCGCCAAAACACACGGCGCCGGGCATCCATGATCGTGGCTACCCGGCGCTGTGCCTGGTCAGGTGGCGGAGGATAGGGGATTTGAACCCCTGAGGGGCTATCAACCCCAACACGATTTCCAATCGTGCGCCCTAGGCCACTAGGCGAATCCTCCGCCGAGGAGGATACCGGACGTGGTCCTGACCAGCCAAAACGGCTGGTAGACGGGGTGGTACGGGTGTGCGGGACGCCCGGGTGGATTGGCCACCAACGGCGGTATGCCGGAGCCGGGAGCGCTCCTACCCTCAGCCGGTGACCAGCACGGAGTCGAGCAGACGAAAGTACGACCAGCTAGCCGAGCGCTACGAGGAGATCTTCTTCTACGTCGCCGACCTCGGCCAACGGTTGGTCGACTTCGCCGGTCCGGTGCCCGGCGCCCGGGTGCTCGACGTCGGCGCGGGGCGGGGCGCGGTCGCCCGGGCGGCAGTGGCCCGCGGTTGCGCGGTGACCGCTGTGGACGCCTCCGCCGGCATGGTGGCCCATCTCGCCGAGGACTACCCCGGGATGGTGGTTCGCCAGTTGGACGCCGCCGCCCTGGACTTCCCGCCCGGCTCCTTCGACCTGGTCACCGCCGGGTTCGTGGTGCAGATCCTGGACGACCCGGCCGCCGCGCTCGCCGCGATGCGTCGGGTGCTGGCGCCGTCCGGCATGGTCGCGCTGTCCCTGGAGACCCAGTCCGCCGACCGGACCAAGTGGTTGCTGGACCTCACCGCCGAGTTCTTCCCCGGGGCGGGGGCCTCCGCCGGGCCTGGGCCGATGACCGCCGATGCGCTGGACACGCTGCTGACCGAGGCCGGTTTCACCGGGCTGGAGCGAACCGCGGTGGATGCCCCCCGGAAGCTGCCGGACGCGCGCGCGGTCTGGGACTGGCTCGGCCCGCGCGGGCTGGCCGACTCCGTGCGCCGCCTGCCGCCCGAGCGCGCCGAGCAGTTCCGCGCCCGGTTCCTCGCCGTCGCCGAAGCCGAGCGGACCTCCGACGGGATCGTGCTCGGTTTCGCCGCCACGCTGCACCGGGCACACGCGCCACACTGAACGTCCACGGCGGATGGTCCAAGGAGACAAGCGTGGTCAAGGTGCTGGCGTTCGACATCTTCGGAACCACTGTGGACTGGTGGACCGGCGTCGGCGAGCAGGCCGGCCGGCTGGCCGCCGAGCGGGGGATCCAGTTGGACGGGGCCGGCTTCGCCGAGGACTGGCGGGGTCGCTACGTCCCGTCGATGGACCGGGTCCGGCGCGGCGAACTGCCCTGGGAGAACCTCGACGCGCTGCACCGGCGCTCGCTGGACGATCTGCTCGACGAGTGGGGGATCGGCGCCGCGTTCGACGAGCCGGCCCGGGCCGAGCTGGTGCGGACCTGGCACCGGCTGCCCGCCTGGCCGGACGCGGCCGGCGGCCTGGCGAGGCTGCGCACCCGGTACATCCTCGCGGCCACGTCCAACGGCGGGTTCGCCCTGCTGACCAACCTGGTCAAGGCCGAGGGGCTGCCGTTCGACTGCATCGTCTCGGCTGAGCTGGCCCGGCACTACAAACCGGACCGGGAGGCGTACCTGACCGTGGCCACGCTGCTGGACGTCGAGCCCGCCGAGGTCATGATGGTCGCCGCCCATGTCTGGGACCTGGCAGGCGCCCGGGCCGCCGGGCTGCGCACCGCGTTCGTGGAGCGGCCGCTGGAGAAGGGGCCGGATGGCCGGGCGGACCGGGCCGAGGACGCCCGCGCGGACCTGGTGGCGACCAGCTTCACCGACCTGGCCGGCCAGTTGGGCTGCTGATCAGAACACCTGCCGCCAGCGGAACGACCCGCGCGACGAGCGCACGCACATCACCGTCTCCTGCTCGCGGGTGATCGAGAACGCGCCCGGGTCGTCGCAGCGCTCGCCGATGACCGCGTACTGAATCGGCGGCGGGGCCGGCTGGGGCGGTGGCGCGGCCGAGGTGGTGGTGGTCGTCGACGGGGTGGCCACGATGTCCGCCGTTCGGGTCTGCATCTCGGGTTCCTCGATCACTGGCGGTACCGACGGCTCGGTCGGCGCGACCGACGGGCGGTCGCCCTCCCGGCTCGGCGTGATCGTGGGTACGGCGGGCGACTGGCCGGCGGCCGGGCGGCTGGCCGGCTCGTCGGTGAACAGCAGCACGACCATTCCGACCAGGCCGGCCAGCAGGACGAACGTCGTGATCTTGAGCGCCAGGACGACCCGGTCGGACTGCTTGGGCCGGCGATGCCGGCCGTTGGCCGTCCGAGAGGCAGCCCGCTGCATTTCTGATCTCCGTACAGTGATGGATCCCGGCTCACCAAGGTACCCAGCGTGGCGGGTCACGCGGAAGAGGGGTGAATGTGCTTCACGTCTTCGACATGGACGGCACGCTGCTGCGCGGCACCTCGGCCGCGCTCGAGATCGCCCGCCGGCTGGACTGCCTGGACGAGCTGACCGGCCTGGAGCTGGCCTTCTCGGTCGGCGGCATGGACACCCGCGGCTTCGCCGCAGCAATCGCCACCCTGTGGGGGAAGCTCACCGCCGAACTGGTCGCCGAGACCTTCCATGCCTCGCCGTGGATCGACGGGCTGCCCGACGTGCTCGCCGACATCCGGGACCGGGGCGAGTTCTCCCTGGTGGTGACCATGTCTCCGGACTTCTTCGCCAACCTGCTGCGCACCATCGGGGTGGACGAGGTGGCCGCGTCCCGGTTTCCGCCGCTGCCGCTGCGCCGGCCACCGGATCCGGCCGGCATCCTGACCCCGGCGGACAAGGTGACGATCGTCTCTGCCGAACTGGCCCGGCGGGGGCTCACCGACCGGGACTGCATCGCCTACGGCGACTCCGGCTCCGACATTCCGCTGTTCCAGCGCCTGTCCCAGACCGTGGCGGTCAACGCCACCGCCGAGCTGGCCGGGCTCGCGGCGCTGCGTTACGAAGGCGACGACCTACGCGAGGCGTACCGGCTCGCCCGGGCTCGGTACACTGACCGTGGACCTCGTGCGGCGTCCATCCTGTGAACCTCCCCAGGGCCGGAAGGCAGCAAGGATAAGCGGGCTCTGACGGGTGCACGGGGTCCGCTTTCGTCTCCGCGTGCGGTCGACGTCGGCGGCGGCGGGTAGGGTCTCGGCGTGGCGCTCGCCCTCTACCGCAAGTACCGTCCGGCGACCTTCGCCGAGGTCGTTGGTCAGGAACACGTCACCGGACCGCTGCGCGTGGCGCTCGCCGCCAAGCGGGTCAACCACGCGTACCTGTTCTCCGGCCCGCGCGGCTGTGGGAAGACCTCCAGCGCGCGGATTCTGGCCCGCTCGCTCAACTGCGCCGAGGGCCCGACCCCGGACCCGTGCGGTACCTGCGACTCCTGCGTGGCGCTGGCTCCCGAGGGACCGGGCAGCGTCGACGTGGTGGAGTTGGACGCGGCCAGCCACGGTGGTGTCGACGACGCTCGCGAGCTACGCGACCGGGCCTTCTACGCGCCGGTCGCCGCGCGCTACCGGGTGTTCATCATCGACGAGGCGCACATGGTCACGCCGCAGGGCTTCAATGCGCTGCTGAAGATCGTCGAGGAGCCGCCGGAGCATCTGGTCTTCATCTTCGCCACCACCGAGCCGGACAAGGTGCTCTCGACCATCCGGTCCCGCACGCACCACTACCCGTTCCGGCTGATCCCGCCCGGCGCGATGCGCGAACTGCTGGAACGCAACTGCGCCGCCGAGGGGGCGAGCGTCGAGCCTGCGGTGTTCCCGCTGGTGATCCGGGCGGGCGGGGGCTCGGCCCGGGACACCCAGTCGGTGCTCGACCAACTGCTGGCCGGCGCCGGACCGGAGGGTGTGACCTACGAGCGGGCGGTGGCCCTGCTCGGGGTGTCCGACGTGGCGCTGATCGACGATCTGGTGGACGGGCTGGCCGCGGACGACGCGGCGGCCGTGTTCGGCACCATCGACCGGTTGGTCGAGGCCGGGCACGACCCGCGCCGGTTCGCCGCCGACCTGCTGGACCGGTTGCGCGACCTGGTGCTGCTCCGCGCGGTGCCGGACGCCGCGTCCCGGGGGCTGGTCAACGCCCCGGGCGACGAGCTGGACCGGATGTCCGCGCAGGCGCAACGCATCGGACCGGCGGCGCTGACCAGGTACGCCGAGATAGTCCACAATGGACTGGTCGAGATGCGCGGGGCCACCGCGCCGCGGCTGCTGCTCGAACTGCTGTGTGCCCGGATGTTGCTGCCGGCCGCGGTCGGCGCCGATGCGGCGGCGGATTCCGCTGTGCTGCAACGACTTGAGCGGATGGAGCGGCGGGTCGCGGTGGCGCCCGAGGCGCCGGCGGCCGCTCCCCGTCCCGAGCCCGCTCCGCCCGCGCGACCCGCGCCGGCCGCACGACCCGACCCCGAACCCGCCGCGAAACCCGTTGCGGCGCCCGAGCCGACGGCTCCGCCCGCCCCCGCGCCGGCAACCTCCCCGGGCACGCTGGACGCCGCCGGCATCCGCCGGGTCTGGCCGGAACTGCTTGCCGTGGTGCGCAAGAACAGCCGCAGCACCGAGGCCATGCTCACCAACGCGACGGTGCACGCCGTCGAGGGCGAGACGGTGATCGTCTCGCACACCGCGGCGCCGCTGGCCCGCCGGCTGGGTGAGCCGCGCAACGTGGACGCGATCGCCGAGGCGCTGCGGAGCGTGCTCGGTGGCAGCTGGCAGGTGAAGACCGTGCACGCCGCCGCGGACGCGCCGGCACCCGAGCCGCCGCGCCGGGCCGCCCCGCCGCCCGAGCC
>NZ_DASTBH010000406.1:0-17287 GCF_035712165.1 Actinophytocola sp. | reverse complement strand
GACCACGACCACAACCACAACGACGACCACAACCACAACGACGACCACAACCACAACCGGCACTCAGCCGCCGCCACCCGGTGGCGCGCCGGTGGGCTGGGCGAGCGTCAACGCCCTCGGCCAGAACGGCACCACCGGCGGTGCCGGCGGGCCGGTGGTCACCGCCACGACGTCCGAGCAGTTCCTCGACTACGTCGACACGATCGGGCCCCTGGTGATCCGGGTGTCCGGAACGATCGACATCACCAGCAAGCAGGGGGTGCGCCCGAACAAGACCATCGTCGGGGTGGGCACCTCGGCCGTGATCAACGGCGGCGGGCTGGACTTCTACCGGTCCTTCAACGTGATCGTGCGCAACCTCCGGTTCACCAACGCCGAGGACGACGCGGTCAACGTCGGGCAGAACTCGCACCACATCTGGATCGACCACAACGAGTTCGTCGCCCCGGTCGACGGTTCGATCGACATCGTGCGCGGCGCGGAGTACGTGACCGTGTCCTGGAACTGGTTCAACCAGACCGACAAGACCATGCTGATCGGCCACTCCGACGGCAACGCCGGCGAGGACACCGGCCACCTGAAGGCCACCATCCACCACAACTACTTCGACGGCTCCCGGCAACGGCATCCGCGGGTACGGTTCGGCGAGCCGGTGCACGTGTACAACAACTACTTCCGGACCAACGAGCTCTACGGTGTCGCGTCCACAATGGACGCCGGGGTGCTGGTCGAGGGCAACTACTTCGAGAACGTGCCCTTCCCGTGCTTCTCGGCCAGCGGCTACGCCGACTCCGGTCCCGGCCGATTGGTGCAGCGCGGCAACGTGTTCACCGGCTCCGGCCCGTGCGAGGTCGCCGGCACCGTGACCGAACCCCGGACCGCCTACTCCTACACCCTCGACCCCGTCGCGGGCGTGCCGGCCCAGGTTCGGGCCGGCGCCGGAGTCGGCCGGATCGGAGCGTGACCCGGTTCAGGTGACGAAGACCGTGAAGTCGGCCCGGCGCACCTGACCGTCCACACTGAACTCGAGGAACAGCCGGTGCTCACCCCGGTGGGCGAACTGGGCGGCGAACCGCAGCTCCGGGCCGCCGCCCAAGCCGCTGTACGCCGCATCGAGCGGGTGCTGGTGCAGCAGGCCCATGCTCAGCGAGTTGAACGCGGACAGGTGCGCGTACGCCCCGAGGTAGGACTCCAGCCGGTCGACCGGAGCCCCGGCGGCGTCGGTGACCCGGAACCGCAGCTCGTTGACCTTGCCCACCGCCACGCTCGTGGCGCCCTCCGGCCGGGTCACGGTCAACCCGGCCCCCGTGCTCGCGACCGCCGGCACGCTCCCGGCCGGCGCCGGCAGCGGGACGAGCGCGGTGTCTCCCGGGATGATGAACGGCGCGCCCAGCACCACCGGGTGCGTCGGGTTGCTCCGGCCGCGCGGCAGGAACTCCGCGTAGAGCCGGTACGACCCGCCGTCGGGCACCGAGATCGTGGTGTGCCAGGTGTCCCCGCGCAGCTCCGGATGCAGATGCTGGTACTGCGTCATGTCCTCGCGCAGCACGTAGAAGTGCAGCAGCTTGGTGTGGCCGAGGTCGTAGTCGGTCTGCGGGGTGCCGCGCAGGTCGAGAATGCGGAACGCCACCGGCACCGCCGGACCGCGCTCGGCCGGCTCGGTGCGCAGCTCCAGCCGGTAGCCGTCGTGCGCCACGTTCAGGCCCTCGTCGGCGACCGTGCTGGGCGGCGCGGCCGGATGGGTCTGGTGCGCCGAAGGACCGCCGCACGAGCGGACCACGACGAACAGCATGACGGCCACCAGAACCAGGGCGGTGCCGGCCATCGAGACCGTCACCGCCCTGTTCGGCCGCTCATGACCGAGCTGAGCCCGCAGTTCCGCGCGCCGCCGGGCCCGGTCGCGGATCACCAATTGCGGTCCCGCATCGCTACTACACCGTGGCCCGGACCAGGACGAGACCCTGTTCGATCCCGCTGATCGCGATCGTTCCGCTGCGGAAGAACGGGTACACGTTCCACGCGCCGTTGAACCCGTTGTTGTTGTTGGCCGGGTAGATGTCGAAGAACCCGATCTCGGACAACCGGTTCGACGCGATCCCGCTGGCATCCAGGATGCGCAACCCGGCCCGGTAGTTGGCCTGGTAGACCCGGTTGCCCACGATGTACTGGTTGTGGTCGATCGCGGCGCCGAAGGTCGGGTTGTAGGTCCCGGTGTGCACCGGCCGGTCCAGGTCCGACACGTTCCAGATCAGCGTCCGCGGGTTGCTGTCCAACTCGTCGTCCATCACCAGCCGGGCGTGGTCGGCGGTCAGCCAGCCCTGGTGGGTGTAGCGGGCGTTGGTGTAGCTGGTGCGGGACAGCTGACGCGGTGCGGTCTTCGTGGTGACGTCGACGATGGTCAGCGTGTCCTCGTTGTAGTTGAAGCAGATCTCCCGACCCCGGTAGGTGGTGTCCGGCCCCTGGTAGACCACGCACTGGTTCTCGTGCACGTAGCCGTCGTTGCTCACGCAGCCGGCGTTGCGCGGCTGGAGCGGGTTCTGCACGTTGACCATGTGCACGCCGCCGCTGCAGGTGTTGCTGCCGACCGCGTAGATGAACCCGGTCGCCTCGTTGACCGACAGCGTGTGCGAGTTCCCGAAGCCGGTGTAGCGGGCGTTCGCGGTGAACGTCTGTGGCGTGGTGACGTTGCGCAGCCGGGTCAGGTCGAACACCTGCATGCCGTGGCTGGAGATGTTGTCCGCCCCGATGAACGCGTGGTTGCGGTAGACCTTGATGTCCCGCCAGCTACTGCTGGTGCCGTTGTGCGAGGGCAGGTTGCCCAGGTAGCGCGGGCTGGTCGGGGTGGTCACGTCGACGAACGCGGCGCCGTTGCTGCGGCCGAAGATGACGTACTCCCGGCCGGTCGTGCTGTCCGTCCAGCCCCACATGCTGTTGCCGTTGCCGCCGCCGATCGTGTTCAGCGGCAGGTGTGCGAGCAGATCGACGTTGCGGCACGGGAACTGGCCGGCCATCCCGTTGGTGCAGGGCACGAGGGCCAGGCCGGTCACCGGGTCCTGACGCCAGGCCGGCTCGAGGTCCCGCTCGAAGGCGGCGGCCTCGGCCTTGCCCTCCGGGGAGTTGGGATCGTGGGCGGATGCTGGCGCCGTCAGGATCGCCAGGGCGGTGACCGCGAGTGCGGCCACGCCGATCAACCGGTTGGGGCTGCGCATATCAAACTCCTCGCGTCGCGTCAGCAGGGAGACACGGCGAAACAGGACGAAACAGGCTGCTTGCCCACAACCACGTTAAGTGCCCAACCCGGCACGCAAACCATCCCAAGGACGTATGCCAAGAGTTGATGGGCTACCGCTTGCGGCCGACCCCCGCCCAGACCATGGAGTGGTTGGGAGTGCTGAAGCTGATCGCCTCCAGCGGACCGGCGTGGTCCTCCGGATGCCATTGCGGGACCCATACCATGCCCGGCGCCAGCAGTTCGAAGTCACCGAGCAGCGCCCGGATGGCCGCTCTGGAGCGGCAGTGGAAGGCGGTGTGGTACCAGGACTCGCAGAGCTGTTTCAGCTTCGCCAGCTTGGGCGTGACGGCGTCCGGGATGCCGTCGTCGGTCACGTGGGACACCCCGAGATAGGAACCGGTGGGGACGAGCTCGCGGTAGTGCGCCACCGCCCGGCTCGCCTCGTCGTCGAGCCCCGGCGGAAAGAACTGCAGCACGGAGAACATCAGCACCGCGACGGGTTCCTGTGGGTCGAGAACACCGGTGGCCAGGGCACCGGCCCACACCGCGGCCGGGTCGCGCAGGTCGACGTCGACGACGGCGTGCCGGCGCGGGTCCCCGTCGTCGTCGAGCGCCAACTCGGTCTGGGCGGCGGTCACCGGCTCGTTGTCCACGTAGACGACCCGGCACGGCGCGATCTCGTCAGCGATCTGGTGGGTGTTGCCGGTGCTCAGCACGCCGGAGCCGATGTCGAGGAACTGGCGGACACCGAGCCGCACCAGCTGCCGGACCACCCGATTGACGAAAACGCGATGGGCGCGCGCGATGTCCCGGAATTCTGGAAACTCGTGCAGAATGCGCAGACCGAACGACCGGTCCCTGGACCAGTACGCCGTACCGCCGAGCAGGAAATCGTAGACCCGCGCCACGTTGGGAAGGTCCAAATTCACGCCCCGTCCGGCAACCGCGGACGGTGCTGCGTTAGGCACGAGGCCGGCCCTTCTGCGAAGGGGACACGTTTGGCCAAGTTTACCGGCTGGGCCCAGGCTTGCCCATGATTATTTTGGGTAGCGTTCACGGAACGCCGGGCAGCCTGTCTCCTTTGGCCAGAGCTTCGAGGAACGCGGTGCTGTCCGCCCTGCTGAGCGCGGCTTCGTTGAGCAGATCCCAGTGTTCGCCGAACCTGAGCAGCTCCTCGTCGCGTTCCAGCAGCCGGGACCCGGCCGGATACTCGATGTAGGCGAAGTTCTGTTCCGGTTCCGCGAATCGCAGGATCTGGAAGTCGCTGTCGACGAACGAGATTTTCGCGTCAAAGGTCAGGATCTGCAGCTCGATCTGGTGGTGTTCCCGGGTCAGCTTCAGCAGGTGTTCCGCCAGGTCTACGACGAGCTCGGTGGACCGCCCGCCGGGCATGCGATGCAGCGACGATTCACTGAGAATGGCCCGGTAGCGTGGCGGATTCTCGATCGTGAAAATCTGGGCGCGCGCCTCCCGTTCCCGCAGCAGCTGGGTGACCTCCGGCCGGGACGCGGCCTGCGGTTGATGCTGGCGCAGCATGTACATCGGGGACTGCAGCGGGCCGGGGATCCGTTCGCTGTGCCAGCACAGGATCTCCGTCGCGGTCGGCTCATGGGCGATCAGGTGGGCGAAGCCGCGCCACGGCCCGGCGCCTCGGTTGCGCGGCGGTGCGTCGGTGCGGTCCAGGGCCGCCAACTCGCGCAGTTCCCCGGCCAGTTCCGCATCGATGCCGTACAACTCGATCAGCCGGTCCAGATCCTGTTTGCTGACCGCGACGTACGTCTTCTCGATCTTGTTGATCTTCCCCTGGCGGCAGTCGAGCGCGCTGGCGACCTGCTGTTGGGTGAGGCGCGCGTCCAGCCGGGCCGTGCGCAGCAGCCGACCAAGCAGGAGCCGGCGCTCGGTCGAGGCTTTACTCACCGACTTGTCACCACTCACTCGTTCAGGGACCGCTACGTGATCCCCCAAGGGTAGTGACAAGCGGTTGGATCAGCACGCAGGGTAGAGCCGATCGCGCTATCCGGTTAGTGGTCCCGCGCACCGGTGCAAGAAAAAGATCCATGATGTGTGGCCGAAGACCAATCGGGCGGCGCCCCGCTTCGAATCGCGAACGATCACTTCGGGTGGCGCGAATCCAACCTCGACACAGTTGCCCTGTATTGGTCCGCAGCGGCTCGACCGGACCCACTTAGGCGTGTTCTCAAGATCCCGGACCTCGCTCTGCATAGCGATCCCCTCGCGTTGCGATGGCAGCAGGTGAGAATAATCTTGGTCGGTGCGTAATCGGCTGGCAACCCCTCGTAAGTATTCGCCCTCGGTGCGTAGCCGGTAATGGACAAATCCGGGTCAGGCGCCGGGCGCGCTGACCGCCGTTTCCGAGTCCGATGTGGTCTGTGCCGCTGTTGGAGCGGGGCAAATTCGTTGGCGTGCCTGGAACCTGGCCGGGCATCCTGCCGGCCGTGACTACCTTCCACGCCGCCGACGGCACCAGGCTGGCCTACCGCGTCCAGGGCGCCGGCGCCCCGGTGGTGTGTCTTCCGGGCGGTCCGATGATGAGCGCTGCGTATCTCGGCGACCTCGGTGGGCTGTCCCGGCACCGGCAGTTGGTCCTGCTGGATCCGCGCGGCACCGGCGAGTCCGCGGTGCCCGCCGATCCCGGGTCCTACCGGTGCGACCGGCTGGTGGCCGACGTCGAGGCGCTGCGCGAGCGGCTCGGCCTGGACCGCCTGACCCTGCTGGCGCACTGCGCGGGTGCCAACCTCGCCGTGCTCTACGCGACCCGTCACCCGCGGCGCGTGGATCGTCTTCTGCTGATCACCCCGAGCACCGTGGCCGTCGGCATCGCCGCCTCGGTCGAGCAGCGCCGCGCCGTCGTGGCGGCCCGCGCCGCCGAGCCGTGGTTCGCCGCGGCCGCCGAGGCGTTCGAGCGCGTCGCGTCCGGCGCCCCGGCTGCCGGCGACCGGTCCGCGCTCGCCCCGTTCTTCTACGGAGCCTGGACCGCGGCGAGCAAGGCCCACGCCGCGGCCGCGGACCGGCAGCGCAACGACGAGGCCGCGGCCGGCTTCGGCTCGGACGGCGCGTTCACCCCGGCCGCCACCCGCGCGGCGCTGGCCGCCCTCGCCGCTCCGGTGCTCCTGCTTGCCGGCGAGGTCGACCTGAACACCCCGCCCGGGGTGGTCGCCGAGTTCGCCGGACTCGTCCCCAACGCCACCCTCGTCATCCAGCCCGCCGCCAGCCACCACCCCTGGCTCGACGACCCCGGCGCCTTCGTCGCGACCGCCCGGGAGTTCCTCGACTCGACCTAGCCGGTTGCTTGCCACGCAAGGTAGTATGTGCGGCATGGAAGCCTGGGCCGGCCTGGCTACGGCGCTGCGGCGGGGAACTCTCGAGTTCTGCGTCCTGGCGCTGCTGGAGTCCGAGCCGCGCTACGGCGTGGAGCTGGTCAACCAACTCGCCGCGCAGACCGCGCTGACCACCAGCGAAGGCACGATCTACCCGCTGCTGTCCCGGCTGCGCCGGGTCGGCTGGGTCGCCACCACCTGGCAGGAGTCGCCGGCCGGTCCGCCACGCCGCTACTACGAGCTGACCGGCCGGGGCAAGGAGGCGCTGGCCCATTTCCGGGCGGAGTGGGTCGCCTTCCGCGCCGCCGTGGACCACATCGTCGGGACGGAGCACACATGACCCAGTCAATGGACCGGCTGGACCACATCGTCGAGGATTACCTCGGCGCGGTGTCCTACGCCTGCCGCGACCTACCCCCGGACCAGCGCGCCGACCTGGTGGGCGATCTTCGCGAGCACATCGCCGCCGCGCGCACCGTTCTCTACCAGCCGACCGAAGCCGCGATCCGCACGATTCTCGACCGCCTCGGCGAGCCCGCCGCCATCGCCGCCGAAGCCCGCCTGGCCGAAGGTCTCCCCGCCGCCGCGCCGCCGCAGCCGCGCCCTCAGCCGCCGGCCCAACCCAACCGCTGGCTGTCCCGCCCCCTGTCGCCCGGCGCCGCCACCATTCTGGTGGCGCTCACCCTCATCGCGGTCACCATCATGGTCATCGCCTACACCATGGCGATGCGCGACCCGGGCCTACCGCCTCGACCCTGAGGACCCGCGCATTTCCTTGGAACCGCGTGCTCTGTGGGTAAAACTGTCAGGGAGCCCATTTTCGGTCCGCACGGCTCGACCGCCGACGGAGGGCGACGCTGGCACACAGGGCACGAGGTAGGCGCAATGTCGATCCTTGATCGCGACCAGCATCCGGCCCGGTTCGCCGTTGCCACATCGGTTTTCAGTGGCCTGTGCGTGGCGCTGGTTGTTGCCAGTTTCAAGACAGATCTGCTGAACGGCACGGTGCCGTCCTGGACGGTGGTCGTGCTGGCCGCGACCGCGCTCGTTTCGGTGGGCCTGGCGTGGGTTCAGCCATGGCGGCGCGGGATCCGCAGATCATTTCTCCTGGTGTCGGCCTTCAGCCAGCACCACTGGATCGGGGAAGTGGTCCACAACATCCATCGGGCCCTCTATCGGCGCGGGCGCGACGTGGTCCTGAAGATTCCGGACCGGGACTATGTCGGAGCGTGCGTCGTGCACCACCTCCGGCACATTCAGGCGCGGCCGTCCGAATACGCGGGCGGGTTCGTGATACCGGCCGAGGTGAACCTCATCCGGTCCGACCTCGTCGACTTCTGCCGAGAGGTGCGACAACCCGTCGTCTTCATGGATGTGGAGCCGTTCGACGACGAACGGGACTATCCGGAGAATGCCGCGTTCGTGGGTTATGACCCCAGGGGAATCGGCGAGGTGGCGGCGAACTGGGTGGTCGACCACCTGACGATCGCCGACCGTCCCGATCCGGTCGTGCTGGTCATCGGGGATCGGGAGCAGTGTCGGCGCCAGCAACGTTTCGTGGAGGTGCTCAAGGCCCGGATACCCAGGGCCCGGGTCGTGGTCGACGAGGACGGGCAGGCCGCCCGGCTCCGCGCCGGGGCGATCGCCCGCCGGCACCTCGACCAGCTGCGGATCGCCGGCCAGCAGGCCAGCGTGATCTTCTGCACGAACGACGAGATGGCGCTCGGAGTCGTCGACGCCCTGCTGACGACCGGTTCCGCCGACGCCGCCAAGATCCCCGTGGTCGGCGTCAACGGTTCACCGGAGGCGCGGGCCCTCATCGACACGGGCAACAGTCCATTCCGGGCAACGGTCGTGCAGGATCCCTATCGGGCGGCCGAAATCGCGGTCGATCTCCTGGAGAAGATGCTGGGCGGCGACAAGGTGACCAAACGCCACAGCCTGCGGCCGGAGATCTACACCGGCGACTAGGTGTCTCTCATACTCGGGCCCGGGTTGGCTTGACCGGTGCAGACCACCCGTCCCGCGCCGAGCTGTCGATTGGCCGGCTTCCGCTTCGTCGTCCAGGTAGAGAGCGACGACAAGGAGGACGTCATGTCGGCCACCATCACCCAGCTCAGTCACCGCGACCGCGCCATCCTGCGGGCCGTCGCCGCCGGGCGCTGCCAGATCTCCGGCGGGGCCTGCACCGCACTGCTCATCGACGGCGTCGGCTGCTGCGACCAGTTCGCCGGCGCCCGGCTGACCCGCGAGGGCCTGATCGCCCCACCCGGACCCGGCCCACAACCGGCCCGTCTGACCGCCCACGGCCGCGCCCTCGCGGCCGCCGCGTGATCCCGCACGGTCGAGGACCGCCCTCAGCCAGCGTTGCGCCCGACCAACGCCATCGATCGACCTGGTGGCGCCCCCGGGAGGACTCGAACCTCCGACCCAAGGATTAGAAGTCCTTTGCTCTATCCGCTGAGCTACGAGGGCATGCTGGAGCGGGAGGTTAGCCGCTCCGATGGGACTGATCGCTCTGGACCTGCCGGTCGTTATCGCCTCGGGAGAGTGAAAAGTCCAGGTGGTCAGCTCGGGGGTGCGGTGGACCCTCGGACGACGAGTTCGACGGGGATGGTCGAGGGCGGCCCCGGTCTGGCGCCGTCGAGCAGGCGCAGGGCCAGTTCGCCGGTCCGGCGGCCCTTCTCGACGAGATCCTGCCGGATCGTGGTGAGCGGCGGATCCGCCCAGGCCGCGCCCGGAGTGTCGTCGAAGCCGATCACCGAGAGGTCGCCGGGAACGGACAGGCCCAGCTCCCCGGCCGCCCGGATCGCGCCGAGCGCCAGCTCGTCGGACATGCACAGCAGCGCGGTGGGGCGGGGCTCGCGGCTCATCAGCCACCGGGCGCCCTCCCGGCCCAGCTGCTGGTCGCCGCAGCGGGCCTCCCAGACCGGCACCTCCTGCGGCCCGATCCCGAACCCGGCCAGCTCGCTGAGGTAGCCGGCCACCCGGTCGCGGGTCACCCGGAACCGGGCGGTCCGGACCCGGTCCCGGTCCACCGGGCCGTACCGGGTGTCCGGGCTGAGCGAGAAACCGAGGATGCCGATGTGCCGGTGGCCGAGCGCACCGATGTGCCGGGCGGCCAGCTCCGCGCCGGCCACGTCGTCGACCTCCACCCGGGCGATGTCGGGCAGCGCCGGCTGGTCGACCACCACCAGCGGCAGCTTGCGTTCCCGCACGGCGTCCAGCGCGGGCGCGCCGTCCGGCAGCGAGTAGGCGACCACGACATCGCTCTGCGCCCGGGCCACGCTCGCCGGGCGTGGGCCGAGGTCGGCGACGCCGGGCAGCAGCAGCAGCGCCCGGTCCCCGGAGTCCACGGTGGCGGCCAGCGAGTCGAGCATGATCGACAGGGCCGGGTCGGAGAAGGCCGAGGACAGGCCCTGGCCGAGCAGGAATGCGACGGCGCCGGTCCGCTGGGTGGCGAGGCTGCGCGCGGTCGGGTCCGGTCCGGCGTAGCCGAGCCGCTTGGCCGTGGCGATGATCCGCTCGCGGAGCTGGGCGGAGAGCTGGTCCGGCCGGTTGTAGGCGTTGGACACCGTCGCCCTGGACACGCCGACCTCGAGGGCGATGGTGTCCAGGGTCGGTCGACGACCCTTGTCCGGGCGCACCTCACAAGCGTAGGACGCCGGCCCAGGTTAATATCGGTGGCGGCTCCTGAAGCGCTTCAGATATCCTGGGAGCCGAAAGGGGGGAGACACATGCGTTCCGGTAAGACCGCGGTCCTGGTCGTGTTCGTCCTGCAGGGTTTCATCTTCGGCTCCTGGGTGCCTCGGGTCCCGGCCCTCGCCGGGCAGGTGCGGGCGGAGGTCGGCACGCTCGGGCTCGCGCTGCTCGGCGGCAGCGTCGGGTTGATCCTGGCGGCGCCCCTGGCCGGCCGGCTGTGCGCCCGCTACGGCGCCCGCCTGGTGGTGCTGGGCTCGGCCCTGTTCTCCATCGCGGTGCTGCCGGTGCTCGCGCTCACCGCCAACCCCGTCCAACTCGGTCTGGTGCTGCTCTGGCTCGGGGCGTCGGTCGGCACGATGGACGTGTCGATGAACATCGCCGGGGTGACGGTGGTCCGGCAGACCGGCCGGCCGCTGATGCCGGTGTTCCACTCCGGGTTCAGCTTCGGCGGGATGTTCGGCGCCGCCGGCGCCGCGCTGGCCGCGGCCCACGGCTGGGCGCCGCTGGAACACTTCAGCCTGGTCGCCGCGCTGACCATGCTGGTCACGCTCGCCGTCGTCCGGCGCGTCCCGAACGAGCCGGTGCTGGCCAAGCGGGGCTCGCAGCGCCGGACCCGGCGCCGGGGCAGCCTCGCCGGCCGTCCGGTGCTCTGGCTGTTGGGCGCGGTCGTGCTGTGCTCGGCCGTCGCCGAGGGGGCCAGCGCGGACTGGTCGGCCCTGTTCGCCGTCGACGAGCGGGGGATCAGCGAAGGGGCGGCCGCGATCGTCTACGCCACGTTCTCCGTGGCGATGGCCGTGACCCGGCTGCTCGGCGAGCGGGCCGAACGCCGCTTCGGGCCGGACCGGCTGCTGGTCGCCGGCGCTCTCACCGCGGGCGGCGGCCTGCTGATCGCGGTGAGTGTGCCCGCGGCCTGGGCCAGCTACCTGGGCTTCGGCCTGGCCGGCGCCGGCCTGGCCTACGCCTTCCCGGTCGCCCTCGGCCTGGCCGGCTCGGTCGGCCGGCGTGCGGACGGCTCCGGCGGCGAGCGGGAACTGGCGTTCGTGACCGCCATCGCCTACAGCGGCTTCATGCTCGGACCGCCGCTGATCGGCGCCATCGCGCAGGTCAGCAACCTGGCCGTGGCCCTCGGGGTGGCCGGCGTGATCGCCGCGCTGATGGCTCCGGCCGCGCTGGCCGCCGCCTGGGCGCGCCGCCGCGAATCGGACCCTGATCGAGCCTCCGCCGGGACCGTACCTAGTAGCCGGTCCACGGTGCCGGCCCGGCATTAGGCTCGGGATGTGCCTCTCGACAGTTCGCTGGACACGGCGACTGAGCCCACCCGTCCGCCCCGGGAGTCGACCAGCAGCGGAGTGATCCCCCTGCTGGTGGTCGGCGGTCTGTTCGCCGCGCTGTTCGCCGCGGCGCTGCTCACGCTGACCGCCGGTCCGCTCGACCCGAACCTGGTCAACGCCTACGGACCGATCGTGGTCCGGGTGGCCGGCGAGATCGGGTGCGTGCTCACGGTGGGCTCGCTGCTGTTCGCCGGCTTCCTGGTTCCGCCACAGCGTTCCGGGGTGCTCTCGGCCGCCGGCTACGCGGCCCTGCGCATGGCCAGTTGGTCGGCGGCGCTGTGGTTCGGCGCGGCACTGCTGTCCGTGCCGTTCGCGGTGGCGACCGCGGTGGGCAAGCCGGTCTCGGTGGTGCTCGACGGCCGGACCCTGATCGACCTGGTCAGCGTGCTGCCCGAGGCGAAGGCCTGGCTGGTCACCGCCGCGGTCGCGGCGCTGATCGCGGTCGCCGCCCGGCTGGTGCTGTCCTGGGGCTGGACCGCCGCGCTGTTCCCGCTGGCCATCCTGGGCATCGTGCCGGTCGCGGTGACCGGGCACTCGTCCAGCCGCCAGCACGACTTAGCCAGCAACAGCCTGCTGCTGCACCTGGTGGCGGTCTCGCTCTGGGTGGGCGGCCTGGTGGCGCTGCTGGTGCACGCCCGCAGGGACCGCGAGCACCTCGGGCTGGCCGCGTCCCGGTTCTCCAAGGTCGCGCTGGTCTGTTGGGTCGTCATGGCGTTCTCGGGCACCATCAACGCGCTGATCCGGGTGCCGCTGCCGGATCTGTTCACCACGAACTACGGGGTGCTGGTGCTGGCCAAGACCGGTGCGCTGATCCTGCTCGGCTGCATCGGCTACGTGCAGCGGGAACGCGGGGTGCGCGAGGCGATGACCGGCGGGACGGGTGCGCCGCTGTTCCGGCTGGCCGGCATGGAAGTGCTGATCATGTTCGCCACCCTGGGCCTGGCCTCCGCACTGGCCAGAACCCCGCCGCCGCCGGTGCTCGCCGAACCGGACCCGGTGGCGCTGCGGATCGGCTACGCGCTCGACGGGCCGCCGACCCTGGCCCGGCTGTTGTTGGACTGGCGCCCCGACCTGATCTTCGGGCTGGGCGCGGGCGTGCTGCTGGCCCTGTACCTGGCCGGGGTGCGCCGGCTGCGGGCCCGGGGCGACGCCTGGCCGGTGGGCCGGACGCTGGCCTGGCTGGGCGGCTGCGCGGTCGTGGTGATCGCGACCAGTTCCGGGTTCGGTCGCTACGCGCCGGCCATGTTCAGCGTGCACATGCAGACCCACATGATGCTGTCCATGCTGGCCCCGGTGCTGCTGGTGCTCGGCGGGCCGGTGACGCTGGCCCTGCGCGCGCTGCCCGCGGCCGGCAAGGACGCGCCGCCGGGGCCGCGGGAGTGGCTGCTGGCCGCGGTGCACTCGCCGGTGGCCCGGGTGCTCACCCACCCCGTGGTGGCGCTGGTGCTGTTCGTCGGGTCGTTCTACGTGCTGTACCTGTCCGGGCTGTTCGACGCCGCGTTGGAACTGCACTGGGCGCACCTGGCGATGAGCCTGCACTTCCTGGTGGTCGGCTACCTCTTCTACTGGCCGGTGATCGGGATCGACCCGGCGCCCCGGCGGCTGCCGTACCTGGCCCGGCTGGGCATGGTGTTCGCCTCGCTGCCGTTCCACGCGTTCTTCGGCGTGATCCTGATGAGTACCCAGACCGTCATCGGGGAGCGGTTCTACCAGGGCCTCGCGCTGCCCTGGGCCGCCGATCTGCTGGCCGACCAGCGGCTGGGCGGCGGCATCGCCTGGGCGATGGGGGAACTACCGCTGCTGATCGTGCTGATCGCCCTGCTGGTGCAGTGGGCCCGGGCGGACGACCGGGAGGCCAAACGGTCCGACCGGCGGGCCGACGCCGACGGCGACGCCGACCGCGCGGCCTACAACGCGATGTTGCGCAAGCTCGCCGAGGGCGAGGGACGCTAGCACGCACCACCGACGGTTCTCCTATTTCACGATCGTTCCCAGCCGGTTTGTCCACAGGTGCGCCGGTTTGCCCACAGCGGCTCCCGTGCGGCTGCCCGGGTCCGCCCCGTCCCGGCAGTGTTGTTCCCGCAGGCGGCGCACCCCGCGCCGGCCCGAACCGAAGGGAACGACGATGTTCGAGACCTACCTGACCGTGGTCGGCCGGGTGATCACCGATGTGACCCAGCGCACCACCTCGACAGGTGACAAGGTGTGCGGCTTTCGCATGGTGTCGACCGAACGCCGCTACGACCGGGACGAGCAGCAGTGGCGCGACGGCGACAAGCTGTTCGTCAACGTCACCTGCTGGCGCCGGCTCGGTGAGAACGTGGCGGTCTCGGTGTTCAAGGGCGATCCGGTGGTCGTCACCGGGCGCCTGCACCTCAACGAGTACCAGGTCAACGGCGAGTCCAGGACGACGCTGGAACTGGAGGCCAAGGCGATCGGGCCGAACCTGTCGGCGTGCACGGCGATGCTGCAACGGCCGGCGCGGGACGGTACGGACGGTGAGCGACTGGCCCCCAGCGGTGTCGCGGCGGCCTGACGTGCGCTGAACGGGGGCACGTTCTGCCCTGACGGCACCAGCCGGCGGTTCGGCCCGGCCCATGTTGCGGTCCGCGCTCAGCTCTCCACCGGCAGCGCTCTACGATCGCGGCCATGGCGGAGTTCATCTACACCATGAGGAAAGTGCGCAAGGCGCATGGGGACAAGGTCATCCTGGATGACGTCAGCATCTCCTTCTACCCGGGGGCCAAGATCGGGGTAGTGGGTCCCAACGGCGCCGGAAAGTCGAGCGTGCTGCGGATCATGGCGGGGCTGGACCAGCCGAACAACGGCGACGCGATGCTCTCCCCGGGATACAGCGTCGGGATCCTCGACCAGGAGCCGAAGCTCAACGAGGACAAGACCGTTCTCGGCAACGTGGAGGAGGGCGTCGGCGAGATCAAGGGAAAGCTCGACCGGTTCAACGAGATCGCCGAGCAGATGGCCACGGACTACTCCGACGAGCTGATGGAGGAGATGGGCAAGCTTCAGGAGGCGTTGGACCACGCCGACGCCTGGGACCTGGACTCGCAGCTCGAGCAGGCGATGGACGCGCTGCGCTGCCCGCCGCCGGACGCCGACGTCAACGTGCTCTCCGGTGGCGAGCGCCGCCGGGTCGCGCTGTGCAAGCTGTTGCTGGCCAAGCCGGACCTGTTGCTGCTGGACGAGCCCACCAACCACCTGGACGCGGAGAGCGTGCTGTGGCTGGAACAGCATCTGGCCCAGTACCAGGGCGCCGTGCTGGCCGTGACCCACGACCGGTACTTCCTGGACAACCTGGCGGAGTGGATCCTCGAGCTGGACCGTGGCCGGGCCTATCCCTACGAGGGCAACTACTCCACCTACCTGGAGAAGAAGGCCGAGCGGCTGGAGGTGCAGGGCAAGAAGGACCAGAAGCTGCAGCGACGGCTCAAGGACGAGCTGGCCTGGGTGCGCTCCAACGCCAAGGCCCGGCAGACCAAGTCCCGGGCCCGGCTGGAGCGCTACGAGGAGATGGCGGCCGAGGCCGAGCGGACCAGGAAGCTCGACTTCGAGGAGATCCAGATTCCGCCGGGCCCGCGGCTGGGCAACGTCGTGGTCGAGGTGGACAAGCTGCGCAAGGGGTTCGGCGACCGGGTGCTGATCGACGGGCTGTCCTTCGACCTGCCGCGCAACGGCATCATCGGCGTGATCGGTCCGAACGGGGTGGGCAAGACGACCCTGTTCAAGACGATCGTCGGGCTCGAGGCGCCGGACGCCGGCGAGGTGAAGGTCGGCGAGACGGTCAAGCTCTCCTACGTCGACCAGGAACGCGCCGGCATCGACCCGAAGAAGAACGTCTGGGAGGTGGTGTCCGGCGGGTTGGACTACATCCACGTCGGCCAGGTCGAGATGCCGTCCCGGGCGTACGTGAGCGCGTTCGGGTTCAAGGGACCCGACCAGCAGAAGCCGGCCGGCGTGCTGTCCGGCGGCGAGCGCAACCGGCTCAACCTGGCGCTGACCCTCAAGCTCGGCGGCAACCTGATCCTGCTGGACGAGCCGACCAACGACCTCGACGTGGAAACCCTTGGCTCACTGGAGAACGCGCTGGAACAGTTCCCCGGCTGCGCGGTGGTGATCTCCCACGACCGGTGGTTCCTGGACCGGGTGGCGACGCACATCCTGGCCTGGGAGGGCGATGGCGAGAATCCCGCGAAGTGGTTCTGGTTCGAGGGCAACTTCGAGGGCTACGAGCGGAACAAGGTCGAACGGCTGGGTGAGGAGGCAGCCCGTCCGCACCGGGTCACCTACCGCAAGCTGACCAGGGACTAGGCGGCAACGGTGGTCGCCGCCAACGACCTGCCCCCGATCGAGGAGCCCGCCGGGTACGACGCACTCGTCGAGCTGTCCGACCGGTTGCAGTGGAGCGCGCCCGAACTGGCGGTGCAGTTCGCCCGCCGGGCCATCGCCCGCGGACCAGCGGCCGGTGCGCCGGAGCTGGTTCGCGCCCACGGGTTGGCCGCCACCACGCTCGTCCGGCTGGGCCGCTGTGCCGACGCGGTCGAGCCGGCGCTGGCCGCCCTGCACGGCGCCGAGCCGGCCGGGCTGACCGAGGTCGCCGCGCTGGCCCGGCTGGATCTCGCCGAGTGCGCGCGGGAGCTGGGGGAGCCGCTGCTGGGCTGCACGATTCTGGGCCCGGTGCTGGACACCCCGGGTGCCCGCCCGGCGACCCGGGCGGGCGCGATCTGGCAGCTGGCGGGCTGCACCGTGCATGTCGGCCGCCGGGACGACCTGGAGGACCTGCTGGCCGAGGCCGACCGGTTGCTGGCCGCCGACGACCGGTTGAGCCCGGATGCCCGGCTGCTGGAGCGTGGGCTGCTGGCCGCCCGGACCGCGGCCTACCACCGGCGGCACGGCGAGACCGAGGACGCCATCGAGTCGGCCCGGGAAGGCCTGGGGTTGCTGGTCCGGCTCCGGGACGGGCAGATCGAGGGCGGCCGGGTCTGGGCCCGGCTCATCCTGGAGCTCGTGCTCGCCCTGCTGGACGACGACCAGCCGGGCGAGGCCGAGCACCAGGCCGGTCCGCTGTTCGCCCGGCCGGTCCGGGCGGCAGGCGCACCGGCGGTCGGCCGGACCCTGCTCGCGGTCGCGACCCGGGTGATGGTGCCGGCGGGCCGGGTCGACGCCGCCCGCGGGCTGCTGGACTACGTGCTGTCGCTGGCCGAGCGGCACACGCTGGACTGGCTGCTGGCGGATGCCCTGAGCCTGCGCGCCGACCTCGATGAGCGGGCCGCGCGACCGGCCGAGGCACTGCACGGGCTGCGCGGCGCGCACGCGGCCGAGCAGCGGCACCGCCGGTCGGTCGAGGTGGCCAGGCGGCGGCTGGTGCTCGAGTTCGGGCTGACCGAGCCGGGCCCGGACGCGGTGACCCTGTTACTGCGCGGCGTGGTCCGGCGTGCGGTCGCCGCACCGGTGACCCAGCCGGTCGCGCCGCCGCCCGCGCAGGCACTGCTCGCGGGTCCGGAGCCGTTTCCGGCGCCCGCGGCGCCGGTCCGTGAGCACGTCCCAGCGCCGCCCGAGCCGGTGGTGGACGAGGCCGACCTGCCGGTCGCGCTGACCGTGGTCCGGCTCGATCTGGCCGGCGGGTCGAAGCCCGCCGGCAACGGCGCCGTGCCCGCGGCGGACGTCCC
>NZ_DASTBH010000405.1:0-7292 GCF_035712165.1 Actinophytocola sp. | reverse complement strand
CGAACTGCGTGAAGAACCGCCACGTCTCCCCCGGCACCCAGGTCCGGGTGCCGTTGATACCGGGCACCCCATCCGCGGGAGCCGGGTTGTGATCTTCGTCGAACGCCGCCCAGACCACGGGGAACCCCGCTCGGCAGGAGTAGGCCGTCACGATGTGGGTCAGGCTGCCCTGGCTCGGTTCGCGCGGGGTCTGTGCGGCGCAGCCGTTGTTCCTGACGAACGTGTCGCGCAGCGACCGTCCCGAGGAGATGTTGAGCACCGAGTCCCTGATGCCGTGTATCCCAAGGTAGGGGACGGGCGCGGTGCCACCGCTGCACCCGCTGAGCCGCGCGCCGGACAGGACCGCGACCGCACGGAAGACCGTCGGCCGGGCACATGCGACCGCGAACGACATGGCGCCGCCGAAACTCCAACCCGTCGCGAAACGCTGCGTGGTGTCGACACACAGATCGGCTTCGATCCGCCTGAGCATGTCGTCGACAAAGGTGACGTCCTCGCCGCCGGTGTTGGCCCAGCCATTGTTGAGGCCCTGCGGCGCCACGAAGATGGTGCTGTTGTTCGACAGTCGCAGCAGGCCGTAGTAGGCCCACACATCCCGCTGCACGGTTTGACCGGTCGCGACATCGACAGCGGTACCGTTCAGCCAGTGGAACCCGAACACCAGCCGGTAGGGCCGGTTGTTGTCGTAGTTGTCGGGGATCCTCAGGATGAAGGTGCGGTTCCTGCCACTGCTCTGAATCGTGTGGGTACCACTGTTCAGTGTCGGAGCCCGGCCGCACCCGGCGGTCGCCGCCATCGTGCCGGCATCCGCAGCCGACGCGGTTTCCCCGGGGCCGCTGCCCTGCGCCGCGCTGCCCGTGGTCAGGACGAGCAGGGCCGCGACCGCGGCCGGCACGAAGAAGGTCCTACGCCTCAACATCACGTCACTCCTGGAAAGTCGACTACGCAGTGAACTGCCACCAGTTCACGTTGAGCAGGAAGCCGGTTCCGCCGGCGAACCTGAGGTACACGTCGTGCGTTCCCGTCGGCCGGTTCACCGAACACGAGACCGTCGTCCAGACCTGCCAGCCACCGGTGCCCGGGACGGTGCACGTTCCCGCCAGTGGGCCGTTGACGTTGTCCAGCCGAACCTCGACCCGGCCGCCACTGGTCGCCGAGGCCACCCGTGCGGTGAAGGACGCCGCGCCGGCGCCGAACGCGGCGCCCTTGACCTTGATCCAGTCGCCGTTCTCGATCCACCCGACGTTCATGCCGCCTTCGCTGGAACGCTCCGTCTCGACACCGGACTCCGAGGCGATCGTCTCGGCCTCCTGCCGGACGTAAGGATTCAGCGTGCCCACCTGAGGCGCTCCCGCCGTGGTCATGGTGATGGTCGGGAACGTGCCGTCGGCGTTGTAGGTGAACCGCTCCACGGCGACCGAGCGGGTGAAACCGCCGCCGCCCGGCAAGGCGCCATTGTGGTAGAAGAAGTAGGAACTGCCGTTGAAGTCGATGATGCCCGGGTGGTTGGTGAAGCTGCTGCCCTGGGTGGGCATGATCGTCCCCCGGAACGTCCACGGCCCGGTCGGACCGGTACCCGTCGAGTAGGCGATGAACTCCGAGCAGCAGCGCGCCGCGAACACCAGGTAGTACAAGCCATTGCGCTTGTACACCCAGGGCCCCTCCTCGAAGAGGGTCGGCCGGCTCGCATTTCCGGTACGGGTGCCGAATCCCGCCGTGGTGAGAGGGATCTGGGTCGGACTGCCGGAGAAGGAGATCATGTCGGGGTTCAGCCGCACGAACCACAGGCGCGGATTGCCCCAGTACAGATAGGCCTGCCCGTCGTCGTCGATGAAGACGGTGGGGTCGATCTCACCGTTTCCCACCAGCGGACGTCCGAGTGCGTCGCGGAAGGGTCCGGTGGGACTGCTCGACACCGCCACCCCGATGACCATCGAGCCGGTCGACCGCTGCCGCATCGGAACGTACCAGTAGAACTGGCCGTTTCTGGCGACGACCTGGCCCGCCCAGGCGTTGGCGTCGGCCCAGGTGAAACTGGCAAGGTTCAGCGGAGAGCCATGGTCGGTCCAGTTCGCCATGTCGGTGGACGACCACACCCGCCACTCCCGCATGGTGAAGTTCGTCGAGCCGTCTTCGTCATGTCCCGTATACAGATACACCCGGCCGTTGACCACCAGTGGCGCCGGATCGGCGGTATAGATGGTTTGGACGATCGGGTTGTCCGCCTTGGCCACAGCCGGAAGCAAGGCCAGCACGAGCAGGCCCACGACCAGAAGTGGGAGTCGCACGGCGAACGATCGTCTCCTCATGACCGGGCCCACCTCTGGTTGGATTGGTTGTGGCAGGCCCAGAGGATCGCGGTCGATCCGTTCGCGGTGCCGGCCTGGTTGACGTCCAGGCAAAGTCCCGAACCGACGTTGCGGATCGAACCGTCCGGGTTGACGGTCCACCGCTGGTTGTTCTGACCGTTGCACGGCCAGATCACCACCCGGGTGCCGTTGACGGTGCCCTGGTTGAAGGCGTCCAGGCACTTGTCGCCGAACACGCGGATCTCGCCGGTGGCCCAGGTCGTCCACTGCTGGTTGGCCGCGGTGTGGCAGTCCCAGATCAGCACGGTGGCACCGGCTGCGGTGGACGCGTTGTCGACGTCGAGGCACCGGTTCGAGCCGACGCCGCGCAACCGAGCGGTGGTGCTGGCGATGGGCGTGCCGCCAGACACACGGAACGCGGCGACACCGTGTGCCGGCACGCTCGCGGTGATCTGCCCGCCGGTGCTCGACGTGGCGCCGGTCCACAGGTCGGTCAGGGTGAACGGCCCGCCGGACAAGCCGGCCTGCGCGGCGGTGGTGGTGATCGTGGCGGTGGCGCCGCCGCGGTTGAACAACCCGACGGCGACCGAGCCGTCGGCAAGGGGCTTGGCGAACACCTCGGTGTTGCCGTCGTCGCGCACCCGCCGTCCGCCGGCGCCGAGCCGGTCCTGGTTGACAGCCAGCAGGCGGGGGTTGCGCAGGACCGCACTCACGTCGGCCGACATCGTGCGAATGTCGTTGCCCGCCATCAGCGGCGCGGCCATCATCGCCCACAACGTGAAGTGCGACCGCGACTCGGTCAGTGTCAGCCCGGGCCGGCCGACCACCAGCATGTCCGGGTCGTTCCAGTGCTGCGGTCCGGCCTGCACGGCCAGCGGGGCGGTGACGTCGACGACGTTGCCCACACCCATCGGATAGCTGTTGACGTTGCCGTTCTGCCAGATGTCGAGCAGGTCCTCGGTGGTGCGCCACAGGTCGGCGACCTCGCCCCAGTTGAACTTGTCGCCGGTGACGGCGTGGAAGCTGTTGGGGTTGATGCTGTAGACGATCGGCCGCCCGGTTGCCCGGACGGCGTCGCGCATCAGGGTGAACCGGGCCACCTGCTCGTCGCGCGTGCCGTTGGGTGAGCACCAGTCGTACTTGAGGTAGTCCACACCCCAGGAGGCGAACGTGCCGGCGTCCTGGACCTCGTGGCCCATGCTGCCGGTCGAGCCGGGATGGGTGCCGACCCGCTGCGCGCAGGTGCGTTCGGTGGGCACCTGGTAGATCCCGAACTTCAACCCGCGGCCGTGGATGTAGTCGCCGAGCGCTTTCATGCCGCTGGGGAACTTCGTCGGGTGGGCGCGCAGGTTGCCCGCCGCGTCGCGCTGCGGGTCGAACCAGCAGTCGTCGACCACCACGTACTGGTAGCCGGCGTCGCGCATCCCCGAGCTGACCATCGCGTCTGCCGCCTGGCGGACCACCGTTTCGTTGACGCCGCACCCGAAGCTGTTCCAACTGTTCCATCCCAGCGGTGGGGTGACCGCCGGGCTTCCGGGCGCGGCCAGCGCCGAGGGTTGGCCAGGGACCGATGCGAGCAGAGCCACCGCCACCGCCGCGATTGCGAGACGTCCTCGTGATCGAGTGGGCATCATCGCCCCTTTCAGCCGATGAGGTCGAACTGCTCCGACGTGCCGATGGTGGTGCGGTTGGCGAGCAGCGGGTTGGTCCCGGCGGTGACGATGTTGTTGTTGGCGTGGGCTCGGAGGCTGACGCTGCCGTTGGCGTTGTTGATCAGGTCGAACTCCTCCCACGGGCCGATGGCGGTGCGGTTGGCGATCAGTGCGCTGGCCCCGGCGTTGTCGGCGCAGACGTAGTTGTTGTTGGCGTGCGCGCGGAGGCTGACGCTGCCGTTGGCGTTGGTGATCAGGTCGAACTGCTCCCACGGGCCGATGGTGGTGCGGTTGGCGATCAGTGCGCTGGCTCCGGCGTTTTCCGCGGTGACGTAACTGCCGTTGGCGCGGGCCCGCAGGCTGACCACTCGGGACGGTGGGATGGGGTTCGGGCCGGTGAGGGTGAACTGGGGCACGGAGACCGCGCCGCCGAGGGCCTGGGTGGCGTAGTTGAAGATGGCGTAGCGGTAGCCCATGAAGAAGCGCCAGTCGTTGCCCATGACGAATCCGGGCCCGAGCGGGGTGAAGTTGACACCGTCGGTGCTGTAGGAGAAGCGGCCCTGGCGGCCGGTGCCGGGCCGGATGTCGGCGTTGACGCGTAACCAGATGCGGCCACCGGAGATGGCGGCGCTGGCCTGCTCGGTGCCGAAACCGGTGGTGTTCCAGTTGCTGTCCATGGTCAAGCCGTTGACCATCACCACGCGGTTGGTTCCGCCGTCGCGTTTGACGCCGATCCACGCGGAGGAGTCGCGCAGCAGGGCAAGGCCGGCCCGGTCGCCGTCTCGCATGCTCGCGTAGTCGAGCGGGATCGTCGCGGTGGACATCGGCCCCAGGATCCGGTGGGAGAGCGCGTTTCGGGCGGAGTACAGGTCGTTGGTCACGGTCGCGGTCTGCAGCCGCAGTCCATTGCCGACCGTCCATCTGCTGTTGTCCGGGTTGTGGTTCCACTCCCACTCCGGGCCGAGCGCGGTGCCGGTGAAGGTGTCGGTGCCGGTCGGCGGTTTCACCGTGCGGGGCGGGGGCGGCAGGTTGGGTGCCGGGTAGCTGGTGCCCCACGCGCCGTTGACCGTCTGCAGGACCGGCCAGCCGTCGGCGGTCCAGGTGACCGGGGCCAGCACCGGCACCCGGCCGCCGGGGAAGGCGTCGACGAAGGCCATGTAGTACCAGTCACCGTTCTGGGTCTGCACCAGCCCACCCTGATGCGGAACCCCACCTCCCGGAATGGGGCCCGGGAGGTCGAGCAGGAGTTGGCGGACGGTGTACGGCCCGAACGGCCCGCTGGTCGACTTCAGGATGTACTGGCCGTTGGCCGGGCGGGTCAGGAAGATGTAGTAGGCGCCGTTGCGCTTGTAGAACCGGGCGCCTTCCAGGGTTCCGATGTTCGACGGGGTCTGGAACACCTGCTGGGTGCGGACCTGGGACAGCCCGTCGGCCGACAGCTGCGCCACGCTGATCGTGGTGTTGCCGTAGGCGACGTACATGGTGTCGTTGTCGTCGACCAGTAAGCCGGCGTCGTAGTAGCAGTTGGGGATCGTCGAGCGCTTCTGCCACGGCCCTTCGACCGAGGTGGCGGTGTAGATGTGCGTCTGGGCGAAGTCGACACAGCCGCCCCAGTAGAAGGTGTTGTTGCTGCGGCGGAAGTTGAGGAACGACGCCCAGATCCCCCGGACGTAGCCGCGTCCGCCGGTGAAGTCGTACTTGGCCCCGAAGTCCAGCCGGGGCACCGAGTGACCGGCGAACTCCCAGTTCACCAGGTCATACGACCGCAGGATCGGCGCCCCCGGCGAGTAGTGCATGGTCGAGGCCGAGTAGTAGAAGGTGTTGTCCACCCGGAAGATGTCGATGTCGGCCAGGTCCTCCCACAACACCGGGTTCGTGATCGGTGTCGCGGCGACCGAGGCATCACCGCCGGATGGTGTCACCGGTGCCGCGCTCCCAGGCAGCGCGGCACCGGGAACACCGGTCCCGGCGAGACAACTCGCGGCCAGCGCGACGGCGGCCAGCGCGTGGACCCACCGTGGGACACGCATCGTTCACCTCAGCAGGTCGAGTTGGTCTGGGTGAGCAGGCCCATCCGCCACGGCAGCCGGATGTACTCGCCGCTGGCGCCCGGATCCATGCCCTGGTACACGTACTGCAGCCGGCAGGGGTTGATGGTCTGGGTCTGGTCGTTGTTGGCGCGGATCAGGTCACCGTGGCTGATGTCGCGGGTCCACTGCCCACCCGGGAAGGTGACGTTGTTGGACCGGGCGAACGGGTTGGACTCGGTGTTGGCCAGCGGCGCCCAACTGCCGGTGAGACTGCTGGAGGTGTAGGACCGGAACCAGCGCCGCCCGTCCGAGCCGATCGCCTCCTGCAGCAGCAGGTACTGGTTGCTGCCGGCGACCTTGTACACGTTGGTCGCCTCGAACAGGGCGAACCGGGAGTCCGTCAGCACGATCTGGGTGTTGCCGAACCCGTTGGGGAAGCTGCCCTGACTGGTCTGCGCCCGGTAGATGTGGCCGTTGTCGTCGGAGAAGAACAGGAAGCAGTTGGCGCCGTCACAGATCACCCAGAAGTCGATCCACTGTCCCGGCCCCTTGTTCTGCGTGACGATCGGCGGCTCCTGGGCGATGAACGTCCGCGGCGCCGACCACGACCGCGGATCGGCCGGGTTGGTGCTGGTCGAGTAGGTGGGCGGGCCGGTCTGGTAGACCAGGTACCACAGGTTCTGCGGGGCGAAGAAGAACAACTGCGGGGCCGCCCGGTAGCCGGGTCCGATCCCCGAGGTGTCCAGGTAGGTGTGCTGCGCGGCCGCCGCCTGGGGCCAGTCGCCGAAGGCGAACTGCACCAGGCCCCAGCCCGACGGGCTGGCCGTGGTGGCGTAGATCAGCCACTGGTTGTTGAACCGAGTCACCGAAAAGTCCTTGATCGCCAACGCTTGCGAGTGCGCGGCGTCGGGCCTGGGCCCAGCCAGCACGCCACTGGACGACCACCGGAACGTCGACGGCAACGACCCACCGGGCGAGTCACCGAGCCGAACCAACTGCCACTGCTGGTTGGCCCCGCCCCCGTCGGAGAACTGGACCACCCGACCGCCATCTGCCGTGGAAGCCCCTTGCACCTCAACGGCCTTGTTGCTGTTGCGGTTGATCAACCGGACGAAGCCATCGGGCGAGTCGGCCAACCGGAACTGCTGGTTGGTTCCGTTCAGGTCGCTCCACTGCACGATCTGGGCCCCGTCGGCGGTGGAGAAGTTGAACACGTCCAGCACCTTGCCCGAATGCCGCGCCCGCAACCGGTAGAAGCCACCCCCCGAGTCCACGAACTGCCACTGCTGGTTGAGGCCATC
>NZ_DASTBH010000404.1:0-10291 GCF_035712165.1 Actinophytocola sp. | reverse complement strand
AACTCGATCCTGCAGCCGGCCACCGGGACCGCCCCGGGCGAAGGCGACTCCGAGCATGTCCACAAGTACGGCATCGACTCCGGAGACCTGTTCGAGGACGAGCGGATGACCGCCCCTTCGCTGATCGGTGACGAGGACGAGCGGGCGGACTGACGGGTGCCGGAAAGCGGCAGCGTGGTGTTGTCCACGCTGGAGTTCGATGTGCTGTGGGAGCTGGAACGGCTGCCGGTCCGCCATGTCGCGTTGGATGTGCCGAGCCCCGGCCGGACGCACACCGAGCGGGCCGCCCTGGTGCGCGAGGCGTTGGCCGAACTGGAACGGCGTGGGCTGGCCGAGGGTGGCCGGGCGGTCGCGGACCTGGCCGACTGGCTGCACCTGTTGGCCTACCCGCAGATCAGCATCGACAGCTGGGTGTGGACCGACCACGAGATCAAGTCGCTGGCGGCGGCGACCGGGAACCAGGGGCTGCTCGCCGTGGTCGAACCGCGGGAGGTGTGGCTGATCCCGGCCAGGAGCACGGCGCTCGCCGACGCGGCGGTGTCGATCGCGGGTGTGGTCCCGGCCGGGCGCGGCTACTCGGTCAGCGTTGCCACCGAGCTGCTGCTGGCCGCGGACGGCAAGACCCGCGGCCGGCCGCAGGAGTTGGCGGCGGTGCTGCGCGAGAACGGGGTGTCCACAATGGACGCGAAGGCGCTGGCGGCGATGCTGTCCGGCATGGACACCCGGGGCCAGTTCTGCGTCGAGCGGCGTCAGCGCGACCAGCAGATGCGCCGCGCCGACCGGGTGGTGGCCTTCCACGACAACCCGGACGGCCGCTATGCCTACCTGGCCAGACCGAACAACGCCGGCAAGACCTGGAGCACGATCACCCCGGCGGACAACGCGATGCTGGCGTCGTTCGTCCGGGAGCTACTCGACGAGGTGTGACGAGGTGCCCGACTACAACCTGGACGCGATCGACGCGTGCATGCGCGCCGCGCAGGAGAACCAACCGAGGTTCGGCGAGATCGCCGACGGCTTTCCCGAGGTGTGCACCAGTCCGGCGGTGTACGGCACGCTGCCCAGTTCGGCGGCGCTCGCGCAGGCCGTCGACGCGCTGAACTCGGCCATGCACGAGGAGTTCGCCGCGGCGGAGAGCCGGCTGGACCAGGTGGCCCGGGCGCTGGACGCGGTGGTGGTCAGCGTGCGCAACGCCGACGACGACGCCGCCACGTCGATGACCGTGAGCGCGCCATGAGTGCGGCCGGCGAGCTGGCCGGGTACGCGGGCGGTGACGCCGTGCTGGCCGAGGCGAACAAGGTGGAGCGGGCCGATCCCGGGTCGATCTCCGCGGCGGCCGGCCGGTTGACCACGGCGGCCACCGACGCGGGGACCGGCGGCAAGTCCGTCGCGGACGCGGTGCGGGCCCTGGACGCGGCCTGGCAGGGCGGTTCGGCCGATGCGTTCGTGGCCTACATGGACCGGTTCGGCAAGGCCGGCGCCGACGTGGGCGCCGCGCTGACCGAGGCCGGCAAGGCGCTGACCGGAGCGGCCGAGGCGATCCAGACCGCGCGGTCCTACGTCTCCAGCCGGTGCGACCAGGCGCTGGCCGAGATCCGGGACTGGATCCGGCGCAACCCGGACGCCGAGCAGAGCCAGTTGGACGGTTTCACCCACGAGGTCTGCGGCCAGGTGGCCGCCGACCTGCGCGCGCATCTGACCGGCACCGAGTCGACGCTGGCCGCCGCCGTCGGGGTGATCACCGGGGCGCGCACTCCGGCCAGCACGTTCGCCGCGATTCCCGCGCCGGACACCCAGCCGTTCGTTCCGCAGCCGGGCAAACCTATCGAGTGGACCCGGACCCCACCCGAGCAGACCGCCCCGGCCGGCGCGCCGGAGCCGAACGGAGCGGCCCCGCCCGCCGCCGGTTCGAGTGCGGGCGGCGGTGGGCACAGCGGCGGTGGCGGCGGCAGCAGCCACGGCGGCGGTGGCGGCCTCGGCTCCAGCGGTGGCCCGCCGGCCGGCGGCCCGCCGCCCGGCAACGTCCAGGAGTGGATCCGCCAGGCGATCGAGATCCTGCGTGCCAACGGCATCAACGTCAGCGAGGCCGACGCCCAACGGATCTGGCAGATCATCCAGCACGAGTCCGGCGGCAACCCGCACGCGATCAACAACTGGGACTCCAACGCCGCCAAGGGCACGCCGTCCAAGGGTCTGATGCAGACCATCGACCCGACCTTCAACTCCTACAAGCTGGCCGGCCACGGCGACATCTGGAACCCGGTGGACAACATCTGCGCCGGGGTGAACTACGCGGTCTCCCGGTACGGCTCGCTGGCCAACGTGCCGGGCATCCGCGCCATGGCCGGCGGCGGCGCCTACCGCGGTTATTGAGGGGAAAAGCGCGGCTTTCCACCGGGCCACTAGCGTGAACGCATGCTGGAGCAGGCACTGAAGGTGGCCGACCGGGCGGCGATCCCGCCGTTTCACGTCATGGACGTGCTTTCGGCGGCCAACGCTCGGCAGCGGGCGCACGGTGACCTGGTGTCGCTGGCCGCCGGCGAACCCTCGTCCGGTCCGCCACGGGTGGTGCGGGACCGGGCCGCCGAGATCCTCGCCACCGGAACCGGGCTCGGCTACACCGAGCAGCTGGGCATTCCCGAGCTGCGCGCCGCCGTGGCCGCCCACTACGAGCGCAGCTACGCGCTCGACGTCAGCCCGCACGACGTCGTGCTCACCACCGGCTCCTCCGGCGGCTTCCTGCTGGCCTTCCTGGCCGCGTTCGACGCCGGTGACCGGGTGGCGTTGGCCCGCCCCGGCTACCCGGCCTACCGCAACATCCTCACCGCGCTGGGCGTCGAGGTGGTCGAGCTGCCCTGTGCCGAGGCGACCCGGTTCCAGCCGACCGTGGCGATGCTCGACGACCTGCCGCCGATCGACGGCCTGATCGTGGCCAGCCCGGCAAACCCGACCGGCACCGTGCTCGACCCGGCCGAGCTGGCCGCGATCGCCGGCTGGTGCGCCGAACGCGGCGTGCAGCTGATCAGCGACGAGATCTACCACGGCATCTCCTACGGCGCGCAGACCAGCTCCGCCTGGCAGTACTCCCGCGAGGCCGTGGTGGTGAACTCGTTCTCCAAGTACTTCGCGATGACCGGCTGGCGGCTCGGCTGGCTGCTCGTGCCGCAGCGGTTGCACCGCGCGGTGGACTGCCTGACCGGCAACTTCACCATCTGCCCGCCGGCCCTGGCCCAGCGCGCCGCGCTGGCCGCCTTCGAACCGGACGCCTACCGCGAGCTGGACGGCCACGTGCGGCGGTACCGGACCAACCGCGACAAGCTGCTCAGCGGGCTCGCCGGGCTCGGCATCACCAAGCTGGCCCCGGCGGACGGCGCGTTCTACGCCTACGCCGACATCGCGCACCTGACCGGCGATGCGATGAGCTTCTGTCAGCGGCTCCTGGCCGACACCGGACTGGCTATCGTGCCCGGAATCGACTTCGATCCAGAGTTGGGCCATCGGTTCATCCGGATCTCGTTCGCCGGGGCGACCGAGGACGTCGAAGAGGGACTGCGCCGGCTCGGCGCGTGGCTCGCCGGGAACCGGTGATCCGGAGCTGGCGTTGTGCAGGCGAGGACTCGAGTGGGAGGGTTCGACATGGTGATGAAGATCATCGGGGCGATTATTCTGATCTGGCTGGCATTCGTCCTGCTGGGGTGGGTCTTCAAAGCCCTCGGCACGCTGCTGCTGGTCGCGGCCGTGGTGACCGTTGGCGCGATCGCCTACGGTGCGATCAAGGGCAAGGCCAACCAGCGTCAGATAAAGCCCTAGCCCAGGCCCTTGATCCGGTGCAGCGCCTCGGCGATGTCGGTGGCGTGCACGTCCCGGTGCGTGACGAACCGGATCGACGTGCTCGACATCGGCAACGCCAGCACTCCGGCCTGCCCCAGTGCCGCCAGCAGCTGCGCCACGTCCGGCACCTCGACCAGAACCATGTTGGTCTGCGGCCGGATGACCTGCCAGCCCAACTCGGCGAGCCCGTCGGCGAGCGCGACGGCGTTGGCGTGGTCGGCGGCCAGGTCGCCCATCCGGTCCAGCGCGACCAAACCGGCGGCGGCCAGCACCCCGCCCTGACGAACCCCGCCGCCGAGCATCTTGCGCACCCGGCGGGCCTGCGTCACGAACTCCGCCGTGCCGGCCACCATCGAACCGACCGGCGCGCCCAGCCCCTTGCTCAGGCACACCTGCACGGTGTCCACCCCCACGGTCAGCGCGGCCGGCGGCACGCCGAGCGCGGTCGCGGCGTTCCACAGCCGGGCGCCGTCCAGGTGCACCCGCAGGCCGGTGTCCCGCGCGGCGGCCACGAGCTTCGCGTGCTCGTCCGGCGGGGTGACCGTGCCGCCGGACCCGCCGTGCGTGTTCTCCAGGCACAGCAGCGTGGTGTGCAGCGTGTGGTAGAGGGCCGGCGCACTGGCCAGCGCACGCACCGTGTCGGCCGAGATCCGGCCGGGCGCGCCCGCCCACTCCATCGGTTCCGGCATCCCGCGGGCGATCCACGCGCCCGTGCCCAACTCGTTGTCGATGACGTGCGAGCCCCGGGCGGCCAGGTACCGCTCGCCCGGCCGCAGGTGCGTGATCAACGCGATCAGGTTGCCCATCGACCCGCTGGGCACCCACAGCGCCGCCGCCGTCCCGAGCAGGTCGGCCACCCGTTCCTCGAGCCGCCGCATCGTCGGGTCGTGGCCGAGCACGTCGTCGTCCACCTCGGCGGCGGCCATCGCCGCGCGCATCTCGGCGTCGGGGCGGGTCACGGTGTCGGACCGGAGGTCGATCGGCGCAGGCGTGGTCACAATCCGATCACACCACACCGGTCTGTCCCGCGACCCACGCAGGGGTGGCGTACATCTCACCAACGGGCCATGCAACCGGCTGGGCGGCACGGTCCGTCCCCGTTGTGCAGACGACGAGCGGAGAGCGTCCGCGTGGATCAGCGCGAGGAGCAGGAGTTCGCGGAGTACTTCGCGGCCCGGCGGGATGCCGTGCGGCGAACCGCGTTCATGCTCTGCGGCGACTGGCACCGGGCGGACGATCTGGCGCAGACCGCGTTCGTCGCCCTGCACCGGCGGTGGCGCAAGATCCGGGACCGCGGGGCCCTGGACGCCTACGTCCGCAGGACGCTGGTGCGGGCGATGATCGACGAGACTCGGCGGCCGTGGCGGCGGGAACGCTTCGTGGAGGAGCTTCCGGAGGTGTCGGCGGCCGACGGGGAGATCGCCGAGACCGTGGCGAACCGGTCGGCGTTGCTCGACGGCCTGCGGCGGGTTCCGCCCCGGCAGCGGGCGGTGCTCGTGCTGCGGTTCCTCGAGGGACTGGACGTGGCGGCCACGGCCGAGGCGTTGAAATGCTCGGAGGGAACCGTGAAGAGCCAGACAGCGCGGGGGCTGGCCGCCCTGCGGGACGTGTTGGGTGACGCGCTGGACGATCTGCGTCCGGCGTCCTGACCACTGAGGAGGTGCAACGACGGATGGATGAGCGCAAGCTGAACGAGTTGTTCCGGGACGCGGTTCCGGACGCGCCGCCGCCGTCGTTCGACCACACCGACGTGGCGATGGTGTCGCACCGTCAGCAGGCCCGGCTGCGAAGGTCTCTTCTGGGTGGTTCCGCGCTCGCGGCGGTGATCCTCGTGGGCGTGGCGGTCTTTGGCATGGCATTGTGGAATGGAGCCGGTACCCGGGAGGGGACGTCCAGTGGGCAAGCCGCGAGCGCGCCCATGGCTGACTCCGCAACTGGTAACGCGGCGCCCGTTCCGAACGAGGTACCCAACGAGGGTGCCGACTCGGACAAGAAGCTCTCGGCGGAACCGTCTAAGCAGGGAGACGCTCCGACCGAGATCGCCGGCCCTTCGGGGCCCGGCAGCACCCCTAGCGGGTGCGTGAAGGCGGACCTGGAGCTCGCTGCTGCCCTCGCGGGCGAGCTCCAGGCCGCTGACACATCTGTCGCCTCCAGTGAACTTCCGGCCGGTGTGGCCTGCCCGCCCGATGGGCGTGGAGCGGCCTACCGGCTCGCCGACGGCGGCCTGATCTCCGTGCTGCTCGTCTCCCCAACTTCCGCGCAGCCCAACCCGTTCGCCGGCAAACCGGACGGCACGGCGGTGCGGGCCCAGGTGACGCCACGGGGGTTGCGGCTGATGCTGGTCAGCGAGCCAGGCCCCGGGTCGCGCAGCGCCCCGCTGGAAAGCCGGCTGCAGACCATCGCCGAGCGGCTGGCCGGCAAATTCTGACCACGGTCGCGCATCCGCATACGATGCCCGCGACATGACCAGTGGAACGACACCGAAGGGCGAACGGCGCCGGCAGGCCCTGGTGGAGGCGGCCACCGCGCTGCTCGTCGAGGGCGGGTTCGACGCGGTCCGGCACCGCGCCGTCGCCGAGCGGGCCGGGCTTCCCCTGGCCTCCACCACGTACTACTTCGGCTCGCTGGACGAGCTGGTCACCGCCGCCGTCGAGCACCACGGCCGGGCCGAGCTGGCCAGGGGCCAGCAGTGGCTCGAGGAGCTGGTCACCGCCTCGCGCGGCCCGGACACCCTGATCGAGCTGGTGCTGAACCTGTTGCTGGGGCCGGAGTCCGAGCACGACGCGGAGTCGGTGCTGGTGCGCTACGAACGGCTGGTCGCCACCGGCCGCCGGCCCTACCTGCGACCGCTGACCCGGGCGTTGGGCGCCGAGCTGCGGGAGCTGCTCCGGGAGATCCTGGTGCGCTCCGGCGCCGACGTGTCGCCGCGCCGGGTCGAGCACCTGATCTCCCTGGTCGACGGCGCAGTGGTGAACGCGTTGATCGAGGTCGACCCGGACCCTCGGGGCGCCGCCCGCGGCATGCTCCGCGAGGCCCTCGCGCCGTGACCTCGCGGCAACCCTTTCGGTGTTCGCTCCGTAAGTAGCTGCGGTGCGAAGGGAGAGCCGATGCGCAAGGCCGACGAGGAGCGGTTCCGGGAGTTCGCCCGGGCCCACGCTCAGCCGTTGCGGCGCAGTGCCTACCTGCTGTGCGGGGACTGGCATCTGGCCGACGATCTGGTGCAGAACACGCTGATCAAGCTGCACGGCGCGTGGCACCGGATCGCCCGGACCGACCGCCCGGTCAGCTATGCGCGGCGCACCTTGCTGCGCTGCTGGCTGGACGAGCGGCGCCGGCCGTGGCGTCGGGCCGAGCGCGGCGACGGCGCGGTGCCGGAGGAGGTCGAGGGCGGGCCCGATCCGGTCGTCGCCGTGGCGGCCGGGGATCTGCGGGCCGAGCTGTTCGCCGGGCTGGCCCGGATCGCACCGCGCCAGCGAGCCGTGCTCGTGCTGCGGTTCTTCGAGTCGCTGTCGGTGGCCGAGGCCGCCGATGCGCTCGGGTGCTCCGAAGGCACCGTCAAGAGCCAGACCGCGCGTGCGCTGGCCGCCATGAAAACCGTGCTGGGCCATGAGGCGCCGGCGTCCGCGGGGAGGGAGTTGGAATGATCGAGGAGCGTATGGCGGACCGGTTCCGGGCGGCCGTCGCCGACGAGCCGCCGTTGGGGTTCGACCCGGACGAGGTGGTGAGCCGGGCCGGTCGGGAGCGGCGCCGGCGCCGGGCGGTGGCCGGTTCCGCACTGGCCACGGGTGGCCTGGCGGTCACCACCGCGGTGCTGGTGGCCAGCACCGGCAGCGACGTCCAGACGATCGGCCCGGGCGCCGGCCCGACCGGCTGGCTGGCCCCCGCGCCGGGCGGGGCCAGCAGCGCGCCGCTGCGGCCTTCCCTTCCGCCCCGGACAAAGCCGAAGGCGCCGTCCGCGGACGTGCCGGGCAGCTTCCCCGGCTCCGACGCCGCGGTGGCGAAGCTGCGGCAGGTGATTCCGCAGGTGCTCGCCGAGAAGGTGACCAACCTGGCGTTCACCCACCCGGACGGCGGCGACCTGATGGTGCACCAGACCGGCCGGCTGATCGGCGGTGCCTACCTGGCCACCGGCACCAGCCACCAGTACATCCAGGTGTCGATCTCGCACGACCGCGACACCCTCGACCTGTCCGCCGACCCGGCAGCGGGCGGAGGCTGGGGTCCGCCCCTGCGCCAGTCGACCCTGCCGGACGGCTCCCAGCTGCGGGTCTACGGCCAGAACGAGAGCGGGATGCAGAACCTGTCGGTGCTGCACTTCCGCCCCGACGGGGTGATCGTGCACGTGGACGCCACCATGAAGCCGGAGCCGGGCCGCAGCGGTCTGCAGGTGTCCGAGGAGGTGCTCACCGCCATCGCCACCGATCCGCGGCTGACGTTCTGACTACTCTGACGTCGTGCCACGGATCGACAACGTGCTCGCCGCCCGCTACGCCTCCGCCGAGATGGGGGCGTTGTGGGCGCCCGAGCGCAAGGTGGTGTTGGAGCGGGAGTTGTGGCTCGCGGTGCTGCGGGCGCAGCGTGAGCTGGGCGTCGCGGTGCCCGACGCGGTGCTCGCCGACTACGAGCGGGTGATCGGCGACGTCGACCTCGACTCGATCGCGGCGCGCGAGCGGGTCACGTTGCACGACGTGAAGGCCCGGATCGAGGAGTTCAACGCGCTGGCCGGGCATGAGCACGTGCACAAGGGCATGACCTCGCGGGACCTGACCGAGAACGTCGAGCAGTTGCAGGTCCGCCGCGCACTGGAGCTGATCCGGGGCCGGGCGGCGGCGACGCTGGCCCGGCTGGCCCGGCTGGCCGCCGAGTACACGGACCTGGTGATCGCGGGCCGCTCGCACAACGTGGCCGCGCAGGCCACCACCCTGGGCAAGCGGTTCGCCACCACGGCCGAGGAACTGCTGATCGCGTTCGAGCGGCTGGACGGCCTGATCGACCGGTACCCGCTGCGTGGCATCAAGGGCCCGGTCGGTACCGCGCAGGACATGCTGGACCTGCTCGGTGATCCGTCCGCGGTGGACGCGCTGGAGCGGAAGGTGGCCGAGCACCTGGGTTTCCAGCGGGTGCTGACCAGCGTCGGGCAGGTCTACCCGCGCTCGCTGGACTTCGACGTGATCTCCACCCTGGTCCAGCTCGCCGCGGCTCCGTCCAGCCTGGCCACCACCATCCGCCTGATGGCCGGCCACGAGTTGGCCACCGAGGGGTTCCGCCCCGGCCAGGTCGGCTCCTCGGCCATGCCGCACAAGATGAACAGCCGCTCCTGCGAACGCGTCAACGGCCTCGCCGTGGTGCTTCGCGGCTATGTCTCGATGGTCGGCGAGTTGGCCGGCGACCAGTGGAACGAGGGCGACGTGTCCTGCTCGGTGGTCCGCCGGGTAGCCCTCCCGGACGCCTTCTTCGCCCTGGACGGCCTGTTCCAGACCTTCCTCACGGTGCTCGACTCCTTCGGCGCCTACCCCGCCGTGATCGCTCGTGAGCTGGACCGCTACCTGCCGTTCCTCGCCACCACCAAGTTCCTGATGGCCGCCGTCGCCGCCGGTGTCGGCCGCGAAACCGCCCACGCCGCCATCAAGGAACACGCGGTAGCGGTCGCCCTGGCCATGCGCGACCAAGCCGCCCCGGACAACGACCTCCTGGACCGCCTGGCCGCCGACCCCCGCATCCCCCTGGACCGCGCCGTCCTCGACTCCCTGCTCGCCGACCCCCTCACCTTCACCGGCACCGCCGCCGACCAGGTCGCCACCCTCGTCAAACGCATCACCGACCTGCTCACCCACTTCCCCGAAGCCTCCGGCTACACCCCCGCCCCCATCCTCTAACCCCGCCCACCCACCCGGCGACCCCCACTTCCAGCAAAGGCAAGACTGGCATGGATGCACTACCGGAAGCCGGAACAAGACCACGCGAAGGCGGACGGGCCGGCACCGGAGTCTCGGTTGCCCCTCGCTCAGGTGGAGATGAGGCTGAGTCGCTCGTGCTCGGCGAAGTAGTCGAAGTCCTTCGCGTTGAGCGTGGCCAGCGGGAGCCCGTTCGCCAGGCAGCATGCGGCAATCCAGGTGTCGTTCTGCGGTCGTGGCCGCCCGCACGCAACCGCGCCGGCCATGATCCGGCCCCACATTCGTGCGATCCCATCGGTGCTGTGCAGCACGCCGACCCCATCCAGCCAGCGCGCGAAGCTGGCCAAGCGTGACGGCCCCCAGTGTCGCAACTCAACCCACGTGGTGAGCTCAGCCAAGGTAACGAACGTGATGATCGGCGTGCGGCCGATCAACTTGGTTGCCAAGGGGGGTGCAAGCCGATCACGCAGGACGTGCGAGGCGACGTCCGTATCCAGGACAATGGATGACACCGAGGTCAGGCCAGATCGGCGCGGCGGGATGCGTAAGTGAACTCCAAGAACTCG
>NZ_DASTBH010000403.1:0-7073 GCF_035712165.1 Actinophytocola sp. | reverse complement strand
CTGTGCGCGGAGTGCACGCTGGCCGGCCAGCTGCGGCTGTCCGGCGGGGGCCGGCTGGTGGCGCTCGCCTGCCGCAGCGGCGCCGGTGAGCTGTTGATGCCGTGCGGCCGGTGCCGGCAGGTGATCTACGAGCTGGGCGGCCCGGAGTGCCTTGTGGACACTCCGGGCGGCCCGCTGCCGATGACCGAGGTGCTGGTGTTCGCGTTCGGACCTGAGGATCTGCCATGAGCACTCGTGAACCCATGTCCGCCGTCGATGTCATCCGCGCCAAGCGGGACCGCGGCCGGTTGTCCGACGAGCAGATCGACTGGGTGGTCGACGCCTACACCCGCGGGGTGGTCGCCGACGAGCAGATGTCTGCGCTGGCCATGGCGATCTTCCTCAACGGCATGGACGCCGCGGAGACCGCCCGGTGGACCGCCGCCATGGTCGACTCCGGGGAGACGCTCGCGCTCAAGTCCGGCCGGCCGACCGTGGACAAGCACTCCACCGGCGGGGTCGGTGACAAGATCACGCTGCCGCTGGCGCCGCTGGTCGCCGCGTGCGGGGCGGCGGTGCCGCAGCTGTCCGGGCGGGGGCTCGGGCACACCGGCGGCACGCTGGACAAGCTGGAGTCGATCCCGGGCTGGCGGGCCCGGCTGTCCACCGAGGAGATCGTCCACCAACTCGACACGGTGGGGGCGGTGGTGTGCGCCCCGACCGAGGGGCTCGCGCCGGCCGACCGCAAGCTCTACGCGCTGCGCGACGTGACGGCCACGGTGGAGTCGATCCCGCTGATCGCCAGCTCGATCATGAGCAAGAAGATCGCCGAGGGGGCCGACGCCCTGGTGCTGGACGTGAAGACCGGCTCCGGCGCGTTCATGCGCACGCTGGCCGACTCGCGGGCGCTGGCCTCGGCGCTGGTCGAGATCGGCGTGCAGCGCGGCTTGCGGATCTCGGCGCTGATCACCGAGATGTCGGTGCCGCTGGGCCGGGCGGTGGGCAACGCGGTGGAGGTCGCCGAGTCGGTCGAGGTGCTGCGCGGCGGTGGGCCGGAAGACGTGGTCGAGCTGACCCTGGCCCTGGCCCGGGAGATGCTGTCGCTGGCCGGGCTGTCGGTCGACCCGGCCCCGGTGCTCGCCTCCGGGCAGGCCTACGAGACCTGGTGCCGCATGATCGCGGCCCAGGGCGGCGACCCGGACGCCCCGCTGCCGAAGCCCGCCCATGTGCACATGGTTCCGGCGCCCGAGGACGGCACCCTGACCCGCCTGGACGCCTACGGGGTCGGGGTGGCCGCGTGGCGGCTCGGCGCCGGCCGGGCCCGCAAGGAGGATCCGGTGCAGGCCGCCGCCGGCATCATCTGCCACGCCAAGCCCGGCGACACCGTGCGGGCCGGTGAGCCGCTGCTCGAACTGCACACCGACACCCCGGACGCCGTCCCGGCCGCGCTGGACGCCCTGGACGGCGCGTTCGCCGTCTCCGGCGCCGCCGCCGGGCCGGCCCCGCTGGTGCACGAGACGATCCGCGGTTAGCGCGAGCTGAAAACGCCCTCCCGGCCGGGGGCCGGGAGGGCGCATTCGCTGGGCTATGACGTGGTCTTTCCGCCTGACCGCGTAGTCGCCCGACGCTAGTTCTCGGTGATCTCCGGCTCCTCGCCGGACTCCTCCGGGGTGCGGCCGTTCTTGGGCTTGGTGGTCCGCCTGCGGGTGCTCTGCCGGGGCAGCGTGGTCGGCGGGCGCATCTGCGGGCCGGCGCCACCCATCATCAGCTCGGCGAAGGTGGCCATCGCCTCGTCCAGGTGACCGCCGATCCGGCGCACCGAGTCCTCGTTGCTCTTCTGCACCATCGAGGCCAGCGCGTCGCGGTCCGGGCGGTGCGCCAGGGTGCCCTCGACCTTGCTCAGCGCCTGGTCGATGTTGCCGCCGAGCTCGCTGAACCTGGCCGTGAACCCGTCCTCGACCGTGTCCAGCCGCGTGGTCAGCTCGTCCAGCCGGCCGGTCACCTGCTCCAGCCGCTTGGCCAGGGCCTCCAGCCGCTCGGTGCCGTCGACGGTGTTGCGGGTGTCGTCCAGCGCGCTCTGCAGCGCGTTGCGGGTGTCGTCCAGCGAGCCCTGCAGCGCCTTGCCGGTCTCGTCCAGGGAGCCCTGCAACGCCGTGCGGGTCTCGTCGACCTTGGCCTGGATGACCTTCGCCGACTCGTTCGCCGTCCGGGTGGCCGCCTCGCTGGCCTCGTCGACCCGGCCGCGCAGGTTGGTCTCGGCCTGCTCGATGCGCTCGCGCACCGGGCCGTGCACCGCGCTGGGCAGCATGTCCAGCTTGCCGTCCTGCTTGTCCAGGTGGCCGTCCAACTCGTCGAGCCGGCGGTGGATGTTGGACAGCTTGTCCTCGAGGCCGTCCATCCGGCCCGCGACGCCCTCGAACCGTCCGGCCACCCCGTCCAGACGGCCGTCGAGCTGCGCGAACGGCGTGGCGAGCTTGTCGACGATGGCCTCGATCGCGCGGCCGAGGGCGGCGATCGCGCCGTCCTGCGCGTCGAGCTTGGCGATGGCCGCGTCGAGCCGCTCGGCCAGGGCGCCGGTCTCGGACCGGTCGGGCATCTCGGACAGCCGCTTGCGGACCGAGCCGATGGACTCCAGCGGGGCGAGCCGCGCGTGGATCTCGTCGAGTGCGTCGAAGATCTGCTGTTGTTCGCTCTCACGGATCTCGGCCGCGCGCGTCAGCATGTTGCGCATACGGTCGAAGGAGACCGTTGAGTTGTTGTTCTCGTTCACGGGGCTGGCCTTCGTCCTGGGGAGGAGGAGAATCGACGCAGGGGAGCCTAGCCAGTTCCAGAACGCATCCATACGCCACCCGTTGCTGCGCCGCCGTTCCGCAATGGTCCGGCTGGTCCATGCGGACTATCGGGACTGATCCGGTCGTCCCGCCGGCCGACACCATACGTGATCGACTGATTACCTGATCAGGGCGGATCCGGTGCCGAGTACCGTTGCCGCATGTCGACGACGAACCCCAGGCCGGTGACCCCGGAGGCTGTCCGAACCGCGCCGAAAGTGCTACTGCACGATCACTTGGACGGGGGCCTTCGGCCACAGACCGTAGTCGAACTTGCCGAGGCGGGCGGTTACCGCGACCTGCCCACGACCGACGTCGCCGCGCTGGGGCAGTGGTTCCGGGAGTCGGCGGACTCCGGGTCGCTGGTGCGCTACCTGGAGACGTTCGCGCACACCGTCGGCGTCATGCAGAACACCGACGCGCTGGTCCGGGTGGCCGCCGAGTGCGCGCAGGACCTGGCCGCCGACGGCGTGGTGTATGCCGAGGTCCGGTACGCGCCCGAGTTGTTCACCGAGGGCGGCCTGCGCCTCGACGAGATCGTCGAGGCCGTGCAGGAGGGGTTCCGGGTCGGCGCCGAACGGGCCGCGGCGGCCGGTCACCGGATCCGGATCGGCACGCTGCTGTGCGCGATGCGGCAGAATGCGCGCTCGCTGGAGATCGCCGAACTGGCCGTGCGCTACCGCGACTCAGAGGTCGTCGGCTTCGACATCGCCGGCCCCGAGGCGGGGTTCCCGCCCACCCGGAACCTGGACGCGTTCGAGTACCTGCGTCAGCAGAACGCGCACTTCACCATCCACGCCGGCGAGGCGTTCGGGCTGCCGTCCATCTGGGAGGCCCTCCAGCACTGCGGCGCCGAACGCCTCGGCCACGGCGTGCGCATCGTCGACGACATCAAGGTCGCCGACGACGGCACCATCCACCTCGGCCGCCTGGCGAGCTACGTCCGCGACCGGCGCATCCCGCTGGAGATGTGCCCGAGCTCCAACCTGCAGACCGGCGCCGCCGACCGGATCGAGAACCACCCCATCGGGCTGCTCACCAAGCTCCGCTTCCGGGTCACCGTCAACACGGACAACCGCCTGATGAGCGGCTGCACGGTCTCCAGCGAGATGTCCACCCTGGTCGACACCTTCGGCTACGACTGGGCCGACCTCCGCTGGTTCACCATCAACGCCATGAAGTCCGCCTTCATCGGCTTCGACGAACGCCTCAACATCATCGACACCATCATCAAGCCCGGCTACGCCGCCCTGATGGGCATCGCCACCCCCTAATCCGCGACCCCATCTGGAACCTTCGGGTGACGTTCGCGCCTGGACAGCAGTTACCTCAGGGGACCGTGACGGCAGCCAGCCACCATCCACCCGATGACCGCACTCTCCGCCGGAACGCAACCACCGCATCAAAAATTCCGGAGAGGCGGTGCTAGTGCGCGCGGAGCCGGTCCTCGAAGGCGCGGGCCAGCGCGCGCCAGGCGGTGACCTCGGCGTCGAAGGGCGGGCTGGGGGCGAGCCGGGTCGGGTCCGGCCGGAGGATGAAGGAGATCAGCCAGCCCAGGCTTTCCGACTGGGACAGCGCGGTGGCCACGGACTCGTCCTCGGCCCACTCGGCGGCGTCGGTGATCAGCTCGACGGCCAGGTCGAGCTGGACCGGGTCGACGGTGTCGGGGCCGCCGCCGAGGTCCTCGGCCAGGCCCTGGAGCACGTACGTGTTGTCCGGGTCGACCTTGATCTCCAGTGTGCCGTCGGTGGCCTTGGTGGTCACATCCTCCCAAGTGGACACCTCGGCGAGGTCGTTGTCCTCCTCGCCGGGCTGGGCCAGGAACTTGGCCAGGGCCCGGGGAGAGCTGAACACGTCGATCTGACCCTCGGAACCGAGGAAGATCGGCTCGTCGTCCAGGTAACACCGAAGGGTGTAGTAGTCCTCCCCCTCGGTCACGATCCGGATCGGGTCGATGCCCACCTCGGCCCAGAAGCCGAGCGGCTTGACCTCTTCCTCTTCCTCTTCCTCGTCGTCGGCCTCGATCTCGGCGTCCACATCGGACTCCACGTCGTCCTCATCGGACTCCTCGGTGTCGATCTCCTCGACATCCTCGGCGCCCAGGACGATCTCCGCCTCTTCGGACTCCGCCTTGAACGCGGCCAGCTCGTCGGTGGTCTGGTCCAGGGTGGCGGCGTCCACCTCGGGGATGCTCACCACCACGTCCAGCGCGTCGAGCACGTCGTCCCACCGCTCCGAGATCTTCTCGGCGAGGTCGGTCCACAGCCGCTCGCCCTCCCGGCCGGTGAACGGGTAGGTGCCCTGGGCCAGCATCTGGAAACCCTCCGAGGAGTCCAGCACCTCGTGCACCACGTCCAGCTCGCACACCTCGGCCAGTGACCGCACGATCGCCACGATGTCGGCCAGCTCGCCGACGGTCCAGGTGTCCGGCTCCTCCGCGACCAGCTCCGGCACCCCGACCAGGTCGTACTGGTGCGCCTCGTCCGGCATCAGCTCGGGCACCGACAGGCCGGGCACCACTTCCCAGGCCGGGTGATCGACCAGGTCGTGTTCGTCGACCGTCCGCACGAACGCGGCCAGGTGTGCCGCGTCGGGGAAGCCGTAGAGGTCATCCTCGTGTCCGAGGAACGCCTCCCATTCCTCACCGTCCTCCCGCCAGCGCGGAGCCCACAGCGTCACAAGATCGCCCTGGGGCAGCCCGAGCTCGATCGGAACGATGTCCTGAGCCATTGGAGGTCCTCCTGGTGAGCGCACCAAACGGGGGGAAGCCTACGGGGTAGCGATTCCCGGGGGGATCACCGGTCGGAGCGAAGACTGGCCGGGTCGAATGACAACGGGTCATCGGGGTCGTCGTCCCGCACGTCCGGCTCCGCCGCGACGGGTGGCGCAACCGCCGCGCGGGGCGCGGAGTCCCAGCCGGCGGCCCGGGCCGGCGACGGGCCGATCAGTTCCTCCAACTCGGCGGTGGCGTTGTCGCCCAGGATCAGGGCCACCTCGTTGAGGCAGCGCTGCCGGGCGTACTCGGTGGCCGTATGCGCCGCCTCGATCACCATCCGGGCCAGCTCCTTGCCGCCGAACGACATCGCCGCCGGATGCAGCACCAGCGCGCGCAGCTCGCCGCTGGCGTCGGTGGTCGCCTGCACCAGCCGGCGCTCGTCCAGCGCCACGGCCACCGTGTCCGCGACGATCCGGGGCAGCCGGGCGCTGGCCGCCCGGCGCTGCTCCGCCTGGGCAAGCAGCTCGTCCAGCGGCGGCTGCGGCGCGCTCACCGGGTTCTCCGGATCACTTCGGCCCAGTCCACGTCCTCGTCGGCGGGCGGGGCCGGCGTCAGGCCCAGCTCGGTCAGGCTGCGCGCGACCTCGGGCGAGACCACCTGCCGGATCGACGAGTGCAACCGGGCGCCGGCGTTGCGGGTCGCCTGCCGGGCCACCGCCACGATCTCGGCGGCCAGCTCCTCGGGTTTCATGGTGAACGCCGACGGCGCGAAGTCCAGGTCGACCAGCCGGCCACCGGGCTGCACCACCACGGTGACCGCGCCGGTGCGCGAGGACGCCCGCCCGGTGACCGCACCCCGGCGACCGATGTGCGCCGACACCCGCGCGCCGGTCTCCGCGATCTTGCGGTCGGCACGCTCGATGTCGGCGTCGAGGTGGTCGTCGTAACTGCTCATTGACCCTTGAAGTTACCCGTACCTCAGCCGGTCGGCCGGTAGAACCCCAGGAACGGCATGCCGATGTTGGAGGTTCGGATCGGGTTGATCTGCACCGGGTCGCCTGCCTCGATCATCTGCCCGTTGCCGACCACCATGGCCACGTGCCCGTCCCAGACCACCAGGTCGCCGGGTGCGAGCTGGCCCGGGTCCACCGACGCGCCCACGGCCTGCGCCGAGGAGTGCCGGGGCAGTTCGAGCCCGGCGTTGCCGTAGGCCCACGACGTGAGCCCGCTGCAGTCGGTGCCGGACGGCGGGTTCGACGCGCCCCACACGTACGGGGTGCCCAGCGCGGTCATGGCGTTGCGGACGGCCTGTGCGGCGATCTCGTTGGGCGCCTCGGCGGAGGAACCGTCCGGGAGGTTGACCCCGACGCCGGAGCCCGGCTGCACCGGAATCGCCGCCGGTAGCCGGGGACCGACCGCGGCACCGCCGCCACCCCCACCGCCGCCGCCGAAACCGCCGCCACCGCCACCGAAGCCGCCGCCCCCACCACCACCGCCACCGCCGTGGCCGGTCTGCGGCGCGGCGGATCCGGGCGCGGCCTGCCCGCC
>NZ_DASTBH010000402.1:0-26602 GCF_035712165.1 Actinophytocola sp. | reverse complement strand
CTCGCCGACGGTCGTCATCCCCGGGGCGAAGCGGGACAACTCGCGGGACCGGACCGAGGTCATGACGCCGGTCCGGCGCGCCGCCGGACCCGAGCCGGACCTGATGACGCACGGTCCGGACACCGGCACCGAAGAGCCGGTCGACGGCGCGGAGGCCACCGAGGACGAGCGCAAGGCCCGCCGCAAGAAGATCTGGCGGCGGGTTCGGCGAACCTGCTACGTGCTGCTCGGCCTGATGGTCATCGGCCCGGTGCTCGCGTTCTTCATCGCCTACCAGGTGGTCACCGTCCCGAGCCCGGACGAGATCATCGCGGAGCAGAGCCGGGTCGTCACGCTGCAGTACGCCGACGGCTCGGAGCTCGCCAAGATCACACCGAAGAACGGCGAACGGACCAACGTCGAGTACAAGGATCTGCCGCCGCAGGTCTTACACGCGGTGTTCGCGGCCGAGGACGCCACGTTCATGACCAACTCCGGCTTCGACATCACCGGCGTGATGCGGGCCGGCTGGAACCAGGTCACCGGTGGCGAGGGCGGCGGCTCGACGATCACCCAGCAGTACATCAAGAAGGCCACCGGCAACTCCGAGAAGACCCTGACCCGTAAGGGCCTCGAGGTCGTCAAGGCCTACAAGATGAACCGCACGTACTCCAAAGAGCAGATCATCCAGGCCTACCTGAACACGATCTTCTTCGGCCGCAACAGCTATGGCATCGCCGCGGCTTCCAAGGCCTACTACGCCAAGCCGGACCTCAAGACGCTCACCCCGTCCGAGGCCGCCCTGCTCGCCGGCATGATCCAGAGTCCGAGCCGCTACACGGACACCGAGTACATGCAGCGGCGCTGGAACTACGTGATGGACCAGATGGTCGCCAACAACTGGATCACGGCGCAGGAGCGCGCGGCCGCCCAGTTCCCCACGCCGGTGGACTACGCCCAGACCAAGGCCAAGGCGACCACCGACGCCAAGGGCCTGATCCAGAAGCAGGTGCTCGACGAGCTCGAGCAGGCGCCGTTCGGGCTGACCGAGGAGGACATCCAGCGCGGCGGGTACACCATTCTCACCACGATCGACCCGAAGGCCCAGCAGCTCGCCGAGCAGGCGGTCGCCGACGTGATGAAGGGACAGCCGGAGAACCTGCGTCCGGCGCTGGTCGCGGTCGACCCGAAGACCGGTCAGGTCAAGGCCTACTACGGCGGAGCGGACGGGATCGGCATCGACTGGGCGTCCCAGGCACAGGAACCCGGCTCGTCGTTCAAGCCGTTCGACCTGGTGGCCCTGCTCAAGACGGGCAAGGGCCTCGGCGAGACCTACGACGGCAGTTCGCCGCGCACCTTCAAGGGCGGGCTGACCGTGCGCAACTCGGAGAACGCGCAGTGCAAGCCGTGCCCGGTCTCCGACGCGATGCGGCGCTCGATCAACACGGTGTTCTACGAGATCGCGATCGACGTCGGCACCGACAAGGTGGCCGACGCCGCGCACCAGGCGGGCATCACCTCCGACCTCGGCCACGACAACGGCGGCAAGCCGACCACGGGTATCGCCATCGGCGGTGACAAGACCCAGGTCAGCACGCTGGAGATGGCCTCGGCCTACGCGACCTTCGCGGCCCGGGGGATATACCGCACGCCGCACCTGGTGGCCAAGGTGCTCAACCCGGACGGGTCGGACTACATCGCGGGCACCCCCCAGGAGAAGCCCGCCTTCGACACCAACGCCAAGAACAACGCCAAGATCGCCCGCAACGTCACCGAGTCGCTGCTGTCGATCCCGAAGTCCTCCGGCATCCCGTGTGCGGACGGCCGGCTGTGTGCCGGCAAGACCGGCACCCACCAGCTCGGGGAGACCGCGGACAACGCCAAGGCCTGGATGGTCGGCTACACGCCGCAGCTGTCCACCGCGGTGTCGATGAGCGGCGCCAAGGGCGAGGCGATCCGGAACAAGCAGAACAAGATCATTTTCGGCGCCGGCCTGCCCGGCCAGATCTGGCAGAAGTTCATGGACAGCTACCACAAGGCGTTCAAGCTGCCCAAGGAGGACTTCGGCAAGTACGAGGCGATCGGCAAGGAGGCCAGCCCCTCCTCCAGCGCGCCCAAGCCACCGCCCAGCCAGGGCCAGCAGCCCCCGCCAGGGAATGGCAACGGAAATGGCAACGGGAACGGGAACGGCGGCGGGACCAACCCGACCGAGCCCACCCGGACGCGGACGCCCACGCCCCGCCCGACGATCCCGGTGGACCCACCCGGACCCGGTGACGGGGGCGGCGTGGTCGAGCCGAACCGCTAGCCCCGTACCATCGCCGCGTGCCAGGGGTCGAGCCGGACGGTGCCGCCGGCAGTGCTGACGGTGACGGTCCGGACACCGCTGACGTAGTCGTCCCGGTCGAGGACGACGAGCCGGTTACCGACGAGTCGGCCACCGACGAGTTGGCGCGCGGGGACACCGACTCGCGCAGCGCCACCGACCGCGTGGTGCCCACCTGGACCGAGCCGCTGGCCGCCGGGGGGAGCACGCCGTTCGGCGGCCGGCTGGGCCGGCACGCGGTCATCGGCCGGCACTGGTTCTGGACCCCGCTGCGGGTCTGCCTGCTGCTCGCCGTGGCCACCCTGGCACTGGGCTGGTTCACCAAGGCGGCCTGCGCCCAGCAGTTCTTCAACGAGGACAGCAAGGTGCTGGAGCTGGACTGGCGGTCCAACCGGCCGTTCGCCGCCATGTGCTACTCCGACATCGTCCCGCTGTACTCGGCGGAACGGCTGGACAAGGGCGGCTTCCCGTACCGCACCCTGTGGATCGACGACGAGGGCAAGCCCACCGCGCACGTCCGGTACATGGAGTACCCGGTGCTGACCGGGCTGTTCCAGTGGGTCAACGCCAAGCTCGCGCAGGGCTGGGTGGCGCTGGCCGACTCGCCGTGGGTCCCCAACGGCCTGCCGGTGGTGATCTACTTCGACATCTCCGCGTTCTGGCTGGCCCTGGCCTGGCTGGCCACCGTCTGGGCGGTGCTGAAGCTGGCCGGAAGAAGACCCTGGGACGCCGCGCTGGTGGCGGTGTCGCCGCTGGTGGCCGTGCACGCCTTCACCAACTTCGACACGCTGGCCACCGCCTGCGCCGCGGCCGGACTGCTGGCCTGGGCCCGGCGCAGACCGGTGCTCGCCGGGGTGCTGCTCGGCATCGGCGGGGCGGCCAAGCTGTACCCGCTGTTCCTGCTCGGGCCGCTGCTGGTGCTGTGTGTCCGGGCGCGCAAGGTGAGCGTGTGGCAGACCACCGCGCTCACCGCGGGCTTCACCTGGGTCGCGGTGAACTTCCCGATCTGGTACGCGTACCGGGACGGTTGGTGGGAGTTCTTCCGCCGCAACGCCTTACGCGGCGCAGACCCCGACTCGATCTACAACGTGATCAGCCAGTTCACCGGCTGGGCCGGGTTCGACGGCCCGCTGGGCTTCCAGCAGTCCCCGAGCGTGCTCAACGCGGTGAGCGCCCTGCTGTTCGTGGCCTGCTGCGCCGGAGTCACCTTCATCGCCCTGCACGCGCCGGTGCGTCCCCGGATCGCGTCGTTGAGCTTCCTCGTGGTGGCGGCGTTTCTGCTGACCAACAAGGTGTGGAGCCCGCAGTACTCGCTGTGGCTGGTGCCACTGGCCGTGCTGGCGGTGCCGCGCTGGAAACCGCTGCTCGCCTGGATGGCGATCGACGCGCTGGTCTGGGTGCCCCGGATGATGTTCTACCTCGGCGTGGACCCGAACGAGGGGAAGAAGGGTCTGCCGGTGGAGTGGTTCATGAGCGCTGTGGTGCTCCGGGACCTGGTCGTGATCGGCCTGTGCGTGCTGGTGGTCTACGAGATCTACCACCCGGCGCGGGATCTGGTCCGGGCCGGCGGTGTGGACGATCCGGCCGGCGGCGTGCTGGACGGGGCACCGGATCGTTTCACGTTGAACATGACCAGACGGCGGTCAGCGGTCGGCCAGCCGGCGGACGAGCTTCAGTCCTGACCAGACCTCGTCCACCGCGCACACCTTCACGTCCACCAACCCGGCCGCGAGGGCGTGTTCCCGGACCACGTTCTCGGTGAGGTCGGTCGGCACCCCGGAGGCCTTCTTCGGCCAGGCGACCCACAGGCCGCCGTCGACCGCGGTCCGCCGCACCGCGGCGGGCCAGCCGGCGCGTAGCCGGGACAGCGTCGGGCAGAACATCAGCACCACGTCGTAGGGCTCGCCGCCGGCCCGGCGGTGGTGCGGGTGGCCGAGCTCGAAGCCGGCCGGCGCCCCGCTGACCAGCACCCGGGACGACTCCTTGATCCCCAGCTTGACCGGGAGCGGCTTGCCGGAGTAGCCGGCCGGCCGGGTCACGGGCCGGCGCGTACGGGTTCGGCCGGCGCCTCGCCGCTCGGTTCCGGCAGGTCGTCGGTGGTGGCCCGGGCCGCAAGGAACGCCACGAACAGCCCGACCAGCAGCGCGGCCCGGCCCCACACCCCGATCATCACCGCCTGCGCGGCGAAGTTGTCGTAGATGCCGCTCTTCTGCACCGTGATCTCGTAGTACCAGCGGAAGATCCCGATCCCCATGGCCAGGTCGGCGAGGAAGTACGCCACGATCCAGGTCCACCTGATCCGCAGCAGCACGAACATCGGCACCAGCCACAGCGTGTACTGCGGCGAGTGCACCTTGTGCAGCAACAGGAACCCGCACAGCATGGCGGCCGAGACCGGCACCCACGGGTAGGTGCCCTCCCGCCGGTAGCGCAGCCAGCCCAGCACGCAGGCCAGCACGAACGAGGCCAGGATCGTGGTCATGGACAGCAGGCTGATCAGATCCTGCGTCCCGACGTTCTCCGGCTCGGAGTACGGCCGAAACGCCCAGAACCAGATGGAGTTCGTGGTGATGTCCGCCTTGCGCTGCCACTGGAACTCGAAGGACGCCTTCCAGCCCTCGTAGCCGGCCAGCATGAACGGCAGGTTCACCGCGATCGCCGTGCCGATCGCGACGCCGGCCACGCGCGCGGCGCCCGCGTAGTCGAAGCGCTTGCCGGCGGGCAGTTCGGCGCCGCCCCGGCCGCCGGTGAGCACGTACAGCATCAGCGGCAGCACGAAGATCGCCGGGTAGACCTTGAACGCGAAGCCGAGGCCGAGCAGCACCGCCGCGGCGGTGGCCCGCTCGATCAGCGGCCGGTCCACGCCGCGCCGGCCCCAGCCGCGGTGCATCACGTACACGGCCGCCACCGCGCACAGCACCACCGGCAGTTCCCAGTTGTGGAACGCGTAGAGCACCAGCGGCGGCCCGAGCGCCCAGATCAGCGCTCGCCAGCGGGACAGCCGACCGAGCAGCCAGGCGGTGAGCAACCCGAACGGCGCCAACAGGATCGCCGAGGCGAGCAGGTACTGCGCGTCGTTGCTGGCGAACCAGCCCGAGACCCAGATCAGCATGCCGGTCAGCACCGGGTACTCGACGACACCGCCGATCAGTTCGCCCTTGTCGTTGAGCGAACCGTGGATGTAGGGGAAGACCTTCCGATCGATGTCCCGGCCGATCCACAGGTACTGGATGTCGGAGTAGCAGACGTCCTTCTTGTTGCGGATCTGGAAGTCCTCGGCGGCGCCGACACTGCGGCCCAGCTCGTTGAACTCCGGACCGGTGCACCGGTTCTTGTTGGCGAACCCGAGCACCATCGTCACGCCGCAGAGCAGCACGATGATCGCGAGCGCGGTCCGGCCGAGCTGGCCGCCCGGGCCGGTGGACTTCACGCCGGGCGCCGCACCCGCTTCGTCCGGCACCCTGTCGTCCACCTTCCCTGTCAACGGAACCGCCGCCTCGGCCGGCACGGCGGTCACCGCCCCAGCGCCGCGCGGAGGAACGCGATGTCCTCGGCCTGGCCCTGCGCCGGAGTCTCCACGACGACCGGAGCCCCGGCCGCCCGCACCACGCCGACCAGCTGATCGGGATCGATGGTGCCAGTGGCGATGTTGGCATGCCGGTCCCGGGCCGATCCGAACTCGTCCCGGGAGCTGTTCAGATGCACCAGGTCGATCCGGCCGGTGATGGCCAGCACCCGGTCGACGATCCCGTCCAGGTCCTCGCCCGCCGCGAAGGCGTGGCAGGTGTCCAGGCAGAAGCCGGCGCCGAACTCGGCCACCTCGTCCCAGAGCCGGGCCAGCATGTCGAAGCCGCGGGCCATCGCGTTGTCCCCGCCCGCCGTGTTCTCGATCAGGATCGGCAGCGGAAAGCCGCCCGCCTCACCGGCCTGCCGCTCGAAGAACTTGCGCCAGTTGCTCAGCCCGTCGGCCGGGTCCTCGCCCCGGGTCACGTGCCCGCCGTGCACGATCAGGCCGGCCGCCCCGATCTTGGCCGCCTGGTCCGCGTGCTGGGTGACCGTCTTGCGGGACGGGATGCGGATCCGGTTGTTGGTGGAGGCGATGTTGACCGGGTAGGGGGAGTGCACGAACACGCGCAGCCCGGCGTCGGCGAGGGCCTCGGCCTGCGGGTGCGGCTGCGGGGTCTTCCAGCTCTGCGGGTCGCCCAGAAAGAACTGCACCACCTCGGCTTTCCGCTCGAGGGCGCCGCCGAGCACGTCCTCGGCGTGGATGTGGGCGCCAATGCTCATGGACAGCGAGCCTAGTAGGTCGAAGTGGGGCCTCGGTGCGCTCGTCGAACCACATGATGGTAATTCGGGCCGGGACGGTTGGACCGTCCGGTTTCCGGACATTCCTAGGATGTGGTCTTGGCCGCCGTCACCGCGCCGGGCTACCGTCGTTTACTTGGTAGTAACTACTACTGGCCGGTACGGCACCGGAGGGAGCAGGATGCGACGGCGCTTCGCGATCGCGCTGGTGCTGGTCTTCGCCGGTTGCCTGGCCGCGTTGGCCTCCGCCGGCACCGCGACCGCCGCCCCGCCCCCGATCGTCGTCGGTAGCTGCGCCACCTCGGTGCAGGGCGTCCCCGGCCAGCCCGTCTCGCTGGCCCCCGGCGCCGTGCTCGGCGTGGTGGTCGACGCCGTGCGCGCGGTGGATCCGCTCAACCTGCTCTGGCCCACCGCGCAGAACACCTTCGCCGCGCTGCCGCCGATCCCGATCGGCGCGCTGCCCACCGGCACCGGATACATCACCGGTGGCACGATCGCCTCCGCCGTGGTCGCCGAGTTGAACAAGATCCCCCTGCTCGGCCCGGTGATCGTCGCTGTCACCGGCACCGTCCAGGGCAGCCTGACCAGCCTGTGCGGTATCACCGTGACCGGCGCCAACGCCGCGGCCGCACCGGTGCAGGACGGTGCCAAGGCCGTCGCCGACGCCTCCCAGCAGGCCACCGCCGGCGTGCTGCCGGGTGCCCCGCCGCTGCCCGGCAACCCGCCCGCGCCGGTCCCGGGCGGAGGTGGCGGCCAGCAGAGCCCGCCGCCCGCCGGGGCCAACCAGCCGGTGGTCGGCGGCGCGTCCGGCGGCTCCGGACTGAGCCAGTACCTCTGGGGCCGCGCGCCGATGGCCGACTACGGCTCGATCCCGTTCGCGGCCGCCGGCCTGTTCGCCCCCGCGCCCGGTGTGCGCTACGGCGGGACGGTGGCCGGCTACACGCCCCAGTTCGGCGTTCTCGGAGCGGACCCGCAGGACGGCGTCCGGGTGGCCGGCAACGCCGAGGCGCTGCACCCGAAGAGCGGGACCCGCGTCGCGCTTCCGGTGCTGCTGGCCGTCTTCGCCCTGTCCGGCGTGACCGCCGCCCTGGTCCGCACCTGGGTGCTGCGCAGGACGCCGGCCGGCTGAGCTAAACTCTGCCGTTGAGAAAGACCCCTCCTGCCACGGAGAGTCCGTGGCCGCCGAGTCCACAGGAGGTGAGTGGTCTTCATGCGTCATTACGAAGTCATGGTCATCCTTGATCCCACGCTCGACGAGCGCACGGTCGCGCCGTCGCTGGACACGTTCCTCAACGTGATCCGCACGTCGGGCGGCAACGTCGAGAAGGTCGACGTGTGGGGCAAGCGCCGGTTGTCGTTCGAGATCAAGAAGCACGCCGAGGGCATCTACGCCGTGCTCGACGTGAACGCCGACCCGGACGCCGTCAAGGAGCTCGACCGTCAGCTGTCGCTTCAGGAGTCGGTGCTGCGGACTAAGGTCCTGCGTCGGGACCCCGCCGGAGCCTGAACCAAGGAGGCACGCTGTGGCTGGTGACACAACGCTGACCGTGATCGGCAACTTGACCGCCGATCCAGAGCTGCGGTTCACACCGTCCGGAGCGGCGGTGGCGAGCTTCACCGTCGCGTCGACCCCGCGCACCTTCGACCGCGCGAGCGGCGAGTGGAAGGACGGCGAAGCCCTCTTCCTGCGCTGCAACATCTGGCGGCAGGCGGCGGAGAACGTGGCCGAGTCGCTCACCCGCGGCGCCCGCGTCATCGTGAGCGGCCGGCTCAAGCAGCGTTCCTTCGAGACCCGCGAGGGCGAGAAGCGGACCGTCATCGAGCTCGACGTGGACGAGATCGGGCCTTCCCTGCGGTACGCCACCGCGAAGGTCAACAAGGTCAGCCGCGGCGGAGGCAGCGGAGGCGGTGGCGGTTACGGCGCCGCGGGCGGACCGTCCGCGCCGCCGGACGACCCGTGGGGCTCGGCTCCGCCGGCCGGCTCCGGCGGGTACGCCGAGGAACCTCCGTTCTGACCCACAAATCCCAGACTTGCTTTGACATCACAGGAGCACACCCGTGGCAAAGCCACCCATTCGTAAGCCCAAGAAGAAGATCTGCGTGTTCTGCAAGGGCAAGGACGCGCAGCTGATCGACTACAAGGACACCACGCTGCTGCGGAAGTACATCTCCGACCGCGGCAAGATCCGGGCCCGCCGGGTGACCGGCAACTGCAGCCAGCACCAGCGCGACGTCGCCGTCGCGGTGAAGAACGCCCGCGAGATGGCGCTGCTGCCCTACACCTCGACCGCCCGCTGAGTTCAGGAGCGCACACCGTGAAGCTCATCCTCACCACCGATGTGAGCGGTCTCGGCGGTCCCGGCGACCTCGTCGAGGTCAAGGACGGCTACGGCCGCAACTACCTGCTGCCCCGCGGCCTGGCCATCATGGCCACCAAGGGTGCGGCCAAGCAGGTGCAGACGATCCGACGGGCGCAGGACGCCCGCCGGGTCCGCGACCTCGACCACGCCAAGGAGATCAAGGGCGTGCTCGAGGACCTCAAGGTGACGCTGAAGGCCAAGGCGGCGCCGGGCTCCGGCAAGCTGTTCGGCTCGGTGACCACCGCCGACGTGGTGTCGGCGATCCGCACCGCAGGCGGTCCGCCGCTGGACAAGCGCACCGTCGAGTTGGCCGGCCACATCAAGGCCGTCGGCAGCCACCCGGTCACCGTCCGGCTGCACCCGGACGTCACCGCGGAGCTCAAGCTCGACGTCACGCCCAGCTGACCCGCCCAGAACACCACCGACCGCCCAGCCGTTGATCTTCGGCTGGGCGGTCGGCGCGTGTCGGGCCGGTGCCGGTCAGTACTCAGTGGACTGTTGACAACTCTCTGCGACGGCGCGCCCGCGACACGCCGAACGCCGCGTCTCCCGCGACACGCCGGACAATTTTCGGCCACCTTATCCACAGTCTGTGCACATACCCTGACCTGCTCGTTCGATCGAACATCCGGCTACTGTCCACAGGTTGTCCCCAGCTTCCCGGCGGACTGTGGTCAGTTGTGGGCGGCCATCCCCAACCTGTCCCCAGCGGCGTCCCCAAGGCGGTTTGCGTCGCACGGTTCGGCGGCTCTACCGTCCGTCGGGCGGTGGGCGCCGCCCCGACCGGCGCCCGCCGCGAACGCACTGCCCACCCGGGCCACGAGTGCGGGAATCCGACACGCCGGGACCGGGATTCTTGGTCCGGCGGTGCCGCGTGGGTATGGTAGTTTCGAACACCCGTGCGACGGCGGCGAGGGATTGGGGAGCGACCGTGGCGTTGACCGATGACCGGCCGTCGCCGTCCCCCGTGGACGCGACCGGGCTGGACCGGCAGCCGCCACAGGATCTGGCCGCCGAACAGAGCGTGCTGGGCGGCATGCTGCTGTCCAAGGACGCCATCGCCGACGTGGTCGAGGTGCTCCGCTCCGGCGACTTCTACCGGCCGGCCCACCAGCTCATCTACGACTCCGTGCTGGACCTCTACGGCCGGGGCGAGCCGGCCGACGCGGTGATGGTGGCCGCCGAGCTGGAGCGGCGCGGGGAGATCCGCCGGGTGGGCGGCGCGCCCTACCTGCACACCCTGATCGCCACCGTGCCGACCGCGGCGAACGCCGGCTACTACGCGGAGATCGTCGCCGAGAAGGCGATCCTGCGCCGCCTGGTGGAGGCCGGCACCCGGATCGTCCAGCTCGGCTACGCCGGCGCCGACGGCGCGGACGTCAACGAGGTGGTGGACCGCGCCCAGGCGTCCATCTACGAGGTCACCGAGCGCCGGATGAGCGAGGACTACGTCGCGCTCGAGGAGCTCCTGCAGCCCACCATGGACGAGATCGACGCCATCGCCTCCCGGGGCGGCTCGTCCCTCGGCGTCCCCACCGGCTTCGTCGACCTCGACGAGGTCACCAACGGCCTGCACGCCGGCCAAATGATCATCATCGCGGCCCGTCCGGGTATCGGGAAGTCGACCCTGGGACTTGATCTCGCCCGGTCCTGCTCGGTGCGGCACGGGATGAGCAGCGTGATCTTCTCGCTGGAGATGAGCCGGACCGAGATCGTGATGCGGATGCTGTCTGCCGAGGCGCGGATCCGGTTGCAGGACATGCGCGGCGGGCGGATGAGCGACGACGACTGGACCCGGCTGGCCCGGCGGATGAGTGAGATCAGCGAGGCGCCGCTGTTCATCGACGACTCGCCGAACATGACCATGATGGAGATCCGGGCCAAGGCGCGCCGGCTCAAGCAGCGGCACGACCTGAAGCTGATCGTGGTCGACTACATGCAGCTGATGTCCTCCGGCAAACGGGTCGAGTCGCGGCAGCAGGAGGTTTCGGAGTTCTCCCGCCAGCTCAAGCTGCTGGCCAAGGAGCTCGAGGTGCCGGTGGTCGCGATCAGCCAGCTCAACCGCGGGCCGGAGCAGCGCACCGACAAACGCCCGATGCTCGCCGACCTCCGGGAAAGTGGCTCCCTGGAACAGGATGCCGACATGGTCATCCTGATCCACCGCCCGGACGCCTGGGAGCGCGACGACCCCCGCGCCGGCGAGGCCGACCTGATTCTCGCCAAGCACCGCGCCGGCCCCACCACCACCGTCACCGTCGCCCACCAGCTGCACTACAGCCGGTTCGCCGATCTCGCCCAGGGCTAGGGAGAGCTCGCGGCTTCGGTGCCGAACTCCGGTGGTGCGTCCGGGGCTACCCGGGGGGTCTGCTGCCACCGGGTGATCTGGCGCATCACGATGACCAGGGCGATGCCGGCGCCGGTCAGCGCGACGACCTGTGCGCTCTGGGCGACGGCCGCGGCCTGCAGGTCCTCCACGTGGTAGCCGGTCAGACTGGCGGCGGCGAGCCGGTCGAGCACCCAGCCGGCCAGGTACATACCCCACCACCACCGCAGCAGGGTGGAGCCGGGCACGGTCTGCAGGTCGTACAGGTCCTTCGGGTTGTCCGGCCGGCTGGCCCGGTAGACGTCGTCGACGACCTGGAACGGGAACCAGAAAAAGACCACCGGGGTGATCCACGAGCCGATCGCCCACCCCCGGCCACGCCGGTGCGGCGCGTCCGTGAGCACCTCGGAGTTGCGCCGGGCCCGCCACAGCCAGACCAGGAAGACGACGGCCGCGGCCAACTGGACGGCCAGGACGGCCCAGCCGAGCGTCCGGGTGAGCCGGTCGGCGTCGAGCAGGTCGGCCATGCCCACGCCCGGATCGTCGGCCAGGAAGTCCTGCACCAGGCCGTAGGCGTTCCACAGGGACCAGGCGAAGGCCAGGTTCAGCACGATGACGAGGCCGAACAGGATGGCCGAGGCCAGGCCGGCCTCACCGACCCGACGGAGCCGCACGGCAGCCTGCTGTTCGATCATGTTGCCCCCCAGTGGTTTTCTCAGCCGAGTTCGAGTCCGTGGATGACGAATCCTCATCGACCGGACCGGCTTCGGCAAGTCTCATTTTGGGCAGTTGACAAGGCTTGGCCCGGCCCGGAGCCTGGGGTCAGGACCGGCCAAGGGGGTTCGATGATCGAGTTGATGCGCACCAACGATCCGGTGTTGATCTCGTTCGCCACGTCGGTGCTGGATGACGCCGGCATCGCGCACAGCGTGGCGGACGGCTTCATGAGCGCGATCGACGGTTCGATCGGCGCGATCCAACGCCGGATCATGGTCGCCGAGGACCGCCGCGACGACGCCCGGGCACTGCTGACCGACGCCGGGGTCACTGTTAATCAGGATTGACTTATATAACCAGTCGTTGCGACAGTTGGTCCGTGCACGCCTTCGACGTCCTGGGGGACCCGGTCCGGCGGCGGATCCTGGAGTTGCTGGCCGACGGTGAGCGGACCTCGGGGGCGGTCACCGCGGTGATCCAGGACGAGTTCGGCATCTCCCAGCCGGCGGTGTCCCAGCACCTGCGGGTGCTGCGGGAGAGCGGGTTCACCGTCGTGCGGGCCGAGGGCACCCGCCGGCTGTACGCGGTGGACGCCGGCCCGCTGCGCGAGATCGACCAGTGGCTGGAGCGGTTCCGCGGGTTCTGGAACCAGCACCTGGACGCGCTGGCCACCGAGTTGGCCCGGGGCCGGCGCGAGCGGCGCGTCCGGGGCGAGAGCTAGCCGGTCAGCGCGGCGTAGGAGTCCACGAACCGGGTGAGCAACCGGGCGAACGTGGCGACCTGACCGGGCGACCAGTCCGCCATCGCCTCGGCGAACATCGACTGCCGGAACTCGTGCACCCGCCCGGCGTGGCGCGTCCCGGTGCGGGTCAGGCGGAGCAGGGTGCGCCGGCCGTCCTCCTGATCGGCCCGGCGCTCCACCAGCCCCGCCTCGACCGCCCTGGCCACCAGTCGGCTCGCCCGCGGCTGGTCCACACCGAGGGCGGCGGCGATGCCGGACACGGTGGCCGGCTGATGCCGCTCCACCGCGTCGACGACCGCGGTCAGGGTCGGGTCCACCCGGTCGCCGGAGCGCTGCTGGCTGACCCGGGCCAGGGTGCGGCGCTGCTGCAGTCGCCTGATCTCCACCATGGCCCGCTCGACCGCCGCCACGTCCGCGACCCGTTCGCTCATACATGCTATCTTACATTTAATTGTATTTTGACATGTAATGGAGGATCGATGGACCGGCCGATCGGCTACTGGCTCAAGGAGGTGGACCGGCTGATCGACGCCGACTTCACCCGGCAACTGGCCGGCGAAGGGCTCACCCGCCGGCACTGGCAGGTGCTCAACGTCCTGGCCACGGGCGTGGCCGGCCAGGACGAGCTCGACCGCGCGCTGGCTCCGTTCCTGACCGGCGCCGAGCCGAGCACCGCACCGGTGCTGGCCGAGCTGGCCGGCCGCGGCTGGGTCACCGGCCACACCCTGACCGACGCCGGCCGGGCCGCGCACACCGCGGTCGCCGACCGGGTCCGGGCCGGCCGGCTCCGGCTGACCGAGGGCATCAGTGCCGAGGAGTACGCCACCGCGGTCGCCGTGCTGGAACGGATGGCCGCCAACGCGACGGAAGGCTGACGCCGGGCCCGAGGAGTCACCGGGCCCGGCGCCCGGACCGGTCCGCTCAGCCGAACAGGCCGGCCAGCTTGGACCGGGTGTCCGCCAGCGACGCGCTGCGTCGCAACTCGACCGGATGCAACGACCGCGCGGTGTCCAAACCGGACAGTGCCGGAACGCGCGCCGGAGCCGTCCGGCCATCCAGCGCCCGGCCCGCCACGAACCCACCGGTCCCGTCGGTGCTGACCGGCCCACCGGCCACCGAGCCGGTGTCGGCGAGCACGGCCGAGTCACTCGTCCCGCCGGCCGCGACGGTGTTGCCGAACACCTGGGCCGGCAGCGCGAAGGCCGTCTGGACGACGTTGCCCGACGCGGTGGCCGCCGTGCCGCTGGTGTCGTTGCCGCCGCCCGCGGTGGAGACCGTGCGCGTCCGCGCCACGGATCCGGTCCGGCCGAGCACCCCGACGCCGTTGCCCATCACCTGGACCGGTCCGGCCAACGCGGCCTGCACGATGTTGGCCGAGCCGAGCCCGCCCGGATCGGTCGCGTCGGCGAAGCCGCCCGAGGACGACTGCTTGGTCTCCACCGCCCGCGCGTCGGCCGAACCGAGCACCGCACCGGCCGTGCCGAACACCTCGGCCGGCTGGCTGACCGGCAGCGCCACCACGTTTCCGCCGCCCAACGCGCCGGTGCCGGAGGTCCCGGCGCGGCCGCCGGAGCCGGTCCGGGACACGCCGTCCGCGCACGCCGCCGCGTGCCCGGCCACCCCGACCGCGGTGCCGAACACCTCGACCGGACCGCTGACGCCGGGGCCGGCCAGGTTGCCGGACAGCACGCTGTGGTCGCCGAAGCTGTACAGCGGACCGCCCGCCGCCGAGGACATCGCGTTCGACTGGGCGGACCAGGCGCTCCCACCCACCGCGACCGCGTGGGCGAACACCTCGGCCGGCACGGCCGCCGCCGGGCCGGCCACGTTGCCGGACAGCAGGCCGCCGTTGCCGTCGCTGCCCGCCGCTCCACCGGCCCACGCCGCGCTGTCGCTGGCACACTGCGCACCGGCCTGGCCCAGCACGGCGAGCCCGGCACAGTCCGCGAGAACCGGACCGGACAGCGCGGGCTCGGCCACATTGCCGGCCAGCAGCCCGGACTCGCCCGAGGTGAGCACCGCGGCCGGCGCGCCCCACCGGCCCGGCAGCGTGCCGCTCGACCTGGCCCGGGCCATGCTGGTGGACCGGCTCGTGGCCCGGCCGCCCACACCGACCGCGGCGCCGTTCGCCTCGACCGGAACCGCGACCGGGACCAGGCCGACGTTGCCGGACCCGGCGCCGCCGGACCCGGTGGACACGATCGAACCGCCGGCCACGCCGCCGGTGCTGGCCTGCGAGACCGAGGTCGCGCCGCCGAGCACGGCCAGCGCGTTTCCGGTCACCTGCACCGGGGTCGCGCCGTGCCCGGCGAGCACGTTGCCGGCCAGCGTCCCGCCCCGCCCGCCGGTCGTGATGTCGCCGAGGGCCTCGGCGTGCTGCGTGGAGTGGCTGGCCGTGCAGGCGTCGCCGAGCGCGCCGACGGCGTTGCCGGTGACCTGCACCGGCACCGCCCAGTCCAGCACCGCCGCGTTGCCGGACAGCGGACCGTGGCCCGAGGTCCGCACCGGACGAGCGGTCCCGACGTGCTGCGCCGAGGAGTTCCGGACGCAGGCGTCGCCGCCGAGCGCGAGGGCGTTGCCGGAGACGTCCACCGGCACGACCAGGTCGGCGGCGACCCGGTTGCCGCGCACCGGGGCGCAACCGGTCGCGCACCCACCGGTGAGCGACTCCGGCCGGATCGCGACGGTCCGCGCCGCGCGCGGCGTCCGGACCGGCCCCACCGGGGTGCCGACCACGTTGTCGCCGGCGTTGACCGGCACCACGATCGCACCGTCCAGCGCGGACGCCGGCCGGTCCGGGCTGACGTTCTCGTCGGCCGACGCGATGCCGGTGCCCAACATCAACAGACCACCTGTGAGCAGCGCGGTCTGGATCCCACGCTTCGCCCAGGTATGCATCGAAGATCTCCTTCCGTTGTCCCTTGCGGGGCTTGGCCGGGTGGCCGGGACGCGGGCACGTCAGGGCAGCGGCCACCCGAGTACTCGGGGTGTGTGTGAAACCGGGATCGGGGCGCGGAAGGCCTCAGTCCGGAGTGACGCCGGGCTGCGCGCCCGGTCGGGTGGCCGGGACCTCGTCCTCGGCCCGGGGCGCCGGCACCCCGTTCTGGATGCGGCGGCCGGCGGTGCCGGGCAGGGCCGCGAACAGGGGTGGGCTCTGGCCACCGGCGGATCCGGAGGGGCCGGAGCAGGGCTGTGGCACGACCGGCGTCGGGGCGAGGACCGGCGCGGACGGCGGTTGCGGCGCCGGCGCGGTCACCCGGGCGGCCGACCCGGCGGGTCGGGCGGAGCCACCGGCCCGCGAGCCGGGCGGAGCGGCGGCGGACGGTTCGCCGGCAGGAGGCACGAGGGATGGAGGCTCGTGCGCGCCGCCACCCAGGTGGTGCTCGGCGCCCGGGCGGTCGCTCCGGCCGAGCCCGGCTCCGGCGGCCGGGACCCGCGGCAGCGGGCCGATCGGCTCGACGAGCTCACGGCCGGCCTGGACGACCGGCACCGGGGCCAGGATCTGCTCGGCTCGGCAGACCACTGTGGACAGACCGGGAAGCGCGGGCAACCCGCACGACGGCTCGGCCGCGGCGGTCGCGGACCCGATGAGCCACGCGATCGCCGTTCCCGCAACGGATCCACCGACGACCAACAGCACCCGGCACAGGATGCGCCGGGCGGCCGCGCCGGAGGAAGAGCTGTCCACAGTAGACGTACCGTTCGGGTGGGGGTTCGGGAGTCGTGCAGCGGTGAGACTCGCATCCCGGACGCCCGCGATGCACGCTCCGGCCGAAGAGTGTCCCCGATCGTGTGACAGGAACGGCGTTCTCAGCCGCGCCGCAGCACCCGGGTCGCTCCGGCCGCGGCCGTCGTGGCGAGCACCCAGCCGGCCGCGGTCAGGGTGGCCGCGACCCACTGGGACGCCCCGGAGAGCTGCCACTGCTTGTCCTGGCCGAGATCCACGATCGGCAGCACCAGGTCGGTGGCCAGCAGCGCCGGGTTCCACACCGGCTGCTGCCCCGGGTCCAGCCGAGCCATCTGATGTCCGGCGAACCACAGCGTGCCGAACAGCCAGAACACGGCCAGCCACACGATGGCCAGCCACGGCCGGTACCCGTAGCCGACCGTCCAGTCCTGCAGCCGTCCCCAGATCCGGCCGAGCAGGTGCTGCTCGGCGTAACGCCGGCGCTGCCGCTCCAGCTGCACCTGCCGGGCCAGCTCCTCCTCACCGCCGGTGCGGTACGTCGCCGCCAGCTGCTCGTAGGCGCCCGGCGCGAAGTCCGGCTGCACCGCCCGCAACCAGCGCAACCGGGTGCGCACGCCGACCTCCGGGCTCGAGGCGATCGCCCCGTAGCCGAAGTCGTCCAACTCCACCCCGCCGGTCGCCGCCCACAGCCCGGGACCGTCCACAACGGACACCACCCGTGCCCGGGACAGCACCACCCGGCCGCGCGGCGGGCGGTCGGGCGGGAAGGACAGCACCAACTCCTGGGCGGTCAGGCCGTAGCCGGACAGCGCGACCGCGGTGACCGGCTGGCCCGGCCTGCTCCGCCCGCCCAGCCGGGCGCCGGCGAACGTGGCCAGCTTGCCCACCTCGACCGCCCGGACCCGCACCCCGCCCATCGCCCGGAAACCGCCGCCGCACAGCAGGTCCTTGCCGATCGTGGCCACCCGGGCGTCCAGCGATGGCTTCACCGAACCGTTCGGCCGCAGCCTCGGCTTGATCAGCCGGGCGCCCGAGCAGTCCAGGCTGGAGCCGATGTGTGCGTTCTGCAGCCGAACCGAGCCGCTGATCAGCGCCCGGCGCAGGAACAGCGTGCCGCCCACCCGCAGCCGGTCGGCGAACAGCGCGTCGACGGCCGGACCGGACAGCCGCATCGCCGACAGGCTGGCGCTGCCGTGCACCGTGGCGTCGGCCAGCCGCACCTGGCCGTAGGCCCGCAGCCCGGCCCGGCCGCGCGCCTCCACGTCGCCGCCCACCTCCACCCCGTCGGCGACCAGCGCGACCGGAACCCGGTCCACCGGCCGGCCGGCCTGGAACGAGGCGGACAACCCGGGCACCACCTCGGGCCGGCCGATGGTCGCGTCGGCCAGCCGCAGATGGCCGCCGATCCGGGCGCTGCGCAGCCCGACCGCGCCCGCGGCCACGAAACCGTCGTCCAACCGCAGGTCACCCTCCACGGTCAGGCGCTGGGCGTCGAGCACGAACCGGCCGTCGACCGAACCGTGCGGCACCACCGAGACCTGGCCGTCCTCCAGGGTCGGGTCGTGCAGCGCCGCCCCGGAGAACACCGCGTCGCCACCGATCCGGGCGCCGGCGAGCACCACCCGCCCGGCCGTGTCGAACCGGCCGCCCTTCGCGTCGCAGAACAGGTTTCCGGCCACCACCAGGCCGGCCGCCTCCAGCGCGTGCCCGCCCGGATGGACCAGCCGGGCACCGGTCAGGTGCACGCTGCCGCCGACGTTGGCACCCCGTAACCGCACCTCGCCGTCGGCCCGCAGCGCGGCCGCGGTGATCGAGCCGGACACCCGCAGCCGGGCGGCCAGCAGGGCGTTGCCGCCGGGTCTGCGCAGCACCGCGCCGGACAGCCGGACCGTCCCGTCCACCGTCGCGTCGGTCAGGTCCACGGTGCCGGTGCTGGTGAAACCGGCCTCCAGCACCAGGTCGCTGCCCACCCGGAGGTTGCGGGCCAGCAGCCCGGGCACCCGCGCGCCGCGCAGCGACAGCCCGACCAGCCGGGCCTTCATCAGCCGGGGCGGGTGCTCGAAGACGCACCGGCGCAGCGCGATCACGGCATCCACCGTGCGCCCCTCGAGATCCAGCCGGCCGGTGATGTGCGCCCGGTCGAGCCGCAGCGCCGGGCCGCCCGCGCCGGTCAGCAGCTCGGCCAGCAGCTCCGCGGCGACCGCGCCGCCGTCGAGGTCCAGCCGCGTGCCGTCCCGCATCGCGGCCGCGACCACGCCCTCGATGTCACCCACCGGCACATGACATCAGACGCCAGCTCCCCAAAAGTCCTGTTCGGCAGATACGGTTGCGCCGATGAGCAGAGCTATCAAGAACCGGGTCGCCGGACTCAAACACCCCCAGACCGGCGGCGCCCCGACCGACGTCACCGAACTGGTGCCGAAGGGGCTGCGGGTGGCCGCCGCACTGTCCTGGCGGTTCCTGTTCGTGATCGCCGCGGTCTACGTGATCCTGTGGCTGATCGGCTACTTCTTCCACCTGTTCCTCCCGGTGGCGGTGGCGCTGCTGCTGGCCGCGCTGATGGCCCCGGCGGTGGACCGGCTGGTGAGCGTGAACGTGCCGCGCGGGCTGTCCGCGGCCATGGTCCTGATCGCCGGCATCGCGCTGCTCGGCGGGGTGCTCACCTTCGTGATCATCCAGTTCATCGACGGCCTGCCCGACCTGCAGAACCAGGTCTCGGACAGCCTCGACCAGATCAGGAACTGGCTGACCAACGGGCCCTGGCACATCGAGAGCGAGCAGATCAACACCTGGGTGGACAACGCCGTCAGGACGATCAAGGAGAACCAGGCCGCGATCACCTCGGGCGCGATCACCACGGCGACCACCATCGGCGAGGTGCTCACCGGCTTCCTGCTGACGCTGTTCACCCTGATCTTCTTCCTCTACGACGGCCGGTCCATCTGGACCTGGGTGACCCGCGGTTTCCCGGCGCGGGTGCGCGACCGGGTGGACGTCGCCGGACGGCGCGGGTTCACCGCCCTGGTCAGCTACGTGCGCGCAACCGTCCTGGTGGCGCTGTTCGACGCGGTCGGCATCGGGGTCGGGCTGTGGATCCTCGGGGTCCCGCTGGTGATCCCGCTGGCCGCGCTGGTCTTCCTCGGCGCCTTCATCCCGATCCTGGGCTCGCTGCTGGCGGGCACGGTCGCCGTGCTGGTCGCGCTGGTCGCCAACGGCTTCATCACCGCGCTGATCGTGCTGGCCATCGTCGTGGCCGTGATGCAGATCGAGGGCCACGTGCTGCAGCCGCTGCTGCTCGGCCGCGCGGTCAAGCTGCACCCGCTCGCGGTGGTGCTGGCGATCGCCGCCGGCCTGATCGCGGCCGGGATCGCCGGCGCCCTGATCGCCGTGCCGCTGCTCGCCGTGGTCAACGCCGCGGTCAAGTCGCTGCTGCACGACGAGATCACCGATCCCGACCTGGTCGACCCGATCGAACAGTCCCGGGACGAGATCGGCTCGGACGACGGTGAGCCCGGCCCGGAGGACGAGGAGCGGATGTCGGCCGAGGAGAGCGCCGAGCGACCATGACCGGCCGAGGTACCCCGCCCCAGGATCCGACCACTCCACTGTGGTGGGGGGCGGTGGTGCTGCGGGTGCTGACCCTGGCCTTCGCCGCCGGCGTGGTGATCGTGCACTACGACAGCTACGCCCGGCCCGGCGTCGCGGTGCTGGTGGTCGGGGTGATGACCGCCTGGACCGCGCTGACCACCGTGGCGTACCTGCTCCCGGCCGGGCGCCGGTTCGGCGTCGCCGTGCTCGACCTGGTGGTGTGCTGCGCGTGCATGACCAGCTCGCTGGTCGCGCTGACCGAGGACCAGCTCACCGTGTGGGCCGCCCCGCTGCTGCCGACCATCTGGGTGACCGGCGCGGTCGCGGCCGGCGCACTGTGCGGCGGCCCGGTCGCCGGAGCCGTGTTCGGCGCCGTGATCTCCGCGTTCAACTACGGCGTGCGGGGCTTCGCGGACACCGACCTGACCCGCGACGCGGTGCTGCTGATCGGCGCCGGCTTCGTGCTCGGCATCGCCGCCAGCACCTCCCGGCGCGCGGCCGAGCGGCTGGCCAGGGCGCTGCGCGCGGAGGCGGCGACCGCGGAGCGGGAACGGCTGGCCCGATCGATCCACGACGGGGTGCTGCAGGTCCTGGCCCGGGTCAGCAAGCGCGGCAACGAGCTGGGCGGCGAGGCCGCGGAGCTGGCCCGGCTGGCCGGCGAGCAGGAGGTGGCGCTGCGTTCGCTGGTGGCCGCCGGACCGCCCGCTCCGACCGAGGACGGCACCGGCGACCTCTCGCCCGGCCTGCAGCTGCTGGCCACCGACCGGGTGCAGGTGTCCGTTCCGGCGACGCCCGTCCCGTTGCCGGCCGGCACCGTGACCGAGCTGGTCTCGCTGGTCCGCGAGGCCCTGGTCAACGTGGAACGACACGCCGGCCCCGACGCCCACGCCTGGGTGCTGGTCGAGGACCTCGGCACCGAGGTGGTGGTCAGCGTGCGGGACGACGGCGCCGGCATTCCCACCGGCCGGCTCGAGGCGGCGCAGGCCGAGGGCCGGATGGGCATCGCCCGGTCGATCCGGGGCCGGGTGAGCGGTCTCGGCGGCACCGTGGTCCTGGACACCGCCCCGGACGCCGGCACCGAATGGGAGGTGCGGGTGCCGAGATGACCACGCCGATTTCCGTGATGGTGGTCGACGACCACCCGATGTGGCGCGACGGGGTGGCCCGTGACCTGACCGAGCGGGGGTTCGACGTCCGGGCGACGGCCGGCGACGCGGCCGCGGCGGTGCGGATCGCCACCGCGGTGCGGCCCGACGTGGTGCTGATGGACCTCAACCTGGGCAGTGTCTCCGGGGTCGAGGCGATCCGGCAGCTCAGCGCGACGCTGGCCGGCACCCGGGTGCTGGTGCTCTCGGCCAGCGGCGAACACGCGGACGTCCTGGAGGCGGTCAAGGCCGGCGCCTCGGGCTACCTGGTCAAGTCCGCGTCGGCGGCGGAACTGGTGGACGCCGTGCGGCGGACCGCGGCCGGCGACACCGTGTTCACCGCCGGTCTGGCCGGCCTGGTGCTCGGCGAGTACCGCCGGATGGCGGCCGAACCGGAGGACAGCGGTCCCCGGCTGTCCGAGCGGGAGACCGAGGTGCTGCGCCTGGTGGCCAAGGGGCTGACCGCCCGGCAGATCGCCGACCGGCTGTTCCTGTCCCACCGCACCGTGGAGAACCACGTGCAGTCCACGCTGCGCAAGCTTCAGCTGCACAACCGGGTCGAGCTGGCCCGCTACGCCATCGAACACGGCCTGGACACCGAGGGCTGAGTACGGTTGAGGCCGTGACCGAGCACCCTGCCGTGGACCCGAAGACCCTGCGGGTGTCCGACGCCGAGCGGGAGCATGTCGTCGGGCTGCTGCAGAAGGCGATCGGCCAGGGGCTGATCACCCTGGACGAGTTCACCAGCCGCACCGACATCGCGCTGGCCGCCAAGACCAGAGGTGAGCTCAACACCGTGCTGGTCGATCTGCCGGGCCTGGTGCACCGGGAGGCGAACTCCCCGCGCCGTCAGGAACCGCTCGAGCTCCGCTCGACGATGTCGACGCTGCGGCGCACGGGACGCTGGGTGGTGCCGCGCACCGTCGTGGTGCGCAACCGGATGGGCTCGACCTCGCTGGACTTCACCGATGCCCGCATCGAGCACCCGGAAGTGCAGCTCGAACTGGATGTGACCGGCGGATCGGTGGAGCTGCTGCTGCCGCCGAAGGCCACGGTCGACGCCGACGACGTCGCGGTGAACGCCGGCAGCATCAAGGACCGGGTCGGTCCGGGCGACGAGGTGGGTCAGCCACACTTCACCGTGTCCGGCTCGATCCGGGCCGGGTCGCTCAAGATCAGACGGCCCACCTATGTTCGGATCGGCGCGCTGGTCATCCGCTTTCCGTGGAAGATCAGCTGGGATCGGGACTAGGAGAGGAATTTCGTGAAGGCTCTGGTCAAGGTTGCCCAGGGTCCCGGCCTTGAGCTGACCGAGGTGCCGGATCCGGCGCCGGGACCGGGCGATGTCGTGCTCCGCGTGCTGCGCACCGGAATCTGCGGCACCGACCTGCACATCGACGCCTGGGACGACTGGGCGGCCCGCACCATCGACCCCCCGCTGGTGATCGGGCACGAGTTCGTCGGCGAGGTGGTCGAGGTCGGGTCGGCGGTGACCAGGGTGGCGGTCGGCGACCTGGCCAGCGGGGAGGGCCACCTGATCTGCGGCACCTGCCGCAACTGCAAGGCCGGACGGCGGCACCTGTGCGCCAACACCCGGGGGCTCGGAGTGCACGTCCCCGGCGCGTTCGCGCAGTACGCGGTGCTGCCCGAGCAGAACACCTGGGTGCACACCTACGACGTGGACCTCGACATCGCCGCGATCTTCGACCCGTTCGGCAATGCCGTGCACACCGCGCTGGCCTTCCCGGTGTTCGGCGAGGACGTGCTGATCACCGGCGCCGGTCCGATCGGCCTGATGGCGGCCGCGGTGGCCAAGCACGCGGGCGCCCGGCACGTCGTGATCACCGACGTGAGCGAGCACCGGCTGGAGCTGGCCCGCAAGCTCGGGGTGGACCTGGCCCTGGACGTGAGCGAGCGGGCGATCGGCGACGTGTACGGCCAGCTCGCCATGAGCGAGGGCTTCGACGTCGGCATGGAGATGTCCGGCCAGCCCTCGGCGCTGCGCGAGATGATCGCGAACATGACCCACGGCGGCCGGATCGCAATGCTCGGCCTGCCGGCCGAGGAGATCGCCATCGACTGGAGCACGGTGGTGCTCAAGATGCTCACCGTGAAGGGCATCTACGGCCGGGAGATGTTCGAGACCTGGTACGCGATGTCGGTGCTGCTGCAGGCGGGCCTCGACCTGTCCCCGGTGATCACGCACCGGTTCGGCTACACCGACTACAAGTCCGCCTTCGCCACCGCGCGGCTGGGCCGGTGCGGGAAGGTCATTCTCGACTGGACGGAGAGTTGATGTTCGGCACGATGCGGGACGACCTGGAGACCACCCTGGCCGAGATCCGCGCCGCCGGGCTGTACAAGGCGGAACGGGTGATCGGCACCCCACAGAACGCGGCGGTGCGGGTCGGCGGCGGCCCGGAGGTGCTGAACTTCTGCGCCAACAACTACCTCGGCCTTGCCGACCATCCCGCACTCGTCGCGACCGCCCGGGACGCGCTGGACCGGTGGGGGTTCGGCATGGCGTCGGTGCGGTTCATCTGCGGCACCCAGCAGCCGCACAAGGATTTGGAGCGCCGGCTGTCGGAGTTTCTCGGCACCGAGGACACGATCCTGTACAGCTCCTGCTTCGACGCCAACGGCGGGCTGTTCGAGACGCTGCTCGGCGAGCGGGACGCGGTGATCTCCGACGAGCTCAACCACGCGTCGATCATCGACGGCGTCCGGCTGTGCAAGGCCCGCCGGCTGCGCTACCGCAACCGGGACATGGCCGACCTGGAGACCCAGCTCAAGGACGCCGCGGACGCCCGGTACCGGTTGATCGCCACCGACGGCGTGTTCTCCATGGACGGCTACTTCGCCCCGCTGGACGAGATCTGCGACCTGGCCGAACGGTACGACGCGCTGGTCATGGTGGACGACTCGCACGCGGTCGGGTTCATCGGCGAGACCGGTCGGGGCACGCCGGAGCGGTTCGGGGTGACCGACCGGGTCGACATCACCACCGGCACGCTGGGCAAGGCGCTCGGCGGCGCCAGCGGCGGCTACACCTCGGGCCGCGCGCAGATCATCGAGCTGCTGCGGCAGCGCTCGCGGCCCTACCTGTTCTCCAACTCACTGGCGCCGTCGATCACCGCGGCGGCGCTGGCCGCCCTGGATCTGCTGGGTTCGTCGGGCGAGCTGCTGGATCGGCTGCGGGACAACACCGCGCTGTTCCGGAGCCGGATGACCGAGGCCGGGTTCGACCTGCTGCCCGGGGAGCACCCGATCGTTCCGGTGATGATCGGCGACGCGGCGCTGGCGGGCCGGATGGCCGATCTGTTACTGGACCAGGGGATCTACGTGATCGGCTTCTCCTACCCGGTGGTGCCGCACGGCAAGGCCCGGATCCGGGTGCAGCTCTCGGCGGCGCACTCCGGTGACGACGTCAACCGGGCCGTGGACGCGTTCGTCGCGGCCCGCGCTCAGCTCAGTTCGGCGGCCGACGGGTAGGACGGCGCCGCGCCGGGCCTGGTCACCGAGATCGCGGCCACGCGGGCGGCGAAGGTGGCCGCCTCGGCCAGGCCGGAGCCGGACGCGAGGCCGACCGCGAGCGCGCCGGTGAACGCATCGCCGGCGCCGGTGGTGTCCACCGCCGTGACCGCGGGCGCGGCGATCTCCGCCACCCCGTCCTCCCGGGTGAGCACCAGCGCCCCCCGGGCGCCGAGGGTGACCACCACCGACCGGGGGCCGAGGTCGAGCAGCGCCCCGAAGTCGCCGGTGGCGCCGAGCCAGGCCGCCTCGTGCTCGTTGACCACCAACGGATCCAGCACCGCCAGGGTCGTGGCCGACAGCCGGGCCACCGGCGAGAGGTTGACCACCGGCCGCACCCCGCGCGCGGCGGCCGCGGCCACGGCGTACTCGACCACCGGGACCGGCACCTCCAGCGAGGCGACCAGCACCTGGCCACCGGCCAGCGGCACCCGGTCCACGTCGGCGGCGGTGAGCGCGTGGTTGGCCCCTGGCGACACCACGATCGCGTTCTCCCCGTCCGGGGTGACCGTGATGTAGGCGATCCCGGTCGGCCGGTCGGCCCGGCGCACCGCCGAGCCGTCCACCCCGGCCGCCCGCAGCGACTCCACCAGCAGATCCCCGTAGCCGTCCGGACCGACCGCGCCGAGGAAGCTCACCCGGCCGCCGAGCCGGGCGGCGGCGACCGCGGTGTTGGCGCCCTTGCCGCCGGGCAGCACGGCCGTGTCCGAACCGAGCACGGTCTCACCCGCCTGCGGCCGCCGGTCCACCCGCACCACGAGGTCGGCGTTGGCCGAGCCGAGCACCAGTACGTCCACGAACGAATTCTGCCGTGCGGGGCCGGACGGGCACGCGGTAGATCCGGTTGGTCGCCGCCCGTGACCAGCGGGGCTGCCGGAATGCCCAACCCGCAAGTAACCGTATGCAACTGTGAATGAAAAGCAGGATGGTGGGATCCCCGGTGCCACAATGTTCGTCAACTCTTCCGAGCGGTGTGGACACCGCTCGCCAGAGCCCACGCCAGGTTCCCAAACCCGGCGTCGGGGCCCGGCTCATGCCGGGCTCCGCGCTGCCGGCGCCGATCGCGTAGCCCCCCGAGCGGTCGGTGCCGGCGGCGCGGTACCCACCCTGCCCTGTCGCGGTGTGCCGTAATGTCGGGTTCAGGGACAGGAGGACGATGACGGCGGCCACTCGGCGCGAGCGGGGCAAGGCGGAGACCGACAGAGAGATCCGCCAGCAGGCCCGTGCGCTGCTCGTCGACCTGGGTCCGGAGGCGGTCACCTTGCGGGCGATCGCCCGCAAGGTGGGCATCACCGCGCCGGCGCTGTACCGCTACTACACCTCGCGCGAGGACCTGATCGAGCACATCCGCACGGACATCTGCACCGATCTGGCCGACGAGCTCAACGCCGACCTCGCCCAACTGCCGCCGCACGACGTGCTCGGCCAGGTGCTGGCCATCTGCCGGGGGTTCCGCCGCTGGGCGATCGCCCACCCGCAGGAGTTCAGCCTGGTCTTCGCCTCACCGGCCGACCCGGCCGGCGACACGCAGATCGTGGTGCCCACGTCCGACCCGTTCGGCCAGGTGTTCCTCGCGGTGGCGGCGAAGGTGCTGGCCACGACGACGCTCGCGGCCCCGCAGGACGACTCGGTGCCCGCCGAGCTTCGGGCCGACCTGGACACCTTCCGCGCCAACCTGGTGGCGACCATCACCGCGGCCGGCTACCCGCTCGCGGCGGACGCGATCGGGGTCGGCACCGCCTACACGATCCTCAAGTTCTGGGTCCGGCTCTACGGGCAGATCGCGCTGGAGGTGTTCGGCCGGTTCCCGTTCGCGGTGGCCAAACCGGAGCCGCTGTTCGAGGCGCTACTGGCCGACATCCTGCTGCAGGTCGGGCTCAACTGACCGACTCGGCCAC
>NZ_DASTBH010000401.1:0-8472 GCF_035712165.1 Actinophytocola sp. | reverse complement strand
CATCTCGTGCAGCGGCCGAAATGGCCGCCCGGCCGGCTGCCAGAGCCGGCACAGCAGTCCGGCCACCACGGCATCCTGCTCGCGCTCGGGCAGGGCGTGCCGCAGCATCGTCCCGGGCACGCACCGCTCCAGCAGCAGGACGTGCATGTCGTCGCGGTCCTCGGTTCGGTGCAGCAGCGCCGTGCCGGCGCCGGCCCAGCGCCGCAACCCTTCGGCCTCGTGTCGGCTCTCGGTGTCCCGCCGCGCCAGCTTCAGCACCACCTCGGCGCCCGCCGCGGTGCGGGCCGGCGCCACCCAACCGCACATGCCGTCGTGCCGGATCGGTTCGCCGACCGTGAGCTGCCAGCGCCGCGACAGATCGCGCAGCACCGCCGCCAGACCCGGCGGATCGAACCCCATGCCGGACATTCTGTGGTACGGCAGGATGGCTGTCGTGCGAATTGTGGTGCTGTCCGACACGCATGCGCCGCGCCGGTGGAAGGAATGCCCGCCGCGGGTGGCGCACCACCTGCGCCGGGCCGATCTGATCCTGCACGGCGGGGACGTGTGCACCGCGGGCGTGCTCGACGAACTGGCCCGGTACGCGCCGGTGCACGCGGTGCTGGGCAACAACGACGGCCCGGACGTGGCGGCCTGGGGCGCGCCGGAAACCCTGGAACTGGACCTGGCCGGCCTGCGGGTCGGGATGATCCACGACAGCGGTCCGGCCGCCGGGCGCACGGCCCGGATGCGCCGCCGGTTCCCGGACGCCGAGCTGGTCGTGTTCGGACACTCGCACATTCCCCTGGACCAGACCGGGGACGGCCTGCGGATCTTCAACCCCGGCTCCCCGACCGACCGCCGCCGGCAGCCGCACGGCACCATCGGCGTGCTGCACGTCGAGGCCGGGGTGCTGGCGTCGGCGGAGCTCGTCGAGGTGACCTGACCCGACGATCCATTAGCGGATACTAGGTATCACTGGCAGTTCACACCCGGCCACGCGCTGAGGCATGGTCGAGAGCAGTTGGCCCCTGCTCCGACCAAAGGAGACGACACATGCTCCGACGCGCGATAATCGGCGTACTCGCCGGCGCCGCCCTGGTTCTTCCGTTCGCCCCTGCCGCGCAGGCCGATCCCGGCGTGCAACTCGTCACGCTGACCTACGACGACAGCCAGGCGGGAGAGTTCAAGACGGCCGTCGCCCAGGGCGTGTCGGTCTGGAACAGCCGGGTCACCAGCGTGCGGATCGTCAAGGCCGCCGCCGGCACCCGCGCCAACGTGCGGGTGATCGCCGATCCGGGCTGGCCTCGGGCCAACCTCGGCCCGGTCCGGCCGGGCGGCAGCGGCACCGTGTGGTTCGGCCGCCAGGCCGTCCAGCAGGGCTACAACGTGGTCCGGATCGCCGCCCACGAGTTCGGCCACATCCTTGGCCTGCCGGACAACCGCACCGGCCGGTGCTCCGACCTGATGTCCGGTTCGTCGGCCCCGGTCAGCTGCGCCAACGCGCAGCCGAGCTCGGCCGAGGCGTCCCGGGTTCAGAGCAACTACGCCTCCGGCTTCGCCGCCCGGCATAACGACGATCAGGCCGTGCTGATCGTCGACGCCGGGTAGCGGAAGCCGGAACCCAGGGGTGGGCGTGAGCCCTGCTCTCACGCCCACCCCGGCCCGCCGGCCCGGCTGGACAACCAGGCCGCGTGCGCCGGCACACTCGTCATTCGCTCCCAGCTCACCTGTGCCGCGGCGGTGACCAGGTCGGGCGCGGCGTCGGCGACGATCCCGTCCTGCGGCCAGGCCAGCAGATCGCGGTAGAGGATCGGGGCGCCACGCAGCGGCCGGACGGCCACCGTGTCGGTGTCCGCGGTACCCGGCCGGGCGATGGTGATCCCATGTCCGCGAGAGATCACGTCCAGGTTCGCCTCGAGGTCCAGCCAATGCGCGACGTGCGGCTCGAAACCGGCGCTGGCGCACGCCAGGCGCAGGTTCTCCGCGCAGCGTTGCTCCCGCTCCGGCCGCAGGATCCACTTCTCACCGGCCAGGTCGGCCAACTCGATCTCGTCCCGCGCCGCCAGTGGATGGGCCGCGCTGAGCATGACGAAGACGGGAATCTCCGTGATCGTGGCGACCGTGATGCCGTCCGGCCGGGGCAGCGGCAGCGTCGGATACTCGCCGAGCAGGGCCAGATCCGGCCGCCCCTTGGTGGCCAGCGACTCCAGGGTGCGCCGGGGCTTGGTCTCGGTGCGCATGGTGACCCGGGCCTCGGGGAAGGCGGCCTGCAGGGCTTCGAGCACCACGGTGCAGGACGGGGAAACCGTGGTGGAGAAGCGAATCAGGGTGGTGTCCGGCCGGCGGGCCGGTTCCCGTGGGCCGTCACCGACCAGGTTGTCCACCGTGGACAGCAGTGCCCGGCCGCGGCTGAGCACGAACTCGCCGAGCACGGTGGGATGTGCGCCCTGCCGGTCCCGGACGAACAGTCGGCCGCCGAGCAGACCTTCGATTCGTTGCAGCTGATGGGTCAACGCGGGCTGGGACAGCCCGAGCACGGTGGACGCCTTGGTCACGCTGCCGGCGTCGGCGATGGCGCAGACGATCCGCAGGTGCCGGAACTCCAGTTCCATGCGCCTAGCCTAGAAAGAGATGGGAACTCTCGGTGATCACGCAGTGGCAACTGGCAATACCTGCAGCCGAACGGCCGTTCCGGTTACCACTGATCGGGCCATAACATCGACGAATGCTGGAGGCACGACACCTTCGGATCGTCCGCGCAATCAGCGACACCGGCAGCCTCACAAAGGCCGCGGTGGAACTGGGGCTCACCCAGCCCGCGCTTACTCATCAACTGCACCGGATGGAACGGATGTTCGGCGGCACGCTGTTCGTCCGTGACCGGCGCGGCGCCCGCCCGACCGCCCTCGGCCTGCACGTGATCGAACGTGCCCGGGTCGTGTTGCCGTCGATGGACGCCCTGGTCCGGGAGGCCCGGATTCTCGCCGAGGGGCAGGACTCCACGGCGCCACAGGTCCGGGTGGCAATCCATCCATCGCCATTGCCCGTTGCGGTGGTGGCCGCGCTGCGCGAGCTCATGCCGTGCGGCCAAATCAGTCTGCGAACCGAGTCCTCCGGTCAACGCCAGCTCGAACTGCTGGCGGCCGGCGCGCTCGAAGTCGCGATCCTGACCGAATATCCGAGCCTACCCATGCCTCGCCCGGCCGAGATCGTCGTGCACGAGGTGGTGACCGAGCCGTTGTTCGTGGCTCTGTCGGAAAGCCACGTGCTGGCCGAGCAGGAGGAGATCAGCCTGGCCGATCTGTCCGATGAGAGCTGGATAATTCCCGAGGACGCGGAGGCCAGAACCGCGGAACATCTGCGGCATATCTGCGACGAGGCCGGAATTGTTCCGACTGTTGCCTATCGGGTGACCTCCCAGGTGGCCCGGGACCTGGTGGCCCGGGGTATGGCGATCACCCTGTTCCAGCCCACCGCTGCCGCAACGGATGGGTTGGTGTTCCGCCCGCTCAAGGGATCCCCGGCCGAGCTACGGCACGTGATCGCGGTGCGGGCGGCCAGCCCGGTCGCCAGATACGGGGCCGAGCTGGCCGAAGCCGCTAGGGCTAGTTATTGGACGCATGCGGCTCGCTCAACCGCGTACCGGGAATGGCTTGGCCGGCATCGGCGGGTTGGTGAGCGCCGGCCACGATCTCGGCCGGCCGTCCAATGAGGACACGTCTCAGCACCACCAGTGACGGAATCCGCGCCACCACCAACCTCCGCCGCCGAGCAGTCCGAGACCCAGGCCGAGATGCAAGGACAACATGCGAACCTCCGGATGAAATGGATTTGATCAAGCCCCCGCGCCAATGAAGTTAGTCCTGGCGCGATGATCTGTCTTTCCCCCGGCCCGGTAACGAAGTTCATCACATCTGGGTCTTGATCTCCGTCCACGGCGACGAATTCGCGGTGGTTCGCAGGACGCGCCGGATCGATCAGGTGGACCCACGCGCGAACGGGCCCTGCTCCACGCAGGGCCCGTCGCACAACGAATACTTTCAGTTGTCAGGTTTGTGACACGGCGTCACGGGTTTTCATGATTCACCCGGGAAACGCTGTGTCACCGGTGGAAGCCGGGATCAGCGGCGGTAGCTCCACCGGCCGGACCGGTTCCGGATCGCGGTGCCGACGCCGGCCAGGTGCAGCGCCAGGCAAAGCAGGCCGGCCGTCACGATCGTGCCCGTGCCGATTCCGATCGAGGCCTCGGTGAGGTCGAGCAGTAACGCGATGAGGAAGATGATGGCGGCGACGATGGCAAGCATGCCGGCTCCTTCCAGGGATCTCTCGTCTGCCGACGGAGTACCCCGGACGCGGTGATCTCAGTCCAAAAGTTGGGGACGGTTTTGCCCCTTTGGACGGCAGCGCCCGGCGTTGACCGGGAGTTATAGTGCCGAATCCGTCTGTGAGGAGGCCGCATGCCATCGCGTCGCGCCGTCAGTGCCCTGCTGGGCGCGTTACTCGTCTCGTCGCTGGCCACGGCGCCGGCGGCGGCCACTCCCGACCACGGCGACCACCTGCGCGGACTGCACTCGCCGCGGGGCCCGGTCACCGACGAGAACTTCTACTTCGTGATGGCCGACCGGTTCGACAACGGCGACACCGGCAACGACCGTGGCGGCCTGCCCGACGACCGGCTGGTCTCCGGGTTCGACCCCACCGCCAAGGGGTTCTACAACGGCGGTGACCTCAAGGGCCTGCTGAACCGGATCGACTACGTCCGCGGCCTGGGCACCACGTCGATCTGGCTCACCCCGAGCTTCAAGAACAAGGCCGTGCAACTGGAGGACGGCCCGTCCGCGGGCTACCACGGCTACTGGATCACCGACTTCACCCAGATCGACCCGCACCTGGGCACCAATGCCGACCTGCGGGCGCTGGTGGACGCCGCGCACCGGCGCGGCATGAAGGTGTACTTCGACATCATCACCAACCACACCGCGGACGTCATCGGCTACCAGCAGGGCGCGCGAATGCCCTACACCAGCAAGGACGTCGCCCCGTACCGCACGGCGTCCGGCACGCCGTTCGACGACCGCGACCACGCCGGCACCAACACCTTCCCGCCGTTGTCGGCCGCCACCTCGTTCCCGTACACCCCGGTGCTCGACCCGGGCGAGACCAACCTCAAGGTGCCCGCCTGGCTCAACGACGTGACGCTCTACCACAACCGCGGCAACACGACGTTCACCGGCGAGGACTCGCTCTACGGCGACTTCTTCGGGCTGGACGACCTGTTCACCGAGAACCCGCGCGTGGTCCAGGGCATGATCGAGATCTACCAGCGGTGGATCGCCGACTTCGGTGTCGACGGCTTCCGGATCGACACGATGAAGCACGTGAACGACGAGTTCTGGCAGAAGTTCGGGCCGCAGGTGCTGCAGTTCGCCCGGGACCACGGCAAACGCGAGTTCTTCATGTTCGGCGAGGTGTTCGATACCAGCCGGAGCTTCACCTCGCAGTTCACCACGCGGGACCGGATGCAGTCGGTGCTGGACTTCCCGTTCCAGGACGCGGCCCGTAACTTCGCCTCGCGCGGCGCCCCGACCAGCCAGCTCGAGGCGTTCTTCACCGGCGACGACTGGTACACCGACGCCGACTCCAACGTCTACCAGCTGCCCACGTTCCTCGGAAACCACGACATGGGCCGGTTCGGCGGGTTCGTCAAGGCGGACAATCCGGGCGCGGGCGACGCCGAGTGGCTGGGCCGGGACCGGCTCGCGCACGAGCTGATGTACCTCTCGCGCGGCAACCCGGTCGTCTACTACGGCGACGAGCAGGGCTTCACCGGCGACGGCGGGGACCAACTGGCCCGGCAGACGATGTTCGCCAGCCAGGTGCCGGAGTACCTCGACGACGACCTGCTGGGCACGGACGCCACGCACGCGCGGGCCAACTTCGAGCCGCGGCACCCGCTGTACCGGTCGATCCGGACGCTGGCCGACCTCACCCGGGCGCATCCGGCGCTGCGGGACGGGGCGCACCAGCACCGGCTGGCCGGCGCCGAGGCCGGGATCTACGCCTTCTCCCGGATCGACCGCGAGCGCCAGCGTGAGTACGTGGTGGCGCTGAACAACAGTGAACAGGCCAGGACGGCGGCGGTCCCGACCTACGCCGGCGGCCGCGGCTTCCAGCGGCTCTACGGCGCCGGGCCGGACCGGGTGCGCTCCGCGGCCGACCGCACGCTCACCCTGACCGTGCCGCCACTGTCCACTGTGGTCTACCTGATGGACGGGGAGATCCCCGGATCGCGGTCCGCGCCGGACATCACGCTCGGCGACCCGCACCCGGCCGCCGAGTCCCCGGCCCGGATGCAGGTCTCGGCCGAGGTCGCCGGCTCCTCGTTCGCCGAGGTCACCTTCTACGCCAAGGCCGGCGGCGGCCGGTGGGAGCCGATCGGCACCGACGACACCGCGCCGTACCGGGTGTTCCACGACGTGAGCGGGCTGCGGCCGGGCACCGGTGTGCAGTACCGGGCGGTGGTGCTGGACAACCGGGGGCACACCGCGAGCAGCCGCACCCGCGCGGCCACCGTGCCGCCGCCCGCGCTGACCATCCAGGCCCCGGCCGAGGGCAGCGGCGTGCGCGGCACCGTCGAGGTCCGGGCGGTCGCCGAACCGGACAAGGCGAGCCACGTGGTGCGTTTCGAGCGCAGCGTGGCCGGTGGACCGTGGATCGCGATCGGGTCCGACGACTCGTCCCCGGTCTACACGGTGTTCGACGACCTGACCCCGTTGAACCTCGCCGCCGGCACGCCGGTCGCCTACCGGGCGAAGCTCACCGTCGCCGGTCGCACCACCACCAGCGAGCCGCGCACCGTGCGGGCCGCCGGGCCGCCGGCCACCCTGGCGACGCTGCACTACTTCCGCCCGGCCGGGGACTACACCGACTGGGGCCTGCACATGTGGGGTGACGCCGTGGACCCCGCGGTGCTGGCGCAGATCGCCTGGGACCGCCCGTGGCCGCTGACCCGCATCGAGGGCGGCTGGGCGGAGTACGACATCCCCCTGGTCAACGACACCGCCCCGGTCAACTTCATCATGCATCTGCCCAGCGGGGACTCGGTTCCCTCGACCCGCGAACCCGGCGGTGACCGGGCCTTCCTGCCGATCAACACGCCGAACGTGTGGATCAAGCAGGGCGATCCCACCGTGTACGCCAGCCAACCGCCCACTCCCTGACCTAGACACGGCGGACGCCCCGTGGCCGGGGGCCACGGGGCGTCCTTGGAGTGGGGTGAACGGTTCCCTTAGCCTCGAACACCTCGGCGACCCCAGGCGCCAGCCACCAGGGCGACACCGACGGCGGCCAGGATGACCTGCACCAGGAGCTCGAGCCAGTCGATGCCGGACGTCGCGGTCGGGATGCCAATGGCCCGGGCCAGCGCGGTGCCGAGCAGCGCGGCGACGATACCGACGACGATGGTCAGCCAGATCGGGATGTTCTGCCGGCCCGGCAGCACCAGGCGGCCCAGGGCACCGACGACGAGACCGATGATGATCGCCGTAATGATTCCGGTCGCAGTCACGACTTCCTCCTACTTTCCAAACGAACAGCAATTACAGGGATGGGGTTGATGCGCTTACTCCACGACGTGGCGCCGGTATTGCACCGTGCGCCGGGGACCCGGCAGGGCGAACTGCCGAATGGCGTAGGTCAGGACGCCGGCGATGACCAACCAGGCGATGGCGGCCAGGCCGTCGTTGAACAGGACCTGCAGCTTGGCGTTGTCCGGGGTGAACAGTCCACGCAGGCCGAGGGACACGGCACCGGAGAAGTTCTCCACAAAGGACGCGAACCCGTTGTTCGGGTTGGCCTCGAAGAGAACCAGGATGATGTGCAGCCCGAGCACCGTGGCGAACAGTCCGCACACCAGGTTGATGACCGTGCAGACGGTGCGCACCACGCGCACCCGCTTGGCGTGGGAGTCGCGGATCTCGTCCTCGACCATCGGCTGGGCCATTGGCGCAGCGACGGGCTGGGCCATCGGCTCGGCGACCGGCGGTGGTGGTGGAGGTTCGTCCGCCGGGTTCAGGTCGAGCCGGGTGCGCTCCCACTCCGGCCTCGTTGACATGACCGCTCCTCTCAGGCTGCCCGGTCGAGCCAGCCCGGTGCCGGCTCGTGGTTTTCGGCACACCAGGTCATTGCGCTGACCGTCCACAGCAGAACCAGGGTCACGCCGTCGGCCAACCCGTCGGTCTCGCCGCGCAGGGCGAGGTCGACCTGGATGTCGACGTCGTCGACGTACTCGTTGACCCTGGCGAGCAGCGCCCGGACGATTGCCCGTACCTCGGGTCGCAGCTCGTCGATGTCTACTGTGGACCCGTCGATCCGGCGCAGATCCAGAACGACCGCGGTGTCGTCACCGAAGCCGCCGGTCTGGCGGACCACCATGGCCGCCGCCGCGTCCAGCAGTTCCACCAGCACCTGGTGCAACCGCGCACGCCGCGG
>NZ_DASTBH010000400.1:0-5527 GCF_035712165.1 Actinophytocola sp. | reverse complement strand
ATCGGCCTTGCCACTCAACTGTCGGTTCACCAGTAAACAAAAGGAGTAGCTGTCATGTTTCTTCCCCCTATGCCGTTTCGCCCGCTGCTGCACCGGTTCCGGTCCGACGCCGGGATGAGCACGGTGGAGTACGCCATCGGCACGCTCGCCGCCGCGGCGTTCGCGGCGGTTCTCTACGCGGTGGTCACCAACGGCGCGGTCTCCTCCGCGCTGGCCGCGATGGTGCAACGCGCCCTGTCGGTGAAGCTGTGATGCGGTCGGACAGCGGGATGGTCACCGTGGAGGCCGCGCTCGCGATGACCGCCTTCGTCGTGGTGCTCGGCGTCGCGCTGGCCGCCGTCGGCGCCGTGACCGACCAGCTCCGATGTACCGACGCCGCCCGGGAGGCGGCCCGCCTGACCGCGCGCGGCGAGCCCGACCGCGGCCGGTCGGCCGCCGCGCGGATCGCGCCGCGCGGTGCCCGGGTCGCGATCCAGGTCGACGGCGACACGATCGCGGTCGACGTCGATGCCGCGCCGGCCGGCGGGCTGTTGCCCGGTGTCCGGGTTCGCGGGCAGGCCTTCGCCGTCGCCGAACCCGGTGGAGGTGACCGATGAGGGTCCGCGACCGGGGTTCGGCGTCCGTCTGGGGCGCCGGCGGCATCGCGGTGGTGCTGGTGCTGATCGGCCTGGTGGTCGGCATCGGCGCGGCCGCGGTGACCAGACACCGGGCCGCCAGCGCCGCCGATCTGGCGGCGCTGGCCGCCGCCGCGCACGCCGTCTCCGGTGAACGGTCGGCCTGCGACCGGGCCCGCTGGGTGGCCGACCGGATGCGCGTGCGGCTCGCCGCCTGCCGCCTCACCGGTTGGGAGGCCGAGGTGCTGATCGTCGCGCAGCCCCCGGACCTGCTGGTCGGCTTCGGTTCGGCCACCGCGGCGGCCCGCGCCGGACCAGTGGACTGAACCAACGGAGGACCGAACCCGGCTGGACCGCTAAGCGGTCGATTAGTGGCGAGGAACGGTCGTTTGCCCACGATGAACGGCTCCGAACGGCACCTCGGATGCAATTCACCGGCCGGTGATCGCACCCGAGGTGTTCAGCCGCTCGTTCGCGCAACCTTCACTCGGCGTGCCATATCGACCGGTCGTCGACTGCGAGTTTGCTCACGATCGACCATGTCGTTGAGTCACATGTGGGCACCGAACGCGGTGCTCCATGCTCAAGGAGGCAAGTTCCCAAGATGTTGGAGATGGACTGGTCGGATCACTGGCGGCGGGCGTTCCGCGTCGAACTGCGCGCGCAGGCCATTGGCCTCGCGTGGCGCCGTTGGCCGGTACTCCCGGGCTCGTATCCGGCCGGTGAGCAATGGGCGGGCCGCGCCGACGCGCAGGACAGCGGACCGGTTCCCGTGCACGACGACTGGCAGGAGCGCGTCGGCTCCAGCCCCGAAGAGGTCGCCGGATGGTGGGCCGGCCACCCGTACAACCTGTTGCTCGCCACCGGCGTCACGCTCGACGCCGTCGAGGTGGGCAGCGCGCTGGGCACCAGGGTCGCCCGGGTGCTCAGGTCGGTGGGAATGCCGGTGCCGATCATCGGCACGCCGAACGGTCGGTGGCTGTTCCTCACCCAGACCAGTCGCGGGTTGGCTGACGAGTGGGCCGGGCACGCGGACGTCGTGGTGCACGGTGAGGGCAGTTGGGTTCCGCTGCCGCCGACCCAGTTCGAGCACGGAGTCGTGCACTGGCGGGTGCGTCCCGAGGTGTGCGGCTGGCAGATCCCCGAAACCCACATCGTCCAGGACGCCCTGCTCGACGCCGTGGCCGGCGTACCGAGCCGGCACCTGGTGACCGCCGACTGACACACCAATGACCAGCCCCGCCATTCGGTTCGTCGCGACTCCCGCACTCAGTCGACGGACCGCGGGCCGGGCATCCGGCCGAGCACGAGAAAGGAGGAAAGGACTGCCGCAGAGCGATCAGGCAGGAGATCAGGTCGGCGAAAACCTGGCCCCGGGATGACCATCCCGCATGGAGTTCCCGCCTCCCTTTACTCCATGCGTGGTGATGGACACCCAGCCGACGTCTCCGTGGTCGCATGTCCCAAAATGCGGCAGCAGGGCCCTCCGCGTGCTCGGCAATGGGTAACGCGCCGGGAAGCGTCCTTTCGACGCTCCCGGCGCGTTTCCTATTTCTCGGCAAGTGCGTTCAGCACGGCACTGAGCACGGCGACCGCGCCGGCCTTGTCCAGGGGTTCATTTCCGTTGCCGCACTTGGGGGACTGCACACAGGACGGGCAGCCGGACGGGCACTCGCAGGCGGCGATCGCCTCCCGGGTGGCCAGCAGCCACGGGGCGAACGCGAGGAAGGCCCGGTCGGCGAACCCGGCGCCGCCGGGATGGCCGTCGTGCACGAACACCGTGGCCGCACCGGTGTCCGGATGCAGCGCGGTGGACACCCCACCGATGTCCCACCGGTCGCAGCTGGCGAACAGCGGCAGCAGACCGATCGCGGCGTGCTCGGCGGCGTGCAGTGCACCGGGCACACGGGCCGGTCCGAGGCCGGCCGACCGCAACAGGTCCTCGGTCACCGTGTACCAGACCGCCCGGGTCCGCAGCGTCCGCTCCGGCAGGTCCAGCGGAACCTGGTCGAGCACCGCGCCCGACGGCAGCCGGCGCAGGTAGCCGACCACCTGCGCGGTCACCGCCACCTCGCCCAGACACACCGCGACCTCGCCGGCCGGCCGGCGGGATGCCGTGGTGAGCACCGAGATGTCCACGACCTCTCTCGGCGAGGTGGTCCACTCGGGATCCTCCTCGTGCACGAGCGCCAGGCAACCGTCCAGATCGAGCTCGTCGACCACATAGGACGCACCCTGATGCAGGTACACCGCGCCCGGATGCACGGTGGCACAGGCCGAGCCGGGGTTCACCGTGCCGAGCATCCGGCCGGAGTCCGCCTCCACCACGGCGATCTGCTCGCCGCCCGAGCCGCGAATGTCCACAGTGGCGTGTGGCCGGTCGCGGCCGGTCCAGTACCACCCGGTGGGTCGCTTGCGTAGCGCGCCGTCGGCCACCAGGTCGGTCACCACCCGCTCGGCGTGCACACCGCCGAAGTCGGCCAGGCAGTCCGGCGTCAGCGGAAGCTCGGCGGCCGCGCAGGCCAGCTGCGGGGCGAGCACGTAGGGGTTGGTGGGATCCAGCACGGTCGCCTCGACCGGCTTGTCCAGCACCGCGGCCGGGTTGTGCACCAGGTAGGTGTCCAGCGGGTCGTCCCGCGCGACGAACACCACGAGCGCGGCGTCACCGGCGCGCCCGGCCCGCCCGGCCTGCTGCCAGAAGGAGGCCAGCGTGCCCGGGTAGCCGGCCATCAGCACGGCGTCCAGCCCGGCGATGTCGACGCCCAGCTCGAGCGCGTTGGTGCTGGCCACACCGAGCAGCTCGCCGCGCAGCAGCGCGTCCTCCAGCGCCCGCCGGTCCTCGGGCAGGAACCCGGCCCGGTAGGCGGCCACCCGGCGGGCGAGTGAAGAGTCCACTTCGGACAGTGCGCGCCGGGCGCTCAACGCGGTCAGCTCGGCGCCCCGACGGCTGCGCACGAACGCCAGCGTGCGGGCGCCCTCCACCACCAGGTCGGTGAGGATGCGCGCGGTCTCGGCGCCGGCCGAGCGACGCACCGGCGCGCCGTTCTCCCCGGCCAGTTCCTCGAGCAGCGGCGGCTCCCACAGCGCCACCGTGCGTGCGCCTCGGGGGGAGTGGTCCGTCGTCACGGCCACGCAGTCCACCCCGGAGAGCCGGGACGCCGACGCGGCCGGGTCGGACACCGTCGCCGACGCCAGCACGAACACCGGGTCGGCGCCGTACCGCCGGGCCACCCGGCGCAACCGGCGCAGCAGCAGCGCGACGTGCGAACCGAACACCCCGCGGTAGCCGTGGCACTCGTCCACCACCACGTAGGTCAGCCGGCGCAGGAAGCCGGCCCACCGCCCGTGCGCCGGCAGCACCCCCCGGTGCAGCATGTCCGGGTTGGTGAACACCCATCTGGCGTGCGCCCGCACCCAGTCCCGCTCGGCCATCGGGGTGTCCCCGTCGTAACCGGCCGGCCGGACCGCCGGCAGATCCAGCGCGATCGCGGAGCGCAGCTGGTCGGCGGTCAGCGCCTTGGTCGGCGCCAGGTACAGCGCGGTCGCCCTCGGGTCCTCGGTCAGCGCGGTGGCCACCGGAAGCTGGTAGGCGAGCGACTTGCCGGAGGCGGTGCCGGTCGCCACCACGACGTGCCGGCCGGCCCGGGCGTGCTCGGCCGCCTCGATCTGGTGCGTCCACGGCGCTGCCACCCCGCCCCGCCGCACCGCGGCCCGCAGCTGCGCCGGCACCCATTCCGGCCAGGGCACGCAGGTTGCCGGCCGGTCCGGCAGGTCCCGGACGTGGGTTAGCGGGCGCTCACCTTCGGGCACTCCGGCCAGTACCCGGTCGAGCAGCCGCCGGCCCGTGTTCTCGCCCACCGGGGCAGCTTCGCACAGTTCCCCGACACCCGAGCGCTCCTGACACCCGAGCGCTCCTGACACCCGAGCGCTCCCGACACCCGAGCGCTACTGTCCGTTCGACCGGCGCCGGCCAACACGGCCGTTCGCGCCGGCCCTCGGCCTACCCTCGGTCATCGCTGACCCACCCGGACCAATAGACTCCGCCGGTCCCTTCGAGATGTCCCGGTGGCGCATACGTCCAGCCACCGGTGGCCGGCGCCGCTGCCGGCATAGGTACCAGGAGGACGAATGTCCGGGCAGTTGCTCGCGGATGGCTTGACGCTATCCGGAGGTGATCGCGGCGTCGTCGTCGTGGTCGCCGTGATCGCCCTCGCTGCACTCGGCGTGGGTTATGTCCTGCTCAAGGAGGTTCTGGCCGCCGGCCAGGGCACGACCAAGATGCAGGACATCGCCAAGGCAGTTCAGGAAGGCGCCGCGGCGTATCTCAAACGGCAGCGCAACACGCTGACGATCTTCGCGGCGCTGGTTTTCCTGCTGCTGCTCGTACTGCCCGCCGACGGGTGGGGCGAACGCATCGGCCGGTCGCTGTTCTTCCTGGTCGGTGCGGTCTTCTCGTTCGCCATCGGCAACCTGGGCATGTGGCTGTCCACGCAGGCGAACCTGCGGGTGGCCGCGGCGGCCCGGGAGGAGCAGGGCCGCGAGAAGGCCATGCGGGTGGCGTTCCGCACCGGTGGCGTGGTCGGCATGACCACGGTCGGCCTCGGCCTGTTCGGCGCCGCGCTGGTGGTGCTGGTCTACGCGGCCGACGCGCCGAAGGTGTTGGAGGGCTTCGGCTTCGGCGCCGCGCTGATCGCCATGTTCATGCGGGTCGGCGGCGGCATCTTCACCAAGGCCGCGGACGTGGGCGCCGACCTGGTCGGCAAGGTGGAGCAGGGAATCCCCGAGGACGACCCGCGCAACGCCGCCACCATCGCCGACAACGTGGGCGACAACGTGGGCGACTGCGCCGGTATGGCCGCCGACCTGTTCGAGTCCTACGCGGTGACCCTGGTCGCCGCGCTGATCCTGGGCAG
>NZ_DASTBH010000399.1:0-22544 GCF_035712165.1 Actinophytocola sp. | reverse complement strand
CAGCGTGTCCGCCGCGGCCGCACGCAGCTCCGAGCGGGACGGACCGGCCGGCTCGTCGACCGCGACGCTGCCCAGCACCCCGCTCTGCTCCACCTGCTGCCGCACGCTCAACACCGGGGCCGCGCTTGCCGGCCGGACGTCCCGGGCCAGCGCGATCGCCTCTCCGGCCTGACGCTGCGCCCAGCTCAACGCGCAGGCGTAGGTGTTCAGGGCCGCCGCCGTGCTGAGGAACGCGTCGGCAGCGGTGAGAAACCGGCGCGGCTGCGGGTCGAACGCGGCGTGGAAGGCCTCGGCGGCCACCCCCTGCCAGCCACCGTCGTCGATCGCGCGCAGCCCGAGACCGATGTCCTCCAGCGCCACGCCCAGGCTGTCGATCGACCGGGACAGCTCCCACACCAGCTCCGGATCACCGGGGATCAACGCGGCCGGATCGTCCGCCGTCTCGAGCTCAGCCACCATGGCCGCCGTCCAGCAGCCGGTCCAGCGCCCGAGCCGCCTGCTGGTCGGACCGCCGGTACTCCTCGATCGTCTCCCCCAACTGCCGGTGGATCGCCGACACCGCCGCCGACAGCTCTCGGATCCCCTCCGCCCACCGGTCCCGGAACTCCGCCACCGCCTCGGCGAGGCCCGGATGCCCGACCTCGCCGGCCGGCTCCCCCACCCGCGCCCCGTCCAGACCGCTCAGCAGGTCCCCCACCCCGGCACGCGCCGCCGCCAACGCCCCAAGATCCACCGAAAAGCCGTCCGCACGAGCCACCCCAAACCTCCCGAGGCTCAACCCCAAACCACGGCAGCGGCCACCCTACAAGCTGATCAAGCCGACAGATCGAAAACCACGGTTTCCCATCCACAAAACAGCTGCCGGGCAACGCATTCGCGTCACCCGGCAGCTGAGCCGATCCAATGGCGGTAGCGGTGGGATTTGAACCCACGGAGGACGTGAATCCTCACGCGCTTTCGAGGCGCGCTCCTTCGGCCGCTCGGACACGCTACCGGGGGGAACATTACCGGAGCCGCGCTACGGACGGCGGTGGTGGGCGAAGAAGTCGTCGAGGAGGGTGGCGCACTCGGCGGCGAGGACGCCGCCGACGACCTCGGGGCGGTGCGTGAGGCGGCGGTCGCGGACCACGTCCCAGAGCGAACCGACGGCTCCGGAGCGGGGCTCCCAGGCGCCGAACACCAGGCGGGCGACCCGGGCCAGGACCAGGGCGCCCGCGCACATCGTGCACGGCTCGACCGTCACCACCAGGGTGCAGCCGGTCAGCCGCCAGCCGTCGCCCCAGCGCCCGGCGGCGGCGCGCAGGGCGAGCAGCTCGGCGTGCGCGGTGGGGTCGGCGAGCGCCTCCCGGGCGTTGCAGGCGCTGGCCAGCTCGGTGCCGTCGGGGGCGAGCACGACCGCGCCGATCGGGACGTCACCGGTGGCCGGGGCGCGGCGGGCCACGGCGATCGCGGTGCGGACCAAATCCTCGTCGACCTGGCTCACTGGTCGATCGTGTCGAGCAGGCGGCTGAACTCGTCGTCGAACCCGCAGCGCTGGGCCACCATCTGCAGCTGCTCGTCCGGGTACAGGTCCACCTCGTCGATGATCACCTGCAGCTCCGGGGCGGGCAGCCCGAGGTCGGCGAGGATGTCCAGGGAGCCCTCCGGCCACACCTCGTCGCCGTCCTCCGGGTCCTCCGGCGGATCCACCCGCAGCAGGTCAAGCGCGTCGGCCGCGATGTCGTAGTCGAGCGCCGCGGCCGCGTCCGACAGCAGCAGCGACACCCCGCCCGGGCTCGGGCGCAGCAGCAGGAAGAACTCGTCGTCCACGGCCAGCAGCCCGAACACCGCGCCGGTCGACCTGATCTTCCGCAGTTCGGTGATGGCCGCGTCCAGCTCACGTAGGGCCCCGGTGTCCAGTGCCGTGCACCGCCACTTACCGTCCTCACGGACAACCGCAACCGCGAAGCCCGGCACGGGCTCCTGCTCCGCCATGCCCACACGGTATTCCCCCTTGCGGTCCCGCAGGAAGCACCGGTCGATCTCGGGCGGGCGTGTCAGTATCAAAGGTATGAAGGTCATCGTCGCCGATCGGTCCAGCCCACCCGCCGGCCTGACCTCCGACCCGCGCTTCACCGGTCTGCTGGAAGCCGCCCGGGCCCTGCAGCCCCGGACCGTCGCCCTCCGGCGGCTGCTGCACAAACACCCGGAGCAGGGCCTTGACCTGCCCCGATCCCAGGCCGCGGTGCTGCACGCGCTGTCCGGCCTGGACCTGCGGGTGCGCACCGGCACGGCGTGCAGCTCGGTGGTGGCGGTGCTGGACGGCGCCCGGCCGGGTCCGGCGGTGCTGCTGCGCGGTGACATGGACGCGCTGCCGCTGCAGGAGGACAGCGGGCTGCCGTTCGCCTCGGAGGAGCCCGGCTCGATGCACGCCTGCGGGCACGACACGCACACCGCGATGCTGGTCTCGGCGGCCCGGCTGCTGCACTCCCGGCGCGACGCGCTGGCCGGCAAGGTCGTGTTCATGTTCCAACCCGGCGAGGAGGGCCACCACGGCGCCCGGCACATGCTCGACGAGGGCCTGCTGGACGCCGCGGGCGACCCGGTCGAGCGGGCGTTCGCGCTGCACATCACCTCGACCGCGCCGTCCGGGCTGGTGTGCACCCGGGCCGGGACGATCATGGCGGCCGCCGACTCGTTCCTGGTCCGGGTGACCGGGCGGGGCGGCCACGGCGCGCTGCCGGACGACGCGCTGGACCCGGTGCCGGCGGCCGCGGCCATGGTCGGCGCGCTGCACACCATGGTGACCAGACGGGTCAACGCGTTCGAGCCCGTGGTGCTGACCGTGGCCCGGATCTCCGCAGGCACCACCACCAACATCATCCCGGAGTGCGCGGAGCTGGAAGGCACCGTGCGCACGATGACGGCGCAGACCCGGGCGCTGATGCACGAGGAGATCACCCGGCTGTGTGAGCACATCGGCGCCGCGCACGGGTGCCAGGTGTCGGTGGAGATCCGCGCCGGCTACCCGCCGACGGTCAACGACGACGGTGTCGCGCAGCGGGTGATCGACCTGGCCGGCTCGGTGCTCGGCGCGGGCAACGGCGCGACGCTGGCCAACCCCGTGATGGCCTCGGAGGACTTCTCCTACGTGCTGCAAAAGGTGCCGGGGGCGCTGGCCTTCCTGGGCGCCTGCCCGCCGGGCTCCGAGCCCGCGCAGGCCGCGCCCAACCACTCCAACCGCGTGCATTTCGACGAGTCCGCCTTCGCCGGCGGCGTCGCGACCTACGCCGCTTTCGCCCTGGACGCGTTGCGGTAGCCCGCAACGGAAAGGATGGCCCGGTGCGGGCAGTGTGTGTGATCGGGTTGGGGCTCATCGGCGGTTCGGTGCTGCGCGCGGCCCGCGCCGCCGGGTGGGACGGCTGGGGCGCGACCGCCTCCGCCGAGGACGGCGCGGCGGCCCGGGCCGACGGCTTCGCCATCGAGTCCACAGTGGACGCGGCGCTGACCAGGGCGGCCCGCGAGGACGCCCTCGTGGTGCTGGCCGTTCCGCTGCCCGCGGTGGCCGCGGTGCTCGGCCGGGTCGCGGCGCTGGCCCCGGGCTGCCTGCTCACCGACGTGGTCAGCGTGAAGGGGCCGGTGCTGGCCGACGTTCGGCGGATTCTGCCGGGGACCCGGTACGCCGGCGGGCATCCGATGGCCGGCGCGGCGGTGTCCGGCTGGGCGGCGGGCTCGGCCCTGCTGTTCGAGCGGGCTTCCTGGGTGGTCACGGTCGAGCCGGACACCGACCTGGACACCTGGCGGGCGGTGGCCGGGCTGGCGCTGGACTGCGCCGCGCGGGTGGTGCCGGCCTCGGCGGCGGAGCACGACGCGGCGGTCGCCCGGGTGTCGCACCTGCCGCACGTGCTGGCCGCGGTGCTGGCCGGGACCGGAGCCGACGGCGGTCCGCTGGCGCTGGCCCTGGCCGCCGGCTCGTTCACCGACGGCACCCGGGTGGCCGGCTCCCGCGCGGAACTGGTGCTGGCGATGTGCGAGGGCAACCGGGACCGGCTGCTGGCGGCGGTCGACGACGCGCTGGGCCGGTTGGGCGTCGCGCGCGGCGCGCTGGCCTCGACCGGGTCCCTGCGGGCCACGGTGACCAGCGGCAACGCCGGCCGGGCGGCACTCGACGCGGTGCGCGGCGGCGAGCGCACCCCGACCAAGATCGACCTCACCGGACCCGACGTGCGCGCCGAACTGGCGGCGGTCGGCCGGCAGGGCGGCTGGGTCGTCGGTTTCGAGGCCGACGCCGCCCTCGTCGAGCTTCCCAAGGCGGCGCCCCGCGCCCTAACGTAAGGCGTGGACCGGCGCCGCCTGCACAGGATCGCGATCGCCGGCGCGGGTCTGGTGCTGATCGGCGGTGCGGTGGTGCTGCTGCGCGACCCCGACTCCGGGGTGTCCGAGCAGCTGCCTGCTCCGCTGCCCACCCTGCAGACCTCGGTGCGGCCCTTCGCCGACGAGTCGGTCATCGTGCCCCAGCGGGGAGACCCGCCGGCCGCGCCGGCCCGGCTGGACGTCCGGCCGGGATCGCACCGCCTCGTGATCGGTTGGGGGCCGGGCCGGGTCGGCGCCCCCGAACCCGCGGGCGCCGCCGGTTACGAGGTGCGCTGGGGGCCGGGCAGGCGGCCCAACCACACCCGGTTCGTCGCCGAGCCGGTCATCCAGCTCGACGGGTTGGACAACGACGCCCAGTACCAGCTCGAGGTGCGCACGGTCGACTCGTTCGGCCAGCGCTCGGAGCCCGCGCGGACCACCGGCACGCCGACGCCGGGCCTGGCCGACCCGACCCCGTTCGCCTTCGTCGACCGGTTCGACGGGCACGTGGTGCCGGATCCGCAGCGGTGGGCGGTGGTCGGCATCGGCAACTGCACCAAGGCGACCCGCGGCGCCGGCGAGGACTCCCGGCGGATGATGATCACCGGCGGGTGCGGGGACAGCGACGAGGCCGTCGCGCTGCGCTCGCGCACCCCGATCCGGTTGCTCGACCCGGCCAGTGCCCCGAACGGGGAGCTCGGCCGGTTCGTGGTGCAGACCGACCGGCCCGGGCTCACCGGCCAGCTCACCCTGGACCTGGTGCCGGGACCGGTGGACCTGATCGGCCGGCCGCCCCGGCCCGGCGACGGGATGGCCGGGCAGACCCTGGTGGACGACTCGCTGCCGCCGGGCACGATCCGGACGGTGATCACCGGGCACCGGGCCGCCGAGGGCGGCACCACCGTCCGGGTGGCGGTGGCGCCCGGCACCCCGCTGCCCGGCCGGGAGATCCCGGTGAACCCGACGCCGCCTGCCGAGCCCGGGGTGTCGGTGCGCTGGGAGATGGTGCTGCGCACCGACGGCGTGCTGGTGCTGCGGGACGGGGTGCTGGTCGGCGCAGGCGCCGTGGTGCCGTCGTTCACCGAGGCCACCGCCCTGGTCGGGTTCGCAGGCAGCACCGGGGGGCTGCGCGCCGCGGTCGACCTGATCGGCTTCACCGGGGCGGCCACCGCGCCGCCGCCGCTGGTTCCCGCTCCCCGGGTCGACTTCGAGCGGGACGTCGCCGGCCCGGCACGCCAGTCGCAGACCACCGCCACCGGCCGCCCGGTCCTCGGTGTCCGCAGTGGACAGTTGCGGGTCACCCTTGTCCCGCAACGGGGTCCGGTGCCCGGCGAACAGTTCGGGGTGGACATCGCCGGCCGGCAGCTCCCGCTGCGCCCGGCAGTGACCGGTCAGCCGAAGGTGCCCGGCGTGCGGTTGCCGATGGTGGCCGACATCCCGGCCGACGCGCTGGTGCTCAACCAGCACATCGATGTCATCGCGGTGGTGGTGCGGTCCAGCACCGAGGAGGACGGCCTGGCCACCCAGGTGCTCACCGCCGAGTTGGAACTGGCCGGAACGACCGCGCCGGCGCCGGCGTCCCGGCCGGCCAACGCGCCGCTGGCCCGGCCCGCGCCGGTGCTCGCCGAACCCGTGGCGAGGCTGCTCGACGCGGCCGGCACTCCGGTCGCGCCGATGGTGGAACTGGCGCGCGGGCGGCTGGTGCTGGACGTGCTGCTGGACGCCGCCGAGGCGCAGCAGCGGTCCGGCGCCGTGGCCGGTCTGGCCGGCATCGAGATCAGCCTGGACCGCAAGCTGCTGGCCGCGATCCCGACCGACACGGCCGGTCCGGGTGTCGGCGGCCGGTGGCGCATCGCGCTCAACACCGTGGGCATCGCCGGCGGCGGGCACACGATCCAGGTGCTGGCGGTCGGCGTGGATCCTTCGACCTCGTCGGTGGTGTCCTACGCCTCGTTCACGGTGCGGTAGCGCACCTAGATCCGGTGCGCCCGGCCCGGGAAGTCGACCACCATGCCGTCCCGGTCGACGGTGAGGTCGGCGGCGTACCCGCCGTCCGAGTAGTTGATCACCGCATGGTCATCGGCGATCGACACCGTCCGGTAGGTCTGCCGCACCAGCCGCACGGCCAGGTCGGGCAGCGACACCCACAGCACCGGTAGCTCGTGCTCACCGGCTTCACGGTGCAGGCCGAGCCGGCGGATCGGCAGCGCGTTGAACGTGACCGCGCCGGCCACATCCACATCGACCGCGCCGTCGAACGCGTTGCGCTGCTGGCTGCCGGTGCCGTGGTCGATCAGCCACACGCCGTCCTCGGTCCGGCTGACCGACACCTGGCGCTCCTCGTCCGCGGTGGTGGTGCGGAACAGCAGCCGGCCGGCCTCCTCGGCCCGCTCGACCGCCGCGCTGAACGAGGCGTTGAACGCCTCCACCCCGGTGGTGGCGTTGGCCGCGGCGACGATCCGGCCGGAGGCGCGCAGGCGCTGCCCGGAGTAGAGCAACCGCGCCGACTCCAGACTCGGCCACTCCTCCCGCTGCCAGGTGAGCAGCACGGGCCTTCGGGTCTGCTGCGGCGCTTGGACCATGGATCCAACCTAACCGACGCGAGCGACGGCGCGCCCGGCCGGAACCGGGCGGCCCGGCACGGAACGTGATCTCCGGAACGGTGCCCGCACGGACAGTGGCCGGGCTAGGGTGCCCATCGTGACTGGATGGCAGGGCAACGAGGGCGGCTACCCCGGCGGCGGTTGGAATCCCCAGCAGGACCCGTACGGGGGCCAGAACGCGGGGGGCCAGTACGGGGGCGCACCCGGCCAACCCGGGCAGTGGGGACAGGACCCGTACGGCGGCGCCCCCGGGCAGTACCCCACCGATCCGTACCAGGGGCAGTACGGCCCGGGGCAGACCTCGGCCTACCCCGCCTACCAGACCGGCTACGGGTTTCCCCCGGAGCCGCCGAAGCGCTCCAAGCTGCCGATCATCCTGAGCGTGATCGCGATCGTGGCCGTGGTCGGCGCGGTGGTGACGATCGTGGTGCTCAACCGCAACGACGAGCCCTCCCCGACGGCGGGCGGCGGCGCCACGTCCAGCCGGCCCGCGCCGCGCAGCGCCCCACCCTCGTCCCGCAGGTTACCGACGAGCAGCCGCAAGCCCACGGCCAAACCCGGCTGGACCGAGATCAGGACGCCCCTCGACGACACCTACCTCACGCCTCCGGGCTGGCAGGCGGACCCTCGGCCGCAGGACAGCGGTCTGGGCGTCAACTTCATCCGCGGCGCCCTGGTCGGGCCGTACGACTGCGGCGGCAGCAACTACTTCCGCGGCTTCACCGCCGCCGGCGAGGTGCAGAGCAAGTCCGGCGCCGACCTGGACCTGAACAAGACGGTCACCGACTTCGCCACCTCCTTCGCCAACACCTACTACCGCAGCCCGAAGCTGGAGACGCCGGCGCCGACCGAGACGACCGTGGACGGCAAGAAGGGCGCGACCCTCACCGTCAAGCTGACCGTCACGCCGGCCAAGCCCGAGTGCGACGCGACCTCCGGCGAGGTGGCCATCCTCGGCGTTCCGGTCGAGCGGGGCGGCAAGGCCACGATCCGAATGCTCGTGGTGGTCAACGACCTGGCCGGTGGCCCGGCGACACCGCCGGGCCTGCCCGATCCGCTGGCTGAGGAGATCCTGGCGGGCTTCAAGCTGGGTTGAGCCGTTCGGCGGTCCACCGGGACACCACGTCGGCCAGCACGGTGAGCGGCAGGGAGCCGCCGCCCAGCACCACGTCGTGGAACGCGCGGATGTCGAACGCGGCGCCGAGCTCCTCCTCGGCGCGGGCCCGGATCCGCTGGATCTCCAGCCGGCCGACCATGTAGGACAGCGCCTGTCCGATGTAGGCGGTGTACCGGTCGGTCTCGTTGCCGATCTCCAGGTCGGACAGCGGGGTGTTGGCCCGCAGGTAGTCGATCGCCTGCTGCCGGCTCCAGCCCTTGGCGTGCAGGCCGGTGTCCACCACCAGCCGGCCGGCGCGCAGCGAGTCCATGGCGAGCATGCCGAGCCGGTACAGGTCCCCGGAGTACAGGCCCATCTCGTCGGCCAGCCGCTCGGTGTACAGGCCCCAGCCCTCGGAGTAGGCATTGACGCCGAGCACCCGGCGCAGCAGCGGCAGGCCGGTCAGCTCCTGGGTGATCGAGAGCTGGAAGTGGTGGCCGGGCACGGCCTCGTGGAACGCGATGACCTCGGCGGTGAACCGGTCGCGCTGCTCGGCCTTGTCGGTGTTGGCGAAGTAGATCCCGGGCCGGGTGCCGTCCAGCGACGGGATCATGTAGTACGCGGTGGGCGCGCTGGGCGCGTCGACCTCGGGAACCGGCTCGACCTTGCAGCGCTGCGCGGCCAGCCGGCCGAACCAGCGCGGCGCGGCCTCCTCGGCCCGCTCGATGGCGGTGGTGGCGGCCGCGATCAGCTCCGCGCCGTCGGTCCAGCGCAGGGCCGGGTCGGTGGTCATCCGGCGGAAGATCTCCCGCTGGTCGCTGACCCCGAACACCCGCGCGCCGATCTCGGCGTACTCCTCGACCAGTTGGGCCATCAGGTCGAGCCCGGTCTGGTGCAGCTCCTCCGGGGTCCGGTCGGTGGTGGTGTGCACCCGGGAGAACCGGGCGTAGATCTCCTCGCCGCCGGGCAGCCAGCATGCGCCGGGCCGCTCGTCCGGCCGGCCGTGTCCGAGGATCTCGCCGGCGAGCACGTCCCGGTAGGCGGCATAGGCCGGCCGGACCAGGTCGGCCAGCACCCGGTCCCGCTCGGCGGACAGACCGGCGTCCGGCAGTTCGGTGCGGCGCAGCGGGTCGGCGTCCGGGTTGGCCAGGTACCGGTCGATCAGCTTGATCGCGGAGTCGACCAGGCGGCGCACCGGGTAGCGTCCGGCGGCGACCCCGATCCGGTGCCGCTGCGCCAGACCGGCGAGGTAGTCCGGGATGGCGGCCAGCCGGGCGACGTAGGCCGCGGCCCGGTCGGTGTCCGGGAAGGTGACCAGCGGCAGCGACGCGAGCAGCTGGACGGCCGGGGTGATGAAGATCCCGCTGATCGTGTACTCCACGAACCTGGTGTCCAGCCAGTCCATCCTGGACCGGGCCTGGCCCTCGATCACGGATCGGGTGACCGCGTCCGGTGCGGACAGTCCGGCGGGGTCGATGCGCGCCGCCCGGCCGGCGATGTCGGCCAACCGCTCCCGCACCGCCGCCTCGCCTGCCTCCGAGGCATCCGGCAGCAGCTCGTCGTAGCCGGGGATGCCGTACAGGGTGGCTTCGACCGGATCGGCCCGCAGGATCACCTCCAGCAGCTCGTCGGCGAGTGCGGTGACGTGGTCCGGCGCTGATGTCATCGGGGTCCCCCTCGGGTCGGCTGACTACCCGCCAACCTATAGCGGCAGAATCGCCGGCACCGGCTCCGACGGAAGGTCACCAGATGCCAGATGGCCAGCGGTTCTCCTTCGAGGTCACGGCGCGGAGCAGCGCGGACGCGGCCACCCTGTTCGCGTTGGAGGCGGACGGCAGCCGGTGGTCGGAGTGGGCCCGGCCGCTGATCCCCCGGTCGTTCTGGGAGCGGCACGGCGATCCGGCGCCCGCGGGGGTCGGCGCCATCCGGGCGTTGGGGTTGCCGCCGTTGCTGGTGCGGGAGGAGACGGTGGCCTACGAGCCGGACCGCCGGCACGGCTACGTGCTGCGGACCTGGATGCCGGTGCGCGACTACCGGGCCGAGGTGGTGCTCACGCCGCGGCCGGAGGGCGGCACCGAACTGGTCTGGCGGGGGAGCTTCGCCGAGCTGATCCCGGGTTCCGGGCCGGTGGCGCGGGCCGCGCTGCGCGCGCTGATCGCCCTGCTGGCCCGCCGGTTGGTCCGGTTCGCCGAGCGCGATTCAACCTGACCGCTCCCGCAGCGGCACTGGCCAACGATTGGTCCTGCCCGCCAGCGGGTGGATCAGCGTGACCGCTCCTGCTCCCGCCAGCGCTCCATCAGCGTGACCATCTCGGTGAGCAGGAACTCGATGAACCGCTGGGTCGTGGCCAGGCGCTCGCCGGCGTGGGTGTGCGGGCCGACCGCGGCCACCCCGTCGGCCAGCGCGCCGATCCAGGTGCGCATCAGCTTGTCCCGGTTGCCGAACGCCTCGTACCAGAGATCGTCGGTGACCTCGTAGTGATCGCGGCGCTCACCGGGGTCCCGCGCCTTGATGATCATGCCGACCTGGTCGAGGTAACGGACCGCGCCGGAGATCGCGGCGGGGCTCACCCCCAGTGCCTCGGCCAGTCCGGCGGCGGTGGCCTTGCCGTCCTCGATGGCCAGCAGGGTGGCGAACACCCGGGCCGGCATCCGGGGGATTCCCGCTTCGGTGAGCACCAGCGCGAACCGTTCGACGAACCGCGCCACGGCCGGCTCGTCGCGCCCGGAGCTGGCCATGGCACCGCCTTCACAAGTTTTTCCAACTTCACAACTTTGTGAATCGAGCGTAGCGTGACCGGCATGACAACCGCAATCTCGGTGTCCGGCCTGATCAAGACGTTCGGCCGGACCCGCGCGCTGGACGGTCTCGACCTGACGGTGCACCAGGGGGAGGTACACGGTTTCCTCGGACCGAACGGGGCCGGCAAGTCGACCACGATCCGCGTTCTGCTGGGCCTGCTCAAGGCCGACTCCGGCACGGTCAGCCTGCTCGGCGGCGACCCGTGGCGGGACACCGTCACGCTGCACCGCCGGCTGGCCTACGTGCCCGGCGAGGTCTCGTTGTGGCCGAACCTGTCCGGCGGCGAGGTGATCGACCTGCTCGGCCGGCTGCGCGGCGGCCTGAACGAGCAACGCCGGGCCGACCTGCTGGACCGCTTCGACCTCGACCCGACCAAGAAGGGTCGCGCCTACTCGAAGGGCAACAAGCAGAAGGTGGCGCTGATCGCGGCGCTCGCCTCCGACGTGGAACTGCTGATCCTGGACGAGCCGACCTCCGGGCTGGACCCGCTGATGGAGTCGGTGTTCCAGGACTGCATCAACGAGGAGCGCGGGCGCGGCCGCACCGTGCTGCTCTCCAGCCACATCCTGGCCGAGGTCGAGGCCCTGTGTGACCGGGTGAGCATCATCCGGCTCGGCCGCACGGTGGAGACCGGCACCCTGGCCGACCTGCGCCACCTCACCCGCACGTCGATCTCGGCGGAGCTGGCCGGCACGCCCGAGGGCCTGGCCGGCCTGCCCGGCGTGCACGACCTGCGGGTCGACGGCAACCGGGTGCGCTTCGACGTGGACAGCAAGGACCTCGACCAGGCGCTCGGCCTGCTCACCCGGGCCGGCGTGCGCAGCCTCACCAGCCAGCCGCCCACCCTGGAGGAGCTGTTCCTCCGGCACTACGCCGACGACCTGGCCAGGGAGACCGGCCGGCACGCGGCCATGGTCAAGTCATGACCGCGTTCGTGGGCACGTGGTCGCTGGTGCGCCTGGCGCTGCGCCGCGACCGGATCCTGCTGCCCGCCTGGATCCTGGTCTTCGTCCTGTTCGCGGCCAGCTCGGCCGGCGCGTCCATCGGGCTCTACCCCACCGTCGAGTCCCGGGTGGCGCTGGGCGCCAGCGCCAACGCCAACCCCTCCCTGCTCGCGCTGTACGGGTGGGTGTTCGACCCCACCTCGCTGGGCGCCATCAGCCTGTACAAGCTGGTCGCGCTGGGTGCGGCGATGGTGGCCGTGCTGACCATCCTGGTCACCGTGCGGCACACCCGGGCCGAGGAGGAGAGCGGCCGGCTGGAGCTGATCGGCGCGACCGTGGTCGGCCGCTACGCCGCGCTGGCCGCGGCCCTGATCGTGGCCACGGGCGCCAGCCTGGTGCTGGGCCTGCTCAGCGCCGTCGGGCTGATGAGCCCGGGACTGCCGGCCGCCGGCTCGTTCGCCTTCGGGCTGGGTTGGGCGGCGACCGGGATCGTGTTCGCCGCGGTGGCGGCGGTGGCCGCGCAGCTCACCGCCGGCGCCCGGGCCGCGACCGGGATCGCCACCGCGGTGCTCGGCGCGGCCTACCTGATCCGGGCGGTCGGCGACTCGACCGGGTCCGGCGGGCCGTCCTGGTTCTCCTGGCTGTCCCCGCTGAGCTGGTCGGCGCAGGTCCGCCCGTTCGCCGGGGACCGCTGGTGGGTGCTGGTGCTGCCGCTGGTGTTCGCGGCCGGGCTGGTCGTGGCCGCGTTCGCGCTGGTGGCCCGGCGCGACCTGGGTGCCGGCCTGCTGCCGGACCGGCGGGGACCGGCACGGGCGGCGGCCGGCCTGTCCAGCCCGCTGGCGCTGGCCGCCCGGCTGCAGCGCGGCGCGCTGGTCGGCTGGGCGACCGGGTTCATGGTCGCCGGCCTGGTGTTCGGCGGCATCGCGGCCAACGTCGGCTCGCTCGCGGACAGCCCGCAGGCCCGGGACATGATCACCAAGCTGGGCGGTCAGCAGGGTCTGACCGACGCGTTCATGGCCACCGAGATGGGGTTCCTGGCCATGATCGCGGCGGCCTACGGCATCCAGGCGGCCATGCGGCTGCGGTCCGAGGAGACCGCGCTGCGCGCCGAGCCGGTGCTGGCCACCTCGGTCAGCCGGACCCGCTGGGCGTTGAGCCACCTGGTGTTCGCCCTGGCCGGCAGCGCGTTCCTGCTCATCGTCGCGGGCCTGACCGCCGGCCTGTCCTACGCCGCCGCGAGCGACTTCGGCCAGTTCGGCCGGGTGTTCGGCGCCGCGCTCGCCCAACTGCCCGCGGCCATGGTGCTCACCGGTATCGCGTTCGCGGCGTTCGGCCTGGTGCCGAGGTACAGCGTGCTCGGCTGGGCGGCGCTGGCCGCGTTCGTGGCGATCGGTCTGGTCGGCCCGATCATCGGGGTGGACCAGTGGGTGCTGGACGTCTCGCCGTTCACCCACACCCCGAAGCTGCCCGGCACCGCGTTCACCGCCGTACCGCTGGTGTGGCTGGCCGCGGTGGCGGCGGCGGCGATCGCGATCGGGTTCGCCGGGTTCCGCCGCCGCGACGTCACCTGACGCGGTTCGCACTCCAGCCGGCATCCAGCCCGGGTGCCGGCCGGAATGCGTCGGCCTCCGGCAGAGTTGACGCGAGCGGAGGTGGCCACGGGTGAGCACAGCGGTGGAGCCGGCGCAGCCGTCCGCGCAGGTCGGACGACTGCCCCGGGAGGTGTGGGTCATCGTCGCGGCCAACTTCGTGATCGCGGTCGGGTTCGCGCTGGTGGCGCCGGCCCTGCCGGCCTTCGCGCGGGGCTTCGACGTGAGCGTGACCGCCGCGTCGCTGGTGATCAGCGCGTTCGCGTTCAGCCGGCTGGCGTTCGCCCCGGCCAGCGGCCGGCTGGTGACGCTGCTCGGCGAGCGCCGGGTCTACCTGGCCGGCCTGCTGATCGTCGCGGTGACCACCGGCGCGTGCGCGCTGGCCACGACCTACTGGCAACTGCTCACGCTGCGCACGCTGTCCGGCATCGGCTCGACGATGTTCACGGTGTCCGCGTTCGGACTGCTGATCCGGGTCACCCCGGCGCCGCTGCGCGGCCGGGCGTCCGGCATGTGGGGCACCGGTTTCCTGCTCGGCAACGTCACCGGCCCGCTGATCGGCGGCGGGCTGATCGCCATCTCGCTGCGCGCGCCGTTCGTGGTGTACGCGGTGACGCTGGTCATCGCGAGCGCGATCGTGTGGTTCTTCCTGCGGCACTCCACGTTGCTGGCGGCCGACGACGACCCGGACCGGCCGACCGCGAGCCTGCGCCAGGCGCTGCGGCATCCGACCTACCGGGCGGCGCTGGTGGCCAACTTCGCCAACGGCTGGACGGCGTTCGGGGTGCGGGTGGCGCTCACGCCGCTGTTCATCATCGAGGCGTTGCACCAGGAGGAGGCCTTCGCCGGCACCGCGTTCGCCGTGTACGCCGCGGGGAACGTGGTGATGCTGCCGCTGTCCGGGCGGCTGTCCGACCGGATCGGCCGCAAGCCGCTGGTGCTGGCCGGTCTGGTCACGGCCGGGGTGGGAACGGTGTGGGTCGGGTTCACCGACTCGGTGTTCACCTTTCTGGTGGCCACCGTGATCAGCGGACTGGGCACGGGTCTGCTCAGCCCGCCGCAGCAGGCGGCGATCGCCGACGTGATCGGCTCCCGCGCCCGGGGTGGTCAGGTGCTGGCCGTGTCCCAGATGACGATGGACGTCGGCGCGGTGCTCGGGCCGGTGCTGGCCGGGTTCCTGGTGGACCGGACGTCGTTCGCCGCCGCGTTCGGACTGACCGGCGCACTGAGCCTGGCCGCCGCGCTGCTGTGGCTCACGGCGCGGGAAACGTTGCCACGCAGAATGCACCAAACGTCTGTGTAATTTAACCCTTCTGGGGGACATACGTCGCATTAATGGGTGGTACGGGGTTACCGTTCACGTGCAGATGCAGCGGAAAAACACCGGGTGGACGCGATGACCGCACTCTGGATCAGCCTCGGAGCCGTTCTGGTTCTGCTGCTGGTCTGGCGGCTGCGCCGGGCAGCCGGGGTCCTCGATCGCATTCTGCGTGAGGAGCGCGAACGGACCGAGCGGGCGCAACCGGTCCGGGACGAGGGCCGGGCGGAGCATCCCAAGCGCTGAACCCCGCGGACCCGAGGTGCGTAGTCAACACACGCATTTCGGACGTCTCGCTTCAGCGCACGCAGGGAGATCCCCCATGAAACTCCTCGCCACGCTCTGCACCGCCGTCGCCGCGGGTTCGCTGCTGGTCGCCGGCGACGCCGCCGGCACGGCGGCCCCGCAGGCCGGCGCCGACCCCGCCGCCGTCGCGGCCGTGGGCCGCGCCGCCACCTTCACCACGGTGTTCGGCGCTCCACTGGCCGTGGAAGGGCTGACCGGCGACCAGGCCGGCAACCTCTACTCGGCCGGCCGCGGCGGCGACCCGTGCCCGGTCTGGCGGGTGTCCGCCCGGGGCGGCGCGGCCGCGGTGGTCGGCAACATCCCGGCTCCGTGCAGCCCCGCCGGCATCGCGTTCGACGCCCGCGGCCGGCTGTACGTGGCCGACGGCGACGAGGTGCACGTGTTCACCCCGGACGCGGCCACCCCGCCCACCTCGACGGTGTTCGCCGCCGGGGTGCCCGGCGCCAACGGTCTCGCGTTCGACCGGACCGGCGCGCTGTGGGTGTCCGACGGCGGAACCGGGCAGGGCCGGGTGTGGCGGGTCGGCTCGGACGGCGTGCCGGCCGAGATGTTCCGGGTCCAGCCGATGGTCAGCGACGTCAACGTGGTCAACGGAGTGGGCGGGGTCGGCCGGGACGTGCGCGGCCTGCCGCCCGGTCAGGTGACCATCACGCCCACCGGGCGCGCGGCGGCCGACACGGCGGGCTCGCAGCATCTGGTGGCCAACGGGTTGGCGTTCACCCGGGATGGGTCGCTGCTGATCGCCGACACGGCGCGCGGCGCGGTCTGGCGGGTCACGTTCGACCGGCGCGGCGCGCTGCGCAGCCCGACCGGATGCGACACCACGTTCACCCCGAACACGTTGTGCCTGAGCAACATCGTGGTCGTGCACCCGTATCTGGACGGCGCGGACGGGATCGCGATCGACCGGGCCGGCAACGTGTGGGCGACGGCCAACGAGCGCAACGCGATCGTGGTGGTGACCGCGGGCGGCACGGCGATCGAGGTGTTCCGCAACGCGCCGGACGCCACCACCCGGTTGCGCAACGGCGGTCCGATGGAGTTCCCGACCAGCCCGTTCCTGTCCGACCGGCGGCTGTGCGTCACGCACTCGGACGGCGCGCGCCGGGACAACGTCCCGAACTCGGCCGGCGAGGCGAGCCCGACCGGGGCGGTGCGCGCGAAGATCTCCTGCCTGGACGCGCCGCTTCCGGTACCCGGCCTACCGCTGCCGGTGCGCTGACCCGCATGGCCGATTTCCGCCAGCACGGGTCCCGCCGGCGGCCCAGACTGGGGATATGAACCAGTACGCGACCATCGAAACCCCCGTCGGCCGGCTCGTGCTGACCGGTACCGCCGAGGTGCTGGACACGGTCTCCTTCGCCGATCCGGTCCACAGTGGACGCTACGAGCCGGCCGCGTTCGGTGCGGCTCGGCAGGCGCTGGCGGCGTACCTCGCCGGGGACACCCGCCGAATCGAGGTGCCGCACACGGTGCGCGGCACGCCGTTCCAGCGCCGGGTGTGGGCCGAGTTGGACCGGATCGGCTACGGCGAAACGATCTCCTACGGCCGGTTGGCGCAGCGGGTCGGCGTGCCCCGGACCCGGATCCGCGCGGTCGCGGCAGCGGTCGGCGCGAACCCGCTGCTGGTGATCCGGCCCTGCCACCGGGTCATCGGCGCGGACGGGTCGCTGACCGGTTACGCGGCCGGAGTGTGGCGCAAGCACGGGCTGCTCGCCGCCGAAGGCGCGCTGCAACCCGAGTTGGCATGGCACGGCTGAGCGCCCGGCTTGATCGCCGCGGCGTCGTCCAGTAGTTGTCTAGTTTTATGGCCATTTTTGTCCGAGCGTTCCCTCTTGCGCCGTTCGCCCATTGCCGAGATCCTCGCTTACGAGCGGGCCGGACCAGTGCCGGTCCTGGCCGAACTCGGGTCGATACCCGCAATAACTCCGAGGGTCGGGAGGTGCTGGGGATGTCGCCGAGGAGTCCGTTCTTGTGGTCGGCAGGAACGGACTCCTCTGCGCATGGCCGACCCTCGGTGGCTCACCGTGGCGGATGACGAGACTCCGGTCGCCGGGTCGTTGCTGGCCTATCTGGAAGCGGCCGACCGCGAGTTCGTGTTCGGGCTGGGGATGCCGCGCACGTTCGGCACCGGCGACATCCTGGTCCGGCAGGGCGATCCGACCGACCACGTGTTCGTGATCAGGTTCGGCTGGGTACGGGTCTTCTCCAGCACCGCCAACGGGCACGAGATCCTGGTCGCGCTGCGCGGACCGGGGGACGCGGTCGGCGAGCTGGCGGCGCTGCACGGCTGGCAGCGGACCGCGAGCATCCAGACGCTGGAGCCGGTCGGCACGGTCCAGCTGACCAGCGGGCAGTTGGAGGCGTGCCTGCGGCAGCGGCCGGCGGTCGCGCTCGCGCTGATCAGGCAGATGTCCCAGCGGCTCCGCGAGGCGGAGAACGCCCGCGCCGACTTCGCCGCGCTGGACGTGGCACAGCGCGTCGCGGCGTTTCTGTCCCGGCTGGCCCAGCAGCACGGCGTGCCCGGGCGCGACGGCCTCGTCCTGCACATGCCGTTGTCCCAGCAGGACATCGCCAACCGGGTGGGCGCTTCCCGCCGGGCCGTGGCCAGGTCGCTCGCGGTGCTCCGGGAGCGGAAGATCATCACCACGTCCCGGCGCCGCATCGTGATCGTCGCGCCGACCGTGCTCGAAGCGTTCGCCCACGCCGATTGAGCGCGGGCAGGGTGCCGGCCGACCGGCAGTACGGCCGGCCGGCACCCGCATCACCTGATGCCGGGGGACCAGGTGATCACAATGGTCAGACCAGCAACGCGAGCAAACCCGCGAGCAGCAACAGGGTGTGGATCTGCACCGTCAACACCCCCCTTCCGCGCTCGAGTACGACGGTGCCGACATGACGCGGACGTCGACGGGAGACGTCGCCGGGTCGTTGTGCTGCGGCTCCCCCGCCGCCTGCACCCGCAGGAGCAGGCCGAGCGCCATGCCCAGAACGAACAACCAGAAGGCCAGCCGAAGGGCGGCCGAAAGAGTCAGGAAGACCTTCATGGATTCTCTCCGTCGATATTTGCCGGCACGTCCCGAAATAATGATCATTTGTCCGCTCTGGACGCGCGATGACAAACGGCACGGAGCCTGTGTGTCGTTTGGCTCACAAGAGAAGCCGGAAGTCTGGCATGATCCCGGGAAGTAGCATGATCAAGGCGCTGATGAACGAGGGGCGATGATGGGTCGGGGCCGGGCCGACTTGACAAACTTTGGCCAGGGAAACGAGAGCATGCGCGGGACGGCGGGGAGGCGAAGAGCAAGCGTTCGCACGCCGTTACACTCAGCGCATGCGCGCCCCAATCAGGTCTTGACGCGGAGGACCAATGGAGGGAATTTTCGCCAATCTCGTCAGCGAATTGAGGACTCTCCGTAAAGGTCGCGGCCTGTATGTGGGCCAGATCAGTGAACGGGTGGGGCCTGCATTGCGCGAGGTCTGCGGGGTCGCCGACGGCGACGGACCTGCGGAGATCCGGCGCAAGGTCGCCGACCGTCTCGAGACCCTGGCGCACGGCTTACCGGAAGATCTTCGGGTCACCCTGCTGGCGGCATTCGGAATCGATCGCGACGCGCGCCTTCCCTTCTATCAGGACCGGGTGCGCTGGGCCGCGGAACGGATTCACCGGGACGACCGCACCGCCCGGCGCCGCATCGATGAGGGAATAGATCGAATCGCCGAGCTCGCCGCGAGTCTTCTCGGCGGATCGGGGATCACGCCGGCCGAGGCCTCCGCGACTGGCTGGCACACCGACGAGCTGAAGATCTCGCTGGCGCTCGACCAACCCGTGCCCGAGGTTTTCGAACTCCGCCGCGTCGTGGCGGAACGAGATCATCTCACCGAACTCGACCTCGCGATGACGCTGACCTCGGATGCGGAAAGAGCCCTTCCGGTTCATGTCGAGGAGTTGACCGTCGACGTGTTCTACGGCGGCACTCTGATCAAGAAAACCCTGGAATCGAAGGACCGGTTCGGATTGGTGCTGGCCCTGCCCGACGAACTGCAGCGCGAGGACCGCCACGACTTCGCTCTGCGCTACCGGGTCCCCAACGGCCAGATGCTGCCGCACTTCGTCTGTGTGCCCAAGCACCGCACCGACGTGTTCGAACTGCGGGTCCGGTTCGACCTGGACAACCTGCCCGACCGGATCTGGCGGCTGGCCGACGCCTTCCAGCGCGACGTCGACGACCCGACGCCGGCTGGCGACACGCTCTGGTCCAACGTCGCCGGCGAGGTGCGCACGGTCTTCCGGCAGCTCACCCCCGGCCGGGCCTACGGAATCCGGTGGTCCTCACCGGACGGTCCGTACTGAGCGGGCCGTTCTGCGAAGTACGGCGCATCGTCGAGCCAGTCGCGCTGCCGGACGACCTCGACCTCACGCTGGCCGTCGCCCGGGACGTGGACCCAACCCCGGTGCCGCTGCTCGCCCACGGTGAACCGCACCGACGGCTCGAAGGCCCGGTCGTCGATCCCGTCGTACCCGTGCCGGATGACCGACCGGTACATGTCGTCGGACACCGCGAGCACCAGCACGGCATCCGTCTTTCGCAGCCGGTCCTTCAGTTCCGGCGCGTCCACCAGCCGGCAGACGACATCGATGGCCTCGCCGAACGGGCCCCGGTTGTCATAGTGGATCTCCCCCGCGTGCACGGCGGCGCGCAGCCGGAACGAGTGCTCGGGCCGGAGCCCGTTGTGTTCGGCCACCAACTCGCTCAGCCGGGGAATGAACGTGGTGAGCAGCAGCGTCTTGGGCACGTCGTCGACCGGATGGATCGGCAGCAGCACCCCGTCACCCCGGTCGACCATGCGGTCCCGGTGCCGCTCAACGATTCCGGTCGCCTCCAGCGCCTGCTCGAGCAGGCTGTACATGGCTTGCCGAAGCCAGGCCTTGGCGGGGTTGGTCCGCGTGGTGGAGCCCTCAATGTCCACCACCACAATCGTGCGGTGCAGCGGCAGCAGCACCGGCTGCAGGGCAAACATGGCTACCCTGCCGGGAGTTCATTGCTCGCGACCCGTCTCAGCTCGGCGTACGCCGAGACACTGAGACGTGGTCGTCGCGGCTGGTCGGGCGTATCGCGAAGTCAGGGGATACATGATCGTTACCTCAACTTTCTCAACGACGGGGGTGGGGGCCGTGAGTGGCGATGATCCAGGGTCGCCGGAGGTGCGCCTCGACTTCAGTGAAGTAAGTTAAGGTTCTGTGAGATCGGGTCCGGCTCCAGAGTAGGTCCTGCACCCACTCGAGAACAAGATGGTCAGAGTGCCTTAAACCGGGCCAGAAGATGGACAACTCGCTGCCGTAATACCTGTTCACCCCGGTCAGTAGCGTCTATAGTCGACTGAACCGCTGACTTCAGCCGCAACACTGAAGTTCACCAAGGAGACGGCGCCGTGCAGCAGTCGTCGTTCGACCCCAGCCAGAGCCTTGCCGAGCGCCTGCGCCGCCTGCGCCGCCAACCGTTGGACGGCCGGACCGTCACGCAAAAGGAACTCGCGGACGCCTTGCAGGTGAGCGCCCCCTTGATCTCCTCCTGGGAGAGCCCCCACAATTCGGCAATCCCTTCGGAGGACCGCCTCGAAGCCATAGCACGATTCTTCGCCACCGAGCGGTCCGTGTCGCAACACCCGTTCCAGCTTGTCAAGGAGAGCCAGTTGAAGGCGCCGGAACGCGCTCGCCGAGACGCGCTCCTGCACGAGCTGACCCAACTCCGCGACCTCGCCGTCGGCCACACCGACAACGCGAGCCGGCCCGCCGGCCTCTGGCGTTTCCCGGATGGCCATGTCATCACGATCGTGGGGTCCGAACTACCCGAACGGCTACGCCGGTCGGTTCCCTACACGGACCCGGACGACCCGGACCACGTCGAGATGTACCGTTACTCGGACCTCGACGCGCTCGTTGAAGTACACGGCCACATCCGAGCGGTGAACCCGACCAGCCAGGTGTACATTCGCCCCGCACCGGAGCTCACTCCGGACGACTACACCTCCCACCTGGTCGTGCTCGGCGGGGTCGACTGGAACCAGGCGACGGCGGAACTGCTCGCCAGGATGGAACTGCCCATGCGACAGGAGGGTCGCGAGCCGGAATCCGAGGTCGGCGGCTTCGAGGTTGTCGACAGGGACGAGCGCAAGGTGTTCCGGCCGAAGCTGCGGAAAGTCGGCGCCAAAAAGATCCTGGTCGAGGACGTCGCACACTTCTACCACGGCGTGAGCCCGTTCAATGTCAAACGAACCGTCACCATCTGCAATGGCATGTTCCAACGAGGGACCTACGGTGCCGTCCGGGCGTTGACCGACGCCCGGTTCCGGGACCGGAACGAGGGATACCTGCAGAACCGCTTTCCCCACCGGGACGCGTTCAGCATCCTGTTCCGGGTACTCATCGCCAACGGTCAGGTCGTCACCCCGGACTGGACCGTCGAGCATTCCCGACTGCATGAGTGGCCAGCGGAGGGCGCTTGAACCACGAACCGACCGGTGGGCGCCGGTGGGGGCTGGCGGAATCGCCCAACCACCACCCGTCCCATCGGCAGCTACTGGGGACCGATCTCGTTCCGCAGACCTGTGCGTCCCTGGACGCCATCATCGTGCCGACCGCCCGTCATCCACGGCGCCTGAGCTCGGCCATCGACCTGGCGGCTGAGCTCGGCTGCGTCCTGGTCACCCTGTCGAGCAAGTTCTCCAGCGCGGCCGAGGTCGCGAAGCTCGCCCGGGCCGCAGGCGTCGAGTTCATCGCGATCGACATCGACCGCGCGCCACGCGGCCTCATGCCCCGCTTCGACACCACGGAGCTACTCAAGGGAACGCCATTTCGGCGGCGCACCGACACCAGCCTCAAACGCAACCTCGGCCTGCTCCTGGCCATCGTCCTCGGTTGGCGCAACGTCGTCTTTCTCGATGACGACATCGAGATCGCCCGGTCGCACGACCTCACCGATGCCGTCCGGCTCCTGGGCTCCTACGATGCCGTCGGCCTGTCCATCGAGGGCTATCCGGACAACTCCGTGGTGTGTCACGCCAACCGGAAGACCGGCGGTTTCCAGGACACCTTCATCGGCGGTGGCGCGCTGGCCGTCGGCGAGGCGTCGATGCGCTCGTTCTTTCCCAGCATCTACAACGAGGACTGGTTCTTCCTCCTGGACGACGCCAAGCTGCGCCCGACCACGGTCACCGGCTCGGTCAAGCAGAATCCCTACGACCCGTTCGCCAACGACAAGCGGGCCCGCGAGGAAGAGCTCGGCGACTGCCTGGCCGAGGGCATCTTCTGGCTGCTGGACAACCAATGCCGCGTGCTCGACGCGGACGCCGCCTACTGGAGGTCGTTCCTGATCAACCGGCGCCGGTTCATCGGCGAGGTGATCGGGCGCCTGGCCGGACTCGACCTCGACCCCGCCGAGAAGCGCCGGATGACCTCGGCGCTCAAGGCCGCATATGGCCGGTGCCAGATCATCACGCCGACGTTCTGCGTGGAGTACATCAGGGCCTGGCACACCGACCGGGAACGCTGGC
>NZ_DASTBH010000398.1:0-37582 GCF_035712165.1 Actinophytocola sp. | reverse complement strand
GGGCGACGCCCCGCAGCGCGGCGGACAGTTGCGGGACCGCCTCGGTCCGGCCGTACCGCGCATCGGACAGGCGGAACGGGCAGCCCTGCGGGCCGTGCAGGATCTCGTCCATCCGCTCGGTGACCGGCGAGGCGTAGGAGGCCAGCACCAGGCTGTAGTCGGCGTCGGCGTAGCCCGCCTGGCTCATCGCGGACCGCACGTCGGCCAGCGCCCGCTCGACCCGGGGCGCCATCGCGGCCAGCCGCTGCGGCCACTGCGTGCGCAGCCGGGAGGCGCAGCTCGATCCGAACGGGTTGAGCCAGGCCTCGATGCAGTCCAGGATCGTGTCGGCGAACTGCGGTTCGTCGTTGGTGCCGACCTGGACCACCACGGCGGTGACCCGGTTGGCGCGGGCGACGTCGATCAGGCGGCGGGCCTGCGAGCCCTCGGTGTAGTGCGTGGTGTCGGCCAGCGACACGTTCGCCGAGTTGGCGCCCGAACAGGCCAGGTTGATCGTCCGGTCGGCCAGCGTGGTGCGGTGGATCAGCGCGTTGGCCGAGCGGTGGCACCAGTCGCCGTTCTCCCCCCTGGTGCCCGGTTCGTAGTTTCCGGCGCCCTCACCGGAGATCGCGCTGTCGCCGAGCGACACGACGGCCGTGGGTCGCGGGTCGGCGCCCGCGGCCGGTGGACCGGCCAGAGCGAGCGCAGTGGTGAGCAGAACGGCGAGACCGCCTGCGGTGAGGCGCGTATGGACGGACGAGGCCTTGTTGACCAGCGGATCAGATGTGCGCATGAGCAACCCCGATCTTCCACGGCGACGTTGCCGCGCTGAACATGCCGAACATCACCTTAGTGACCAAAGATCGGATCCGACCATAACCCGAATGGGGTTCGTATTTGTCCGTTCGGCTTACTCCGAGTGGCCCGGCGTGTACAGCAGGCCGAGAAACTCGACCAGCACCCGCTCGCGCAGCGCCGCCGGCGCGGCGGCCAGCAACGCGTTCACCCCGGCCATCCGGTCCGGCAGCCCGGCTCCTCCCAGGCCGGCCGCGGCCAGCAGGCCGGCGAACTGCTCCCCGGTCAGGGTCGCCGGGTCCAGCGCCGCGATCACGTCCACCACCTCCGGCGGCACCCGCACCGGCCCCTGCGCCCGGGCGGCGGCGACCGAGGCGGCCAGGTCGGCGAGCAGTTCGGGCTCCGAGCCGTGGTTGGCCGCGGTCACCGTCAGGTGCAGGTTGGCCGGCGACGGGCCGTGCGCGAACTGCGGCTGGACGTACCAGCGCCGCGCGGTCATCTCGTCGGCCACGGTGAACACGTCGAGGTCGTCGCCGGTGGCGGTGACGGCGAGCAGCGACGAGCACGGCTCGCCGAGCACCCGCAGCCCGTCGATGCCGTCGATCCCGGCCCGCAGCGCGCGCGTCGCGGCCAGCGTGCGCCCGGCCAGTTCGGCATACCCGGCGTCGCCCACGTGCCGGATGATCGCCCAGGCCGCCGCGAGCGGGCCGCCGGAGCGGGTGGACTGCACCGTGGAGTTGAGCATCGTGTAGCCGGGCCAGGCGGCGCTGGCGAAGTACTGCGACCGGCGCAGGTCGGCGTCGGCGTGCAGCAGAACCGACGTCCCCTTCGGACAGTAGGCGTACTTGTGCAGGTCGACCGAGATGCTGGTGACGCCGGGCACGGAGAAGTCGAAGTCGGGCACCTCGGCGCCGAGCCGGCGCAGGTACGGCAGCAGCCAGCCGCCGATGCAGGCGTCCACGTGGCAGCGCACCCCGCGCGCGGCCGCGGCCGCGGCGACCGGTCGTACCGGGTCGACCACCCCGTGGGCGTAGGACGGCGCGCTGACCACCACCAGCACGGTGCGCTCGTCGATGGCCGCGGCCATGGCGGCCGGGTCGGCCCGGAAGGTGTCCGGGTCGACCCCGACCATCACCGGCTCCACGCCGAAGTAGCGGGCCGCCTTGTGGAACGCGGCATGCGCGGTGGCCGGCAGCACGATCCGCGGCGCGTCGATGTCCGGACGGGCGGACCGGGCGGCGTACACGGCGAGCAGGCAGCTCTCCGTGCCGCCCGAGGTGACGTTGCCGGCGCCCCCGCCGAGCAGCGCCGCCGCCGCGGCGACCACGTCGTTCTCCATCCGCAGCAGGCTGGGGAACGCGGTCGGGTCCAGCCCGTTGGCGGAACTGGCCAGCGCGTGTGCGGCCGCACCCAGCTCGTCCAGGCCGCGGCCGCTGTCGTAGACGTAGGCCAGGGTCCGGCCGCCGTGGGTGGGCAGGTCGCCTGCGCGCAGCGCGCGCAACTCGGCGAGCACCTGTTCGGCGGGCAGCCCTTCGGGCGGAATGCTCATGCTTCGTCCCACATCCGCCGGCGCAGCAGTGGCAGTGCGGCCAGTGTGAACAGGGCCGGGATCAGTCCGGCGCCGACCACCACCGCGGTCAGCGCGCTGTCCGGCTGGTCCACCTCTTGCCCCGCCGAGGATGACACGTAGCCGCCTACGGCCAGCACCAGCCCGTACAGCCCGGGCCCGAGAGCCAGTCCCAACGTCTCCCCCGCGGTCCACACGCCGGCGAACAGGCCGGCCCGGACCTGGCCGGTGCGCCGCTCCTCGGCGCTGATCACGTCCGGCAGCAGGGCCAGCGGGAAGACCTGCATGCCGGCGTAGCCCACGCCGGACAGCGCCGCCGCGGCGAGCACGACCGGCACCGGCACCAGCCGGGCGGCGAACACGCCCAGCATGGCCACGACGAACACCAGCGAGGCCAGGACGTAGCCGACCCGCTTGCCCCAGCGCGCCGCCACCCACTGGCAGACGGGCATGACCAGCAGCGCGGGCGCGACGAACCCGGCGAACAGCAGCGGTTGCAGGCTGGTGTCCTCGAGCACGACGCGGGCCAGGTAGTCCACCCCGGCCAGCAGGGTGGCGATGCCCGCCGCCTGGATCACGAACGCGACCAGGAGCACCTGGAACGGCCGGCAGGCCCGCACCGCGGCGAACGCCTCGCGCCAGGTCGCCACCGACGGCTTCACCGTGGCCACCGGCGCGCGGGCGGTGCCGAAGAACACGCCGAGGGTGCCGAGCAGGATCAGCACGCCGACGGCGATCCCCATCGCCCGGTAGCCCGCGCTGCCGCCGACCGCGTCCCGGATCGCCGGCGCTCCCGCCCCGCTGACCAGAATCGCCACCGCCAGCACGGCGATCCGCATGGTGGTCAGCCGGGTGCGCTCGTGCTCGCCCTGGGTGATCTCCGCCGGCATGGCGTTGTACGGCACCTGGAACAGCGCGAAGGCGGTGGCGCACAGCAGGAACGTGACCGTGACGTACAGCGCGTCGGCGGCCACCGAGCCGGTGTCGGGGCCGAGAAACATGGCCGCGAAGAAGATGGCGACCCCGATCCCACCGGCGAGCAGGTACGGCCGCCTGGCTCCCAGCCGGGTCCTGGTGCGGTCGCTGATCCGCCCGGCCACCGGGTTGAACACGACGTCCCAGGCCTTGGGCAGCAGGACCAGCAGGCCCGCGATCGAGGCCGGCACGGCCAGGCTGTCGGTCAGGTACGGCAGCAGCAGGAGGCCGGGAACGGTGCCGAAGGCGCCGGTGACCAGGGAACCGACGGCGTAGCCGGACCGCACGCCCAGCGGCAGCCTGCCTGCCGCCGCGTCATCGTGAGCAGGGGTTTTCCGAAGCGATGCCATGGTGGGCAGGACATTAGACCGGCGTCCGCCGCGCCGGAACAGCAGCGGCATTGGCGTTGTAGTACTCCTGCTATATATTGCCGGGGTGACATTACGGAGAAGCGCATGACTGCTGCGATCGAGGTGCACGACCTGTGCATGCGGTACGGATCCGTGGACGTGCTCAACGGGGTCGACTTCACCGCCCTGCGCGGCGAGGTCGTCACCCTCCTGGGGCCCAACGGCGCCGGCAAGACCACCACGATCGAGATCCTGGAAGGGTTCCGGCTGCGGTCCGCCGGGCAGGTCAGCGTGCTGGGGGTGGACCCGGCCAGGGGCGACGAGTCCTGGCGGGCGCGCCTGGGCGTGGTGCTGCAGTCCTGGCGCGACCACGGCAAGTGGCGGGTCCGTGAACTGCTGCGCCACCTGGGCCGGTACTACGCGCCCTACCGGCGGCCGTTCGACGTCGACGAGTTGGTCGACGCGGTCGGCCTGGCCGAATGCGCCGACAAGAAGATCATGACGTTGTCCGGCGGCCAGCGCCGCCGGCTGGACGTGGCGATCGGCATCGTCGGGCGGCCCGAATTGCTGTTCCTGGACGAGCCCACCGCCGGGTTCGACCCGCAGGCCCGCCGGGACTTCCACGACCTGGTGCACCGGTTGGCCGACCGGGACGAGACCACGATCCTGCTCACCACGCACGACCTGGACGAGGCGGAGAAGCTCGCCGACCGCATCCTGATCCTGGCCGGCGGGCGGATCGTCGCCGACGGCAGCGCCGCCGCGCTGGCCCGGCAGGTGGCCGGCCAGACCGAGGTGCGCTGGCGGCAACGCGACGAGACCTTCGTGCACGCCGCCGACGACGGCACCGAGTTCGTCCGCACGCTGTTCGCCCAGCACGGCGCGGAGATCGCCGACCTGGAGGTGCGCCGGGCATCGCTGGAGGACACCTACATCACCATGGTGCGCGGCTTCGAGTCGGGGAACCCGACCGACGCCCTGGCCGTGTTCGGAGGAGCCGGACGATGACGAACGCGGTACGCAACGGCCTGCGCCGGGGCTGGATCGAGTACACCGCCACCATGCGCAGCGTGCCCGACGTGATCAACTACTTCATCGTGGCGGCGTTCTTCCTGGTCGTGCTCTACCTCAACCGGAACAACACCGTGGCGGGCACGTCGCTGACCCTGGCCACGCTGGCGCTGCCCGGCCTGCTCGGCATGCTGGCCGTGTACACCGGCATGGTCAGCGCGGGCTACGCGCTGTCCGCCGAACGCGAGGACGGCACCCTGCTGCGCGCCAAGGCGGTCCCGGACGGGATGATCGGCTACATCACCGGTCACATCCTGCGGGTCACGCTGGAGACCGCGACCATGCTGGTGGCCATGCTGGTGCCGGCGCTGCTGGTCATCGACGGCCTGTTCGGCGCGGGCCTCGCCGGCGGGCTGAACCTGCTGTGGGTGTTCCCGCTCGGCCTGCTGGCCACCCTGCCGATCGGGATGGTCATCGGCTCGCTGATGAAGAGCCCGCGCGCGATCGCCGGCTGGGGGCTGCTCGCGGTGGGCGCGCTGACCTTCATCTCCGGGGTGTTCACGCCGATCAGCGGCAATCCGGCCTGGTTGCAGGGCGTCGCGCAACTCTTCCCGGTGTACTGGCTGGGCCTGGGCATGCGCTCGGCGCTGCTGCCGGACGCGGCCGCCGCGGTGGAGATCACCGAGTCCTGGCGGACCCTGGAGACCATCGCCGTGCTCGGGACCTGGGCGGTCGTCGGCCTGGTGCTGGCTCCGGTGGTGCTGCGCCGGATGGCCCGGCGCGAGTCCGGCTCCGCCGTCGACGAGCGCCGGCAGAAGGTGTTGCACCGGCTATGACGGAGTCGATTCACAACCGCATCGCCATGTTGCGGGTCGAACGGGGCATCTCCCGCCGCCAGTTGGCCGACGCGCTCGGTGTGCACTACCAGACCGTGGGTTACCTGGAGCGGGGTGAGTACAGCCCCAGCCTCTATCTCGCGCTGCGCATCGCGGAGTACTTTGAGGTTCCGGTGGAAGTCATCTTCTCCACCAAGCCCTTCCCGCGGATCGGAGACTCGGAGCGGTCCGCGTGATCATGGCCGGGGTGACGCCATAGTCCACACGCTGTCCGCGATTGTCCACGTGTTCCTCCATATCCTCTGTGGACAATCCGCGACAGAACGGAGTCGTCGGCTATGGCAGTCGCCGAGGTGGTTCCGCGGCGACACAGGCTCCGCCCAGGCCGGGGCTCCTGGGTGCCGTACCTGCTCATCTCCCCTGCCGTGCTGGCGATGCTGGCGTTCCTGGTCTACCCGATGGTCAGCGTCTTCTACTACAGCCTGCAACACCATTTCGTCAGCAAGCCGTGGGAGAACGGGTTCGCCGGGCTGGACAACTTCGAGCGGATGCTGTTCCACGACCCGCTGTTCTGGCAGAGCCTCGGCTTCACGGCCAAGTGGGTGGTCGTCGAGGTCCTGCTTCAGCTGGTGCTCGGCCTGATCCTGGCCCTGATCATCAACGAGACCTTCATCGGCCGCGCGCTGTCCCGAGCCATGGTGGTCTCGCCGTGGGCGGTGTCCGGCGTGCTCACCACCGGGATCTGGGTGCTGCTCTACAACCCGACCACCGGCATGTCGCGTTACCTGGCCGACATGGGGCTGATCCCGTACGGCGCCGCGCCGCTGGCCAACCCCGACACGGTGTTCGCCGCCGCGGTGGTCGCCGAGCTGTGGCGCGGGGTGCCGTTCTTCGCGATCCTGCTGCTGGCCGACCTGCAGACCATCCCGCGTGACCTCTACGAGGCGGCGTCGGTGGACGGCGCCAGCCGGATCCGCCGCTTCTACCACGTCACGCTGCCCCACCTCAAGGACGCCATCATCCTGGCGACCCTGCTGCGGGCCGTGTGGGAGTTCAACAACGTCGACCTGCTCTACACCCTCACCGGCGGCGGACCGGCGCACCAGACCACCACGCTGCCGCTGTACGTGGCCGCGACCGCCGCCCAGTCGCACAACTTCGGCTACGGCTCGGCCCTGACCATGGCGGGATTCGTGATCCTCACCTTCTTCTCCGTGCTCTACCTGCGGCTGAGCAAGTTCGGAGCCCGGTCATGACGCTGGTTCAGACCCGGCCGGCCGCGCCGAGCACTCCCCCGCCGCAGGTACCCGCACGCCGGCGAAACGGGCTGCGCCCCAGCCGCTGGCAGATCTACGTTCCGCTGGGCTTGTACCTGGTGTTCACGCTGGTCCCGTTCTACTGGATGGTGGTCTTCGCGGTCCGCCCGCGCGGGTCGTCCACGCTGCTGCCCTGGCCGGTCTCGCTGGAGAACTTCGACACCGTGTGGAACGGGCTCGGGTTCGGGGTGTTCTTCGAGAACAGCCTGAAGGTCGGGGTCGCCTCCCTGGTCGCCACCACGGTGATCGCGCTGTCCGGCGGCTACGCGCTGGCCCGCTACCGGTTCCGCGGCAAGACCGCGTTCCTGGTGGCGATGCTGTGCACCCAGTTCATCCCCGGCGCGATGATGCTGATCCCGCTGTTCCAGACGTTCCGTGAGCTCGAGCTGGTGAACTCGCTGTGGAGCCTGGTGATCGCCGAGACCGTGTTCCAGCTTCCGCTGTCGCTGATCCTGCTGTCCGGCTTCATCCGCAACATTCCGCTGGAGCTCGAGGAGGCCGCCTGGGTGGACGGGTGCTCCCGGTTCCGCGGCTTCCTGATCGTGGTGCTGCCGCTGCTGCGGCCGGCGCTGGTGGCGGTCGGCTCGTTCGCCTTCATCCACAGCTGGAACAACTTCCTGTTCGCGCTGATGTTCATCAGCCAGCAGAACAAGTACACGATCCCGGTCGGGCTGGCCTTCACCCTCGGCGAGTTCAGTGTGGACTTCGGCGCGCTGGCCGCGGGCGGCGTGGTCGCCGCGGTGCCGGTCGTGCTGGTGTTCGCCGTGGTTCAGCGCTACCTGGTGCAGGGACTGTCGGCCGGGGCGGTGAAGGGATGAACGGTCCACTTGAGCCGGTCCGCGTGGTGCTCGCCGGAGCGCACGGGCACGGGCACTGGCATCTGGACAACCTGCGCCGGCTGACCGCCGCCGGGGTGGCGCGGCTGGTGGGCGTGTGCGACGTGCGGCCGGTGCCGGACGAGGCGCTGACCGGGCTCGGCGACCCGGCCCGGTCGGCCGACCTCGGCCGGCTGATCCAGGACACCGGCGCCGAGGTCACCGTGCTGGTCACGCCGATCCACACGCACGCCGCGCTGGCCAGCACCGCGCTGCTGGCCGGGTCGCATCTGCTGCTGGAGAAACCGCCGGCCGGGTCGCTGGCCGACTTCGACCGGATCTCCGAGGTCGTGCGGTCGACCGGGCTGGCCTGCCAGGTCGGCTTCCAGAGCCTGGGTTCGGACGCGATTCCGGTGCTGCGCAAGGTGATCGCCGACGGGCGGATCGGCCGGGTGCGCGGCATCGGGGTGGCCGGCGCCTGGCAGCGGCCGCCCGCCTACTTCACCCGCGCGGACTGGTCGGGCCGGCGCCGGCTGGCCGGTGTCGCGGTCACCGACGGCGCGCTGACCAACCCGTTCGGTCACGCGGTGGCGACCGCGCTGGCCGTGGCCGAGGCCGAGCAGCTCGGCGCGGTGACCGAGATCGACGTGGAGCTGTACCGGGCCAACCCGATCGAGGCGGACGACACCTCCTGCGTGCGGCTGCGGCTGGCCGCCGGCACCGAGATCACGGTCGCGGTGTCGCTGTGCGCCGCCGGCCGGACCGAACCGTACCTGCTGGTGCACGGCGAAACCGAGACCGCCCGGTTGACCTACACCACCGACGAGATCCACATCGGACAGACCGTCACCCGACACGCGCGCACCGACCTGCTGGAGAACCTGATCGCACACGTGCGCACCGGCGCCCAACTGCTGGTCCCGCTGAGCCGGGCCGGCGCCTTCATGCAGGTGGTCGAGGCGATCCGGCAGGCCCCAGATCCGGCCCCGATTCCGTTGGCGTACCAGCAGATCGACCCCGCGACCGCGCAGCGGACGGTGCCCGGGGTCGCCGAGCTGACCGCGCGCAGCGCGCAGCGCCTGGCCCTCTACTCCGAACTGGACACCGGCTGGGCTCCGGCGAAGCACATGCTGCGGGTGGCCGACCGGGAGGTCGCCACCTACCACTGGCGACCCGACCTGCCGCGGACCGTCTCGCCCCGGCCGTACCTGCATCCGGTGTGCACCCTGGGCGGGCTCCCGGTCACCGAGACGCAGCCGAAGGACCACGTGCACCATCTCGGCGCCGGGGTCGCGATCGCCGACGTCGGCGGCGGCAACTTCTGGGGTGGCCGCACCTACCAGACCGGACGCGGGCCGGCCTGGCTCGGCGACCACGGTCAGCAGCGGCATCTGCGGTTCGCCCGGCGGGACGCGACCGGCTTCGTCGAGCACCTGGAATGGCTGGACCGCGACGGGCTGCCGATCCTGCGGGAGGAGCGCACCGTCGCCGCCCGCCTCGGCGAACCGGAAGGGTGCTGGGTGCTGGACTTCCGCTTCACCTTCACCAACCTCACCGACGCCCCGGTGCAGATCCGCAGTTCGGCGACCAAGGGCCGGACCGGCGCCGGGTACGGCGGGTTCTTCTGGCGCGCACCCGCGTCGGCGACACGACGTTCGGTGTTCACAGTGGACACCGAAGGCGAGGACGGCATCAACGGCGACCGGGCGCCCTGGGTCGCGATGTCCGGCACCGCACCGGATGGCCGGGACTGGACGCTGATCTTCGCGCAACCCGGGTCGTCCGACCCGTGGTTCGTCCGGGTCGAGGAGTACCCGGGAATCGGATCCTCCCTTGCCTGGCAGCAGCCTCTGGTGCTCACCGACTCGCTGACCAGACAGGTGGTCACGTTCGTGGCCGACGGACGGCGCGGTCGTGACGAGGCACAGGCAATGGCAGCAACTGCCGGCAGGGAAACGGAAAGGTAGGCGAACCCATGGTGAACTCGCGCTGGTGGAGAGCGGTGGCGCTCGTGACGGCAGCCTGCCTGGCCGTGGCCGGGTGTGGCGACAGCTCCGAGTCGAGCTCCGGCGGCGGCACCACGAACATCACCTTCTGGGACGACAACGGCGGGCCGGCGCGGACCCCGGTCTGGCAGCACATCATCGACGAGTTCCAGAAGGCCAACCCCACGATCAAGGTCGAGTACGTCGGCGTGCCGATCGCCCAGATCCAGCAGAAGTACGACACGGCCATCGCCGGCGGCGGCCTGCCCGACGTGGGCGGGGTGAGCACCGCGATGCTCGCCAACCTCGTGCCGCAGCAGGCACTGGACGCGGTCGACGACCGGGTCAACAACAGCTCGCTGAAGGGCAAGCTGAACGAGCAGGTCGTCAACACGGTCAAGGCCGCCATCCCGGACAGCAAGCTGTACATGGTGCCGATGTCCACCAACACGGGCATGTACTGGTACCGCACCGACTGGTTCGGCACGGCCGGCCTGAAGCCCCCGCAGACCTGGAGCGAGTTCTTCACCGACGTGGACAAGCTCACCGACAAGAGCAAGAACCAGTACGGGTTCACCATCCGCGGCGGGGCCGGTTCGATCGCCCAGATGCTCGAGGTGATCTACGGCCAGTCCGGCATCACGTCGATCTTCGACGGGTCCGGCAAGGCCACGGTCAACGACCCGCGCAACGTCGCGGCGCTGGAGAAGCTCGTCGCGCTGTACAAGAAGAACACGCCGGAAGCCGACGTGACCAACGACTTCCCCAAGATGGTCGCCCAGTTCGACGGCGGCTCGATCGCGATCATGCAGCACAACCTGGGCTCCTACAACGACCACGTCAAGGCGCTCGGCGCGGACAAGGTCGCCGCGTACGCCGTGCCCAAGTCCGACCAGGGTTACCGGACCGTGGTGTCCAACCCGGTGTCCGGGATCGGCGTGTTCGCCAGCGGCAAGAACAAGGACGCGGCGTTCAAGTTCGCCGAGTTCGCCGCCAGCAAGGCGATGAACAGCTACTGGGCCGAGAAGACCGGCGTGCTGCCGGCGAACTCCGAGGTCCGGGACGAGCCGTGGCTGGCCAAGCAGCAGCACATCGCCGAGGCGACCAAGGTGCTGACCGACTCCAGCACCAAGGTGGTGCAACTGCCCTACTACCTGCCGGAGTTCAACGCGATCACCAAGACCGAGACCGAGCCGCTGTTCCAGAAGGTGCTGCTCGGCCAGATGTCCGCCCGGGACTTCCTCGACCAGTTCGCGGCCAAGTTCACCGATGCGCAGGCCAAACACAAGCAGCGCACCGGCGGCTGAGGTGAGAGGTACGGCGATGAAACGAAGCTCCCTGCTGACCGTCGCGCTGGCGGTCGCGGCCCTCGCGGTCGCGCCGCCCGCGCAGGCGACCCACCACCTCCCCCTCGGCCGGCAGGTGCTGCCGGCCGGGGACGGGTGGGCGGCCGAGGGCACCGGCACCACCGGTGGCTCGGCGGCCCCCGAGACGGGCGTGCACGTGGTGGCCACCCGGGCCGAACTGGTGGCGGCGCTGGCCGCCCCGGCTCCCCGGATCATCTACGTGCGCGGCGAGATCGACGGCAACGAAGGCCCGGACGGCGCCCTGCTGGACTGCGCCGACTACGCCACCGGCGGCTACACCCTGGAGGCCTACCTGGCGGCCTACGACCCGGCGGTGTGGGGCCGGGACCGGGAACCGGAGGGACCGCTGGAGGACGCCCGGGTGGCTTCCGCCGCGGCCCAGACCCGCCAGATCAAGCTCAAGGTCGGGGCCGGCACCACGATCGTCGGGCTCGGCGCGCGGGCCGTGCTCAAGGGCCTGAACCTGCACGTCGACCGGGTCGACAACGTGATCGTCCGCAACATCAACTTCGTCGACGCGGCCGACTGCTTCCCGCAGTGGGATCCGACGGACGGCGCGCTCGGCGCGTGGAACTCGTTGTACGACAACGTCTCCCTGACCGGTGCGACGCACGTGTGGATGGACCACAACACGTTCACCGACGGCGACAACCCGGACTCGGCCCAGCCCCGCTACTTCGGGCAGCCGTTCCAGGTGCACGACGGCCAGCTGGACATCACCAACGGGTCGAACTTCGTGACCGTGTCGTGGAACCGGTTCACCGACCACGACAAGACCATGCTGATCGGGTCGTCCAACACCTCGACCACCGACCCGGGCAAACTGAACGTGACCGTGCACCACAACCTGTTCCACAACAACCTGCAGCGCCTGCCCCGGGTGCGGTTCGGCCAGGTGCACGTCTACAACAACTTCTACGTGGTGCCCGATCCCGCGCCGTTCATCTACGCGCTCGGCGTCGGGGTCCAGTCGAAGATCTTCGCCGAGAGCAACGCGTTCGCACTGCATCCGGACCTCGACCCGGCGGCGCTGCTGTTCAACTGGGGTGGCACCACCCTCACCGCCCGGGACAACGTGCTGAAGACGCGCCACCGGACCGAACCGATCGACCTGATCGCGGTCTACAACGCCGCGAACGACCCGGACTTCGGCACGGACGCCGGCTGGACGCCGACCCTGCACACCCGGATCGACAACCCCCGCATAGTCCCGCTTCTGGTCACCCTGCGAGCCGGAGCCGGACGGGCCTGACCCAGGATCGTCCACACCCTGTGCGCGATTGTCCACACTCCGCGTTCTAACGTGGGCTCGGGGACATCTCGCACAGGGAACGGGGCGCTTCATGGGTGCGATGCGTGGTGGACGCGCGCTGTTGGCGGCGACGATTCTGGCGGTCGGGCTGGTGTCGGCCCCGGTCGCGGCGGGTGCCGCCCCGGCGCCGCAGGCCGAACGGCTGAACCGGGGTCTGGTGAGCATCCAGACCGCCGAGGGCGTGTTCCTGAGCTGGCGGCTGCTGGCCGGCGACGCGCCGGGCACGACGTTCGTCGTCTACCGGGACGGGGTGCCGCTGCACTCCGCGCCGCTTTCGGCCACCAACTATCTGGACAAGGGTGCGCCCGCGGGCGCGACCTACGCCGTGCGGCCGGTCTCGGCCGGAGTCGACACCGCCGCCGAGGAAGGCGTGCGGATCACCGCCACCAGCATGGACGTGCCGATCCAGCTGCCGGCCGGCGGTACCACCCCGGACGGGGTCAGCTACACCTACACGGCCAACGACGCGAGCGTCGGCGACCTCGACGGTGACGGCCAGTACGAGATCGTGCTGAAGTGGGATCCCACCAACGCCAAGGACAACTCCCAGTCCGGCTACACCGGCAACGTGTTCGTCGACGCCTACCGGCTGAACGGAACCCGGCTGTGGCGCATCGACCTGGGCCGCAACATCCGCGCCGGCGCGCACTACACCCAGTTCCAGGTGTTCGACTACGACGGCGACGGCCGGGCCGAGGTGGTCATGAAGACCGCCGACGGCAGCCGGTCCGGCACCGGGCAGGTGATCGGCAACTCCTCGGCCGACTTCCGCAACACCAGCGGCTACGTCCTGTCCGGCCCGGAGTTCCTCACCGTGTTCCGCGGCACCGACGGCGCCATCCTGGCCACGCAGAACTTCACGCCGCCCCGCGGCACCGTCTCCAGCTGGGGGGACAGCTACGGCAACCGGGTGGACCGGTTCCTGGCCGGCACCGCCTACGTGGACGGCTCCCGGCCGAGCATCATCGAGGCGCGCGGCTACTACACCCGGAGCGTGATCTCGGCCTGGGACTTCCGAAACGGCGCGCTGACCCGGCGCTGGACGTTCGACTCCAGCTCCTCGACCAACGGCTCGGCCTGGACCGGCAAGGGCAACCACCAGCTCTCCGTCGCCGACGTGGACGCCGACGGCCGCGACGAGATCCTGTACGGCTCCATGGCGGTCGACGACAACGGCAACGGGTTGTGGCAGAACAACACCCACCACGGCGACGCCTACCACGTCAGCGACCTCATCCCGTCCCGGCCGGGTCTTGAGGTGTTCAAGCCGTCCGAGACCACCTCCGAGGTGGCGCACTGGATGGGCGACGCCCGCACCGGCCAGATCCTGTGGAGCGCGCCATCCTGCGGCTGCGACAACGGCCGGGCGGTCGCGGCGGACGTCTGGGCCGGCAACCCGGGCGCCGAGGCGTGGTCCTCGGCGGTGGCCGGGCTGCGCAGCGCCACCAACGGCGCGCAGGTGGCCAGCCGCAAGCCCGGTTCGACCAACTTCGTGATCTGGTGGGACGGCGACGCCCAGCGCGAGTTGCTGGACGGCACGCACATCGACAAGTACGGCACCGGCGGCGACACCCGGTTGCTCACCGCGTCCAGCGTGCATTCCAACAACGGCACCAAATCGACCCCCTCGCTGTCCGCCGACATCCTCGGCGACTGGCGCGAGGAGGTCATCTGGCCGACCACCGACAATCGGGCGCTGCGCATCTACTCCACCACCGACCCGACCAATATCTCGCGGGTTTCGCTGATGCAGGACCGGCAGTACCGGCTCGCGGTGGCCTGGCAGAACACGGGCTACAACCAGCCGCCGCACCCCAGCTTCGCCATGGGATAAGCGCAGATCCACAATCGTCCACCGGTCGTGCGCGATTATCCATGAATACCTCTCTAGCGTGGTTCCCGAGGGGCACAAAGGATCCACGGCAGAAAGGGAGAACGCACCGATGCGTAAATCCATCGCGAGGCGAACGCTGGCCGGCGGCCTGACGGTCGCCGCGGCCGCGGCACTGACCGTATGGGCGGCCGGTACCGCTTCGGCCGTCGGCACGCCCACCGGGTACGGCGCCGGCACCACCGGCGGGGGCAACGCCACTCCGATCACCGTGACCAGCGGCTCGGCGCTGATCAGCGCCATGCAGTCCAGCTCGGCCGCGGTCATCCGGATCAGCGGCATGGTCTCGATCAGCGGCATGCAGGACGTCGGGTCCAACAAGACGCTCCTCGGCGTCGGTTCGGGCTCCGGCATCACCGGCGGCGGCCTGGATATCGACGGCGTGACCAACGTCATCATCCAGAACCTGAACTTCCGCAACTGGTCCGACGACGCCATCAACGTCCAGGACGCGTCCACCCGGATCTGGATCGACCACAACGATTTCAACTTCAACGGCGCCGACGGCGCGCTGGACATCAAGCGGGCCTCGGACAACATCACCGTGTCGTGGAACAAGTTCTCCAACCACGACAAGACGATGCTGCTCGGGCACAGCGACAGCAACGGCAGCCAGGACCGGGGCCACCTGCGGGTGAGCTACCACCACAACTGGTTCAACGGCACCAACCAGCGCCACCCCCGGGTGCGGTTCGGCAACGCGGTGCACGTGTTCAACAACTACTACGGCGGCGTGCGCAGCTACGGCGTCGCGTCCACCCTCGAGGCCGGCGTTCTGGTCGAGGGCAACTACTTCGAGAACACCTCCGACGCCTACCACTGCGGTGAAGGCAGTTCCCCTCCGGGTGCGCTGGTGGCCCGGAACAACACGCTGGTGAACTCGTCGGGTTCGACCTCGGGCTGCACCGGCTCGGTGCGGGCGCTCGGGTACAGCGTCGCGATCGACCCGTCGGCGAACGTCAAGTCGATCGTGATGAACGGCGCCGGTGTGGGCAGAGTCGCCTGACCAGTAGTTATATCGGCAAAACGGCCCCCGTCCCGCCCGACGGGGGCCAGTTCCTTGCCTTCCCTCGCCAATTCCGTAAACACTATGTTGCGGTGAGTCAACGGGGACTGCGAGGCGATCATGACGGACCGGCTGACGATCGGCCTGGTCACGGCCAACATCCACCTGGGGGTGGGCGCGACCCTGTGGAGTGGGGTGCTGGAGGCGGCACGGCGGCACGACATCAACGTGATCTGCTTTCCCGGCGGTGAGGTGCGCACCACCGACCGGCCGCCCAACTCCATCTACGACCTGGTGGCACCGGATCTGCTGGACGGGCTGATCTGCTGGACCTCCACGCTGGGGCTGCCGGCCGGGCATGAGCGGACCACCCGGCTGGCCCAGCGGTTCGGCCGGTTGCCGATGGTCAGCGTGAACGGCACGATCGGCGCGGACGACCTGCCGCTCGCGCTGGACAGCTACCACGGCACGGCCAACGCGATCGGCCACCTCATCGAGATCCACAACAGACGCCGGCTGGCGTTCATCCGCGGGCCGGTGGCCAACCCGGTGACCGGCGAGCGTTACCGCGCCTACGTCGACACCCTTGCCCGGCACCGGATCCCGCTGGACCGCACGCTGGTCTCGGCTCCGGTGGACTTCGTCCGCGAGGCCGGCGCGGCGGCGATGCGGGTGCTGCTGGACGCTCGCGGGCTGCGGCCGGGCGTCGACTTCGACGCGGTGGTGGCCTGCAGCGACTTCCTCGCGGTGGACGCGCTCCGGGTGCTCGCCGAGCGCGGTGTCCGGGTACCGCAGGACGTTTCCGTGGTGGGCATCAACGACTCCCCCGAGTCGCGGCTCACCGACCCGCCGCTGACCTCGGTGTCCATGCCGTTCGCCGAGTTGGGCGCGCTGGCCGTGGAGAGCCTGCTGGTCCGGATGGGCCGGCTGTCCGGCCCGTGTCGCCCGGCGCCGGCGTCGACCCTGGTCATCCGGCGGTCCTGCGGGTGTCCGGACGCGCTGACGGCCGACGCCGAACCGGTCGCCGCGACCCCGGCCGCCGACCTGCCCCTGCAGGAACTGCGCGACGCGTTCGGCCGCGCGCTCGGTACCGGCGGATCGGAGTTCCTCGACGAGGTCGACCGGCTGGTCCGGGCCGCGGTGCTGGGCAGCCACCAGACCGACGCGTGGGACGCGGCGCTGCTCGCGGTGCGCCGGGAGTTCCTGCCGCCGCTCACCGGCGCCATGCTGGCCCGGGCCGAGCGACTGCTGGGAACCGCCCGGCTGATCGTGGCCGACGCCGGCCGCCGCCGGCTGGAGTACGAGCGCTGGAACGCCGAGCAGACCGCCCGGCGGCTCCGGGAGCTCGGGAATGCCCTTTCCTCGGTGGTGGACGTGCCGGCGCTGACCGAGGTGCTGGACCGCCAGCTACCCGGGCTGAGCATCCCGCACTGGCACCTGGCCCTGGACTCGCCCGCGACGCTGGACGGGGCGCTGCCGGCCGGCCGGCGGTTCGCGATGGTGGCCGAACCCTTCTCGGTCAACGACGAGCTGTTCGGGCTGGGCCTGTTCGAGGTCGGTCCCCGGGACGGCGCGGTGTACCGGGCCCTCGGCGACCAGATCAGCGCCGCGCTCAAGGAGATCAAGCTGTTCGGCGCGGTCCGGGACGCCCGGGACGCCGCCGAGAAGGCCAACCGGATCAAGACCACCCTGCTGTCCAGCGTGAGCGACGAACTGCGCACCCCGGTCGAGGGCATCCTGCGGCAGGTCGCGCTGGCGCTGGAATCTGTGGAGTCGGCACCGGCCGCGCCCGCCGGGCTGGCCGACCGGCTCAAGGAGATCAACGTCAGCGCCGAACACCAGCTCGGGGTGATCTCCGACCTGCTGGACCTGACCAGGGCCGAGATCGACACCCTGGACCTGTCCGCCGAGCTGGTCGACCCGGGCGCGTTGCTGGAGGACGTGTTCCGCACCCGGCTGCCCGACCGGCTGCCGCTGATCCTGGCCGACCGCAGGCGGTTGCGGCAGGCGCTGGTCACCCTGCTGGGCAGTGCCGAGCGGCTCGCCGCCGGGACCGGCCGGGTCAGCGTCGCGGCCGACGTGCTGCTGCCGCACCTGCGGATCCGGGTGAGCTGCACCGGCGGGATGTCCCCGCAGGACGGCCTCGGGGTCGGGCTGCCGATCACCAGACGACTGCTCACGCTGCACAACGGCTCGCTGCGGTTCGAACCGCGCCCGGACGGCGGCACCTTCCAGGTGGCGCTCCCGCTGCCGACGCCGGACGGGCAGCCCGGCGCCGCCGGCCGGCTCGCCGATCCGCTGCTGCTGGCCGCGGGCGCCCGGGCCGCGCAGGAGGCCGCCGCGGTGGGGCGCAGGCTGGGCATTCCGGTGCGGCAACTGCATGCCGGCGCGCTGCTGGAGGAACACCGGCCGGCCGGGGTGGCGTGGGACCTCGCCGACACCGGGCCGGAGGACTGGTCGGTGGTGCGGCACCTGCACGAGCATCCGAGGCTGCGGCGCACCCCGTTCCTGGTCTACGGCACCAGCCGGGCCCGGGACCTGGCCGAGGCGATCCGGTGGGCGCGTCCCACGGAGTCGGCCGGCCCGATCGTGATCGCCGATCCCGACCCGGACACCCAGGCGCTGTACCGCAGGCTCGCGACCCAGGCCCGCCCGGGTCATCTGGTCCTGGTCGCCGGGGACGGCAGCACCGCGCTTTCCCTGCTGGGTCAGGAGGTTCCCAGCCTGCTGGTGCTCGGCACCACGCTGCCCGACATGGACGGCCTGGATGTGCTGGACCGGTTGCACGGTGGTCCGGACGTGCCGGCCCTGGTGCTGTCCACCGGCGCACTGTCCACCCACGACGTCGCGCGGGCCGAGCCGCATCCCCGGGCAGTGTTGCTGGGCAAGGGAATTCTCTCCGAGATCGAGACGGTGGAGCTGTTCGGCCGGCTGCTCAACCCGGCCGGCCCGGTGCCGCACCGGGGCAGCCTGCTGATCCGGCACGCGCTGGCCTACCTGCACCAGCACTACCACCACCAGATCACCCGGCGCCAGGTGGCGAAGGCGGCCGGGATGAGCGAGGACTACCTGAGCCGGCTGTTCCACCGGGAGCTCGGACTGTCCCCCTGGGACTATCTCAACCGGCTGCGCATCGAGCAGGCCAAGGAGCGGTTGCGCGAGGGGGACGAGAGCATCCAGGTGGTGGCCCGCCGGGTCGGCTTCCACGACCGGGCCTATTTCAGCCGCATCTTCCGAAAGCTCACCGGCATGCCGCCGCAGGTGTACCGGGAGAACGCCCGCGGGAAGTAGCAAAAGAACTCCGGGCGGCCGCACGAAGCCACCCGGAGTTCCACACACCCCCGGAAGTACCTACACGGTCAATGGGCAGGTGTTCCGGTATTCCTGCGTGTCACTCCCGGACGGGCCGGGGCACAGGAACTGTACGTAGCGCGTGTCGTTGTCGACGAACGCCTTCAGCCAGGAGATCATCAGCCGGGCCTGCAGCGCGTTCGCGGTCTGCGGGAAGAAGTGGCTGGCGTTGTTGATCTCTTCGTAGGCCTTCTCGGTTCCGTTGATGCTGCCGTAGAACAGCTCGGAATGGGTGCCGACCGGCGCCACGCTGTCGGCTTCGCCGCCGATGATCAGCGTGGGCACCCGGACGTTGGACCAACTCTTGGTGGTGTGCCAGGGTGCGAGCGGGATCGCCGCCTGCAGCGAGGGACGCCGGTTGGCGGCCGACAGGGTGCCGCCGCCGCCCATCGAGTGGCCCGCCACGGCGAGCCGGTTGCGGTCGATCCGGCTGGCCGCCGGGCTGCTGCTGACCGCCCAGTCCAGCGCGGCGAGCAGTTGGGTGCCCCGGGAGTCCGGCTGGTCGAGCGTCGAGTTGGTCTCGATGCCGACCACGACGAAGCCGAACGAGGCCAGGCGCGGGCCGAGCCAGTCGAGGCTGGACCACCTGGCCGTGAAGCCCGGCGAGATGGCCACGGCACCGAAGGTGCCCTGGCTGGTGTCGGTCGGGTAGTAGATGACTCCACCACCGAAGCCGCTCACGAGCGACGAGATGTTGGACTGGGTGGTTGCGAAGGTTCCCCGCGTGGCGTTGACGCTGGCCAGTGTCGGGTCGGGGCCCCGCTGGAAGGGGTTGTCGGCGGCCGAGGCCGTCGTGACGGCACCCCCGGTGACCACTGCCGCGGCGATGGTCAGTGCGGCGGCCGCGCGGGTGGCGCGATATCGCCAGGTCCTGGCGCTGCTTGATGGACGCACGTCGTTGTACTCCCTACGTGTCACGGATGTCCACAACTGGGACAATCCGTGATTGTTCGGGCTCCGCTCACGCTCCGCATCGGCGTAATTACCGGTGATAGTCGCTCTGACGTGGTGATAGAGGTCACGCGGCTCGCTCGAGACAGGTCGGGTTCTGGTCGCCGCCACCCGGCATTGGGTCTACGATGCCGATCACCGGGTTGTTCCAACCCCGTCAGATCCCGGAGTCTCCTGTCGTCACCGGAGAAATCCACACCGCAAAAAAGTTGCCTGATCAAAGGAGATCGGCACATGGGGCTTCACGGGGAACGCATGATGACTGGCAGACCCCGGCCGGTCCGGCCGTGGCTACCCCGCCCGCGCTCCGATGAGCTGCCCGATCTCCAGCCACGGGCCGGTCATGACCTGCTCACCGGAGTCGAGCAGGTGCTTGCCGGGCTGGGCTCGGCGTCCGACCGTCAGCTGGCCGACGACCTGAAGGGCGCGCTGGCGCGCACCGCGGCCTGTGGGGACACCTGCCGGGTCCGGGCCGCTGCCGATGCCGTCCGGGTCGCCGTCGACCTGCTGCTGGCCGGCGCCGAGGACCGCGCACGGGCCGTGCTGATCGAGGCTCACAGCAAACTTTCCGGACCGGGCTGCTGAGCGGCGTCGGCGAGTGTCCCGCGCCGGAAATCTGCCACCTAATTCCGGCGCCCAGACGGCCTTAGGCACCGAATGTCCGGCGCGGACACTATCTGAACAGCTCAGCGGCCGGCCACAGTTCGGCGGCCACCCGCAGGATCGGGCGGACGTACTCGCGCATCTCCGCCTCGTAGCCACCGATCGCGGCGAGCGCGTCCTGCTGTCCGGTCGCGACCCGGACCAGCGCGTCGGCCAGGTGGGCGGCGTCCCGCAGGGCCGCGTTGGCTCCGGCGGCGAACACCGGTGGCGGGGCGTGGATCGCGTCGCCGAGCAGGGTGACCCGGCCGGGCGGCCACGACGGCGGAACCGGCAGGTGCCGGGCAGGCGCGACGAAGAACGACGCGGGGTCGGCGCGCGCGACGATCTCGCGCAGCGCCGGATGCCAGTCCCGCACCGCCTCGGCGAGGCTGCGGTGCAGCACGTCCGGCTCGGCCGGCAGCGGCGGTCCCGGGCGGGAGAAGGCGAGGCTGAGGTAGTCGCCGACCGGTTCGATGCCGGCGGACGGGGCCAGTTCGGCACAGGCCGCGGCGACCGGTGCCGCCGGGCGCCAGGCGCCGATCTTGAGCCGGGTGCCGTGGCCGTCGGCGATCGCCGCTATGCCGTCGAACAGCGGTTCCGGCAGCAGGCCGGCGAGGTCGGCCGACAGCGGGGTGCGGCCGTGCACGGTGACCGTGCCGGTGTCCACCACGCGGATGTCCGGCAGCCGGGTGGCCCGCACCGCCGAGTCGATCCCGTCCGCACCGACCAGGACGTCCCCGCTGACCGCGCGGCCGCCCTCGAGCTCGAGCACCACCAGGTTCTCGTCGGCGCGGTAGCCCGCCACCGGGGCGCCGAAGCGCACCACGTCCCGCAGGCCGGTGAGCAGGATCTGGTGCAACGTGCCCCGGTCGGCGGCGAGGTAGGGACGCGGGCCGCCGCCCTGCGGCCCGGCGTGCGGCGCGGTGATCCGCTCGGTGAGGTCCGGACCGAGGGTCACGGCGAACTGCCGGCGGGCGGTGGACCGGGAGGTGCGCAGGTGCAGTTCGTAGAGGTGGTCGGGCAGGCAGCGGCGCAGCGCGTCGGCGCCGTCGGCGTTGAGATGTAATCGGTAGCCGGTCCGCTCGATGTCCGGCTCGCGCTCGTAGACGACACAGCTCACGCCCGCCTTGCGCAGCCCCTGCGCGAGACACAGACCGCCGAGACCACCGCCGGCGATCAGGACATGCAGGGGCATGGGGCCTCCACGCCGGGCCGGTTGAGTTATCTGTGTCACATCAGCATCTCCTGCCCCACATGTCACTGTCAAGATCAACGCGGGCGGGCGGCCAGCACAACCTACTACCCCACCCTGACCTCCCGGCGGGGCACGGTGAACGGGCGCCGCCCCACCTCCCGCCGCAGCCGGTCGACGGTGAGCCAGAGCAGCAGGCCGCTCGCCACCCCGAGGCCGAGCACGGCGATCGCGGGCATCCGGTGCAGCGTCAGGTCGAGCACGGCGTAGTGGGTCAGGTAGATGTAGAGCGAGGCACTGGCCACCGGGGCCAGCACCAGCACCGCGACCCGGGGCAGCCGTAGCTGCGGGACGAACAGCAGGATGCCCAGCCCCACCACGACCACCGCGTCGCGGACCGGGTCCCCGAAGTAGCCGGGGATGACCAGCAGCGCGATGCCGGCCACCACCAGCTTCCGGGTGGGGCTCGCCGCCCGGTGGGCCAGCCAGCCGAGCACGAAGAACCACAGCACCCCGTGCGTGGCCATGGCCCGCTCCGGATAGCTCGGGGTGTCCTGCGCGGCGAAGTTGACCAGGAACGCGATTCCGAGGCACAGCAGGGCGAACGCGAAGCCGTGCCGGCGCTCCCAGCGACGCACGGCCGGCACCGCCAGCACCGCCGCGAACAGCAGCAGGGTCTGCACCAGCGCCTCGATGAACCAGTAGCCGCCTGCTCCGGTGCGGACATAGTTGTTGACCAGCAACACGTTGGCCACGGTGACGTCGGTGGTCTCGAACACCCGCCAGGCCAGCCACAGCATCGCCGGGACCGCGATGCGTGCGGCACTGCGCAGAATGCCCAGGCTGGTGCCGGTGTCGCGGGACAGGCAGAACCGGGCGAAGCTCCACCCCGCCACCATGAGCAGCAGATGCGCCCCGCCCAGCAGGTGGAACAGGCCGGCGTGGGTGCCGACCACCAGCGTGATGGCCACCGCCCGCAGCGCGATGTTGGTCTCCATGATCGCGGTGCGGACCGGCCGGCGGCTCGGCCGGGCGGTGAGCCGGTCCAACTCGGCCACCGGCGTGGTGTGCCAGTTCTTCGGCACGTAGCCCAGCGCCCGCTCGATCTCGATGGACATCTGCACATAGGACAGCGAGTCGCCGCCCAGGCTGACGAACGTGTCGGTGCCGGCTACCCGCGGCCGGCCGAGCACCGCGGCGAACCGCTCGCGCAGAGATCTCCCCGCCGGGGCAGCGGGTTGCGGATCTCCGGACAGCCGCCGCAGAGCCGCGTAGTCGATCTTCCCGCTGCTCAGCCGGGGCAGCGTGTCGACCGGCACCACCCGGACCTGGCCGGCCGGCAGGCCGAGCAGGTCACGCACCGCGGCGGTCACCGGCCCGCCGTCGGCCGCCTCCACCGCGACCACCAGCGCGTCGTCGGTTCCGGCGCAGGCCACGGTGTGCCCGTGCTCGGCGAGCACCCGCTCGGCCTGCCGCAGGTCGATCCGCAGCCCGAACAGCTTGACGAACTGTGCGGTGCGTCCGACCACCTCGTAGAGCCCGTCCTCGGTGCGGCGCGCGATGTCGCCGGTACGCAACGCGTGCACGGTCCGGCCGAGCGCGAGGTCGGCCGGAGTCTCGGCGTAGCCGAGCATCACGTTCGGGCCGCGGTAGACGAGCTCACCCTGGCCGGGCACCTCGGACGGCAGGACCTCGAACGAGCCGCCGGGAACCGGCACACCGACCGCGTCCGGCCGGCTCGCGGCCAGGTCCGGTGGCAGGTAGGCCATCCGTGCGGTGGCCTCGGTCTGCCCGTACATCACGAAGAACCGCCAGCCCCGGCGCCGGCCCAACTCGGCGAACTGCCGCACCCGGTGGGGCGCCAGCGCCCCGCCCGCCTGCGTGACGTAGCGCAGCGCCGGGAGGTCCAGCGCGTCGAAACCGACCCGTTCGAGCAGGTCGAAGGTGTACGGCACACCGTGCAGGCTGGTGCCGCCGTGCGCGGCGAACATGGTCCAGAACCGGGGGTCGACCACCGAGTCGGCGGTCAGTAGCAGCGCGGCGCCCCGGCACAGGTTGCTGTTGAGCACGGACAGGCCGTAGCAGTAGTGCATCGGCAGCGCGGCCGATGCCCGGTCGGTGGCGCGGATGTCGAGGTAGTTCGCGATCGCCTCGGCGTTGGACTGCAGGTTGGCCGCGGAGAGCCGGACCAGCTTGGGTGAGCCGGTGGAGCCGGAGGTGGACAGCAGCACCGCGAGTTCGGGATGCAGGTGGTGGGCCGAGCCCCGGCGCCGCTCGACCAGCCGCCAACCGGCCGGCCGGCGTTCGAGCACGACGTCCGGGTTGTAGGTGTCGAACAGCGTGTCCCCAGAAGCGGAAGCACCGCCAGGAGCACCGAGCAGCACCGGGTGCCCGGCCGCGGTGGCGGCGAGGTAGGTGACCAGCGGCTCCACCTCGTTGGCCGCCGTGACCGCGACCAACCGCCGGGTCGGGCCGAGCGCCTCGACCGTCTCGGCCACCCGGGTGCCGAGCTGGGCATAGGTCAGCTCGGCGCCGTCCGGGGTGACGACGGCCAGCCGGTCGCCGTGCCGGGCCAGGTTGGCGGCGAGGGGGAGGCTCCACAAGTCAGGCATAGCTAACTAAGCTTAGGCTAACGACTCCATGGCGAGGCATACCTAATTAGGTGTCCCTTGCCTAACAAAGCGGAGATGGTGGTACGGATGCGGGTCAGGCGGTTCGCCGCGCTCACGATGGGTGTCGCACTGGTCACGGCGGTGACCGCCTGCGGCGATTCGCCGGGCGCCAACGGGACCATCACCCTTTATGCGGCCCAGCACCAGGAATTGATCAAGCCCATGGTGGAGGCCTTCGAAAAAGAGACCGACATCAAGGTCAACATCAGGATGGGCGGCGACTCCCAACTGGCCAACCAGATCGTGCAGGAGGGCGCGAACTCGCCGGGTGACGTGTTCGTCACCGAGAACTCCCCCGCGATGAGCCTGGTCGACCGGGCCGGCGGGTTCGCCAAGATCGACGACGCCACCCTGGCCCAGGTGCCGGCCCAGTTCGTTCCCTCCAGCCACAACTGGGTCGGGTTCGCCGCGCGTTCCACCGTTTTGGTCTACAACAAGCAGAAGCTCACCCCCGACCAGTTGCCCGCCTCGCTGATGGACCTGCAGCAGCCGCAGTGGCAGGGCCGCTACGGGGTCGCGGCCGGCGGCGCGGACTTCCAGGCCATCGTGAGCGCCGTGCTGGCCACCAAGGGCGAGGCCGAGGCGACGAAGTGGATCGAGGGCCTGAAGGCGAACGCCAAGGTCTACCAGAACAACCGGGCGATCCTGAAGGCGGTCAACAACGGCGAGATCCCGGCCGGTGTGATCTACCACTACTACTGGTACCAGGACCGCGCCGAGTCCGGTTCGGACAGCAACAACACCGAGCTGAAGTTCTTCGGCGACAAGGATCCCGGCGCGTTCCTGAGCGTGTCGGGGGCCGGGGTGCTCAGCGCCAGCAAGCAGCGGGACAAGGCGGCGCAGCTGGTGAAGTTCATGACCGGCAAGGCAGGCCAGGAGAACCTGGCCAACAACGCCGAGGCCCTGGAGTACCCGGTCTCCCCGGACGTCCCCGCCAACGCCAAGCTCAAGCCGATGTCCGAGCTGGACCCGCCGGTGATCGACATCGCGACTCTCAACGGCCCCAAGGTCGTCGAGCTGATGCGGAACGCCGGACTGCTCTAACCGATGTCCGTCAGCACGCTCCTGCCCGAGGACGCCCGGCCGAGCCGGGCGGGGCGCGAGCGGCTGCCGTGGCCGATGCTGGCCGCGGCGCTCGTGGTCACGCTGATCATGTTGCTGCCGCTGCTGTTCGTGGCGTACGCCACCCTTGAGGTCGGCATCGCCGAGGCCATCCGGCTGATCGTGCGGCCCCGGGTGGGCGAGCTGTTGTGGAACACCGCCCGGCTGGCGATCGGCTGCATGCTGGCCAGCGCGGTACTGGGCACCGTGGCGGCCTGGCTGGTCGAACGGTCGAACCTGCCGCTGCGCAGGGTGTTCAACGTGCTGCTGGTGGCGCCGCTGGCCATCCCCGCGTTCGTCAACAGCTACGGCTGGGTGTCGCTGATGCCCTCGGCGGCGGGGTTCGGTGGCGCGCTGGTGATCGTGACGCTGTCCTACTTCCCGTTCGTGTACCTGCCGGTGGCGGCGAGCCTGCGCGGCCTGGACCCGGCGCACGAGGAGGCCGCCCGGTCGCTCGGCCACGGCGCGCTGCGGACCTTCACCCGCACCGTGCTCCCCCAGCTCCGGCCGGCCATCCTCGGCGGCGCGCTGCTGGTCGGGCTGCACATCCTGGCCGAGTTCGGGGCGTTGCAGATGCTGCGCTACCCCACGTTCACCACCGCGATCTACGACCAGTACCAGTCCACCTTCAACGGGGCGGCGGCCAACATGCTGGCCGGGGTGCTGGTGCTGTGCTGCCTGGTGCTGCTGGTGACCGAGCTGCGGTTGCGCGGCCGGGCCCGGTACGCCCGCACCGGCTCCGGCACGGCCCGCCCGATCGACCGGATCCGGCTCGGCGGGCTGACCGTGCCGGCCGTCGGCGGGCTGGTGCTGCTGTGCGGGCTCGCCCTCGGCGTCCCGCTGGCCAGCCTCGGCTACTGGCTCGCGGTCGGCAGTTCGTCCACTGTGGACACAGAGCTGCTGTTGACCAGCACCGGCACCTCGCTCGGCCTCGGCGCGCTGGGCGCCGTGGTGACCACCGTCGCGGCCCTTCCGGTGGCCTGGCTGTACGTGCGGCGGCGCGGCCGGGTGTCCACCCTGCTGGAGCGGGCCACCTACACCGGCAGCGCGCTGCCCGGCATCGTGATCGCGCTGGCCCTGGTCACCATCGCGGTGCGGGTCACCCCGTCGCTCTACCAGACCACCAGCCTGGTGATCGTCGCCTACCTCATCCTGTTCCTGCCGCGCGCGGTGGTGAACGTCCGGGCCACCCTGGCCCAGACCCCGCCGGTGCTCGACGACGTCGCGCAGTCCCTGGGCGCCGGCCGGCTCGGAACGCTGGCCAGGGTCACGCTGCCGCTGATCGCCCCCGGGCTCGGAGCCGGCGCGGCGCTGGTCTTCCTGGGGGTGGTCACCGAGCTGACCGCGACGCTGCTGCTGGCCCCGACCGGCACCCAGACCCTGGCCACCCAGTTCTGGAGCTACAGCGACAATGTGGCCTACGGCGAGGCGGCCCCCTACGCCGCGCTGATGGTGCTGATCTCCGCGCCCGCCACGTACCTGCTGACCCGCGCGGTGCGAAAGGAGTCCGGCCGTGACTGAGCTCAGCATCGCCGCGGTGACCAAGTCCTACGGCAGCACCCCGGTGCTGCACGGGGTCGACCTGCACGTCCCGCACGGCAGCCTGACGGCGGTGCTCGGCCCGTCCGGCTGTGGGAAGACCACGCTGCTGCGGCTCATCGCCGGCTTCGCCGACCCGGACGGCGGCACGATCGCGTTCGGCGACACCGTGGTGTTCCGGCCGGGCCACTCGACCAAGCCGCAACACCGCCGGGTCGGCTACGTGCCCCAGGAGGGCGCGCTGTTCCCGCATCTGACCGTGGCCGCCAACATCACCTTCGGGCTGCCCCGGCCGCAGCGCCGCGACCCCGACCGGGTGGCCGAACTGCTCGACCTGGTCGGCCTGGCCGCCGGGCTGTCCACCCGCTACCCGCATGAGCTCTCCGGCGGCCAGCAGCAGCGGGTGGCGCTGGCCCGCGCCCTGGCCCCGCGCCCGGCCGTGGTGCTGCTCGACGAGCCGTTCTCGTCGCTGGACGCGGCGCTGCGCGAGGGCACCCGGCGCGCGGTCGCCGCGGCGCTGCGCGCGGCCGGCGCCACGGCCGTCCTGGTCACGCACGACCAGTCCGAAGCGCTCTCGCTCGCCGACCAGGTCGGCGTGATGCGGGACGGCCGGGTGGTCCAGCTGGACACCCCGGCCGGGGTCTACACCCGCCCCTCCGACACCGGTGTGGCCGCCTTCGTGGGCGAGGCCGTGCTCATCCCGGCCACCGTCCACAATGGACAGGCCGACTGTGTGCTGGGCACCGTTCCGCTGGCCGCCCCGGCCGAGGGCGCGGTGCGGCTGATGATCCGGCCGGAGCAGCTGATCATTCACCCCAACGGCGCCGGCTCGGGCGTCGCGGCCCGGGTCCGGGAGATCAGCTACTTCGGCCACGACGCGTCGGTGCGGTTGGACCTGCTGCCCGACGGACCCTCGGTCACCGCCCGGGTCACCGGGCACTGCCTGCCGCCGCTGGACTCCGACGTGCGGCTCACCCTGACCGGCTCGGCCATCCCGTACCCGCAGCCCGCCACTCCGGAATTTTGATGCGGTTGTTGCGTTCCAGCTGGTGGTGCGGATGTCGGGTGGATTGTGGCTGGGTGGCGTCACGGTCCCCTGAGGTGGCTGTTGGCAGGCGGGCCGTTGGAATGATCTCGGCGCCACGGGTGTTCGCAGAGAGTGTGAGGGGTGAACCGGGCATCGGGCTGCGCTCCGACCGTGGCCCGGTGCTGCTGTCGGTGATGCTGTCGACCGGGCTGGTCGCGATCGACTCGACGATCCTGGCCACCGCGGTCCCCTCGATCGTCGCCGACCTCGGTTCGTTCGCCCAGTTCCCCTGGCTGTTCTCGATCTACATGCTGACCCAGGCAGTGTCCGTTCCGCTGTACGGCAAGCTCGCGGACATCTTCGGCCGCAAACCGATGATGCTGGTCGGGATCGCGATCTTCCTGGTGGCCTCGGCGCTGTGCGGGGCGGCGTGGAGCATGCTGTCGCTGATCGTGTTCCGGGCGCTGCAGGGTCTCGGCGCCGGCGCGGTACTGCCGATCGGGCAGACCATCGTGGCCGACATCTACAGCCTGGTCGAGCGGGCCAAGGTGATCGGGTATCTGGCCAGCGTGTGGGCGGTGTCGTCGGTGGTCGGGCCGGCGCTCGGCGGGATCTTCTCCGACTACGTGTCCTGGCGATGGATCTTCTTCATCAACATCCCGCTCGCCCTGCTGGCCATGGGCATGTTGCAGCGCGGGTTCACCGAACGCCTCACCCGCACCTCCCACCGCATCGACTACCTGGGCGCGGTGCTGCTGTCCGGGGGCGGCGCCCTGCTCATCCTCGGCCTGCTCGCCGGCGGGGTGAACTGGGCCTGGGACTCGCCGGCCAGCATCGCCGTGCTCGGCACCGCCGCCGTGCTGCTGGTGCTGTTCGGCCTGGTCGAGCGGCGGGCGCCGGAGCCGATCCTGCCGCTGTGGGTGTTCCGGCGGCGGGTGCTCATCGGCTCCAACGCCACCTCGCTCTGTGTCGGCGCCCTGCTGATCGGCCTGAACTCCTACGTCCCGCTGTACGCGCAGAACGTGTTGGGCACCAGCGCCGTGGTCGGCGGGTTCGCCGTCGCCGCACTCACCCTGGGCTGGCCGGTCGCCGCGACCCTGTCCGGCCGCATCTACCTTCGGGTCGGGTTCCGCAACACGGCGCTGCTCGGCGCCGCGCTGGCCATCCTCGGCGGCATCGTCCTGGTCACCGTGACCCCGGCCAGCGGCGTGTGGCAACTCGCATCCGGTTGCGCGGTCATCGGCGCGGGCCTGGGGTTCATGAGTGCCCCGGCCCTGGTCGCCGCGCAGGCCTCGGCCGACTGGCAGACCCGGGGCGTGGTCACCGGCGCGACGCTGTTCGCCCGTTCGGTCGGCAGCGCCGTCGGCATCGCCGTGTTCGGCGCCGTCGTCAACGCGAGCGTCACCGCGGGCGGATCGGCCGAGCACCTGCCCGCCGACGTCCTGGCCACCGCCATCCACGGCGTCTACCTCGGCGTCCTCGCGGTCGCCGTGATCGCCGCCCTCTGCGTGCTGGTCATGCCGGGCGGCGTCCCGGCCGCCGAACCGGCACCCGAACCGTCCACAGTGGACTAGAAAGGTGGGGCGCCCTGGCGGACGCCCCACCGGAAAACGCTGGGCTCAGGACGGGCTGGAGGTCACCACATATCGGACGATGTACTCGCCGTCGATCTGGCTCGCCAATCCCTCGTGCTCGCCGCTGTCGACCAGACCGCCGTCGACCCAGACCCAACCGATCAGATCCTCCTGACCGTCCTCCTCACGGACCTCAATGGTGACCCCGCCGCTGAACGCGTGGTTCCTCGTGATGAACGTGTAGTCCACCCAATGGGTCTCCCGGGTGTCCACGTCGTTCCAGGCGCCGGCCAGCGTTCCGTTGACCCGTAAGCGAATCTCGTCCGAGAACGGTTCGCTCTGGTCCTGACACCTGATCCAGAGAACCCGCAGGTACAGGGTGTCGGCCGAGGCCGGAACCGGGGTGAGCGCGAGACCGGCGACCAGCGCGAGGACCAGCCCGACACACCGCGTCCAGACTCTAGTTCCCATTCACGTATCCCTTTCACGAATTGTGGAGATGTGACGGATACACCGATCGTGGCCGGGCCCGCTCTCGATCAGACATTGGTTCTGCATTGGTGCTGGCGTGTCGGCGCCGGCCGGGCCAGACTGGCCCGCAGTCGTCGCGAGGGAAACGTATGGAGTTCCGGCTGCTGGGCCCGGTCGGAGTGTGGGCGTCGGGTCAACCGGTCCGGGTCGGCGGCCGGCGGGAACGGACGATGCTCGCCGTGTTGCTGCTCGCGGCCGGCCGGCTGGTCCCGATCGACAAGATGATCGACGCGGTCTGGGGCGACCGGCCGCCGGCGACGGCCCGCCGGCAGATCCACAACGGCACCTCGGAACTGCGCCGGGTTCTCGGCGCTCGCCTGGTCACCCGGGTGCCCGGCTACCTGCTGGCCGTCGAGCCGGACGTGGTGGACCTGTACCTGTTCGAGGAACGGGTGACGGCCGCCCGGCAGGCCGCCGCGGCCGGCCGGTGGGAGCAGGCGGCCGCCGGGTTCCGGGCGGCGCTGCGGTTGTGGCGGGGCCCGGCACTGTCCGGCGTGAACGGCCTGACCGGCGCGGCGGCCATGCTGGAGGAACGCCGGCTCGCCGTGGTGGCCGAGCGGCTCGACGCGGATCTGGCCATGGGCCGGCACGCCGACCTGGTCGGGGAGTTGTCCGGCCTGGTCGGCGAACACCCGCTGCGGGAACGCTTCGCCGCCCAACTGATGCTCTGCCTGTACCGCTGCGGGCGCCGGCCGGAGGCCCTGCGGGTCTACCAGGACGCCCGCCGGGCGCTGGCCGAAGGCCTCGGCCTGGAGCCGAAGGCGGAACTGCACCGGCTGGAGCGGGCGATCCTGGCCGGCGACCCCAGCCTGGACCTGCCCTCAGCCGCCCCGGTCCAGGCCATGCCGTGCCTGCTGCCGGCCGACATCGCCGATTTCACCGGCCGGGACGCCGAGGTCGACGACCTGTGTTCGGCGTTGCGTGCGGCCGATGCGGCCGCCGTCGTGGTGACGGCGGTGGCCGGCCGCGGCGGGGTCGGCAAGACCGCGCTGGCCGTGCACGTCGCACACCGGCTGCGGGCGGACTTCCCGGACGGCCAGCTGTACGTGGACCTGCACGGTGGACAGACGGCGCCCGCCGAGGTGCTCGGCAGGTTCCTGCGCGCCCTCGGCGTCGACGGCACGGCGGTTCCACCCGCGCTGGACGAACGCGCCGAGCTCTACCGCGACCGGCTGGCCCGGCGGCGGGTGCTGGTGCTGCTGGACAACGCCGCAGGCGAAGGGCAGGTCGAACCGCTGCTGCCGGGCGGCGCGGGCTGCGCCGTGCTGGTGACCAGCCGGACCCGCCTGGGGGCGCTGGGCGCGGTGCGGCGGCTCGACCTGGACGTGCTCGACCGCGAGCAGGCGCTGCTGCTGCTCGGCCGGATCGCCGGCCCGGCGCGGGTGTCGGCCGAGCCGGCGGCGGCCACCCGTCTGGTCGAGCAGTGCGCCCGGCTGCCGCTGGCCGTGCGGATCGCCGGCGCCCGGCTGGCCGCCCGGCCGCACTGGTTGCTGGCCGACCTGGTGGAGCGGCTGACCGACGAGCGGCGCAGGCTCGACGAGTTGCGGCACGGCGGGCTGGCGGTCCGGGCCAGCCTGGAGGTGTCCTGCCGCGGGCTGGACGACGCGGCGCGCCGCCTGTTCCGCCGGCTCGGGCTGCTCGACGCACCCGACTTCACCGCCTGGGTGGCGGCCGCGCTGCTGGACAGCCCGGTGGCCCTGGCGGGTGAGCTGACCGAGCGGCTGGTGGACGCCCGGTTGCTGGAGGTGGTCGGCCGCGACGCCTGCGGGCTGACCCGGTTCCGGTTCCACGACCTGGTGCGCGGCTACGCCCGCGAGCGCGCCGAGCTGGACGAGGACCCCACCGACCGCGACGCCGCGCTGACCCGGGCGTTCGGTGCCTGGCTGGCCCGGGCCGAGGGCGCCCACCGCGAGGTGTTCGGCGGTGACTATGTGATCATCCACGGGACCGCGCGACGCTGGCGGGCCGCCGACGACCCGGCCGGCCACGACCCGCTCACCTGGCTGGAAACCGAACGGCTGGGGATCATGGCCGCCGTCCGGCAGGCCGCCGGGCTGGGCCTGGACGAGATCGCCTGGGATCTGGGCGGAAGCTGCGTGGCGTTGTTCGCCACCCGCTGGTACCTCGACGACTGGCGGCAGGTCATCGAGGACGGGCTCGCCGCCACCCGCCGGGCGGGCAACCGGCGCGGCGAAGGAGCCACGCTGTACTGCCGGGCCGCGCTGCTTGACGCCACCGGCGACTACGCGGCGGCCGGCACCGTGTTGCGGGCCGCCCGGCGGCTGTTCGAACAGACCGGCGAGCGGCATGGTCTCGGCCTGGTGCTGACCCACGCCTCGCACGTCGCCCGGCGGCTCGGCCGGTTCGACGAGGCACTGTCCGACGGCGAGCGCGGCCGGGCCGAGCTGCGGGTGGCCGGCGACCGGGCGGCCGAGGCGTCGGCGGTGCGCAGTATCGCGCAGATCCGGCTCGCCCTCGGGCAGTTCGACCTCGCCGAGCGCGGGCTGGACGAGGCACTGTCCATTCTGGACGGTACCGGCAACCGGCGGGACCAGGCCCAGGTGCTCTACGCGGTCGGCGAACTGCACCTCGGCCGGGGGTCGCTGGACGCCGCCGCCGCCGCGTTCCGCCGGGTCATCGACATCGTCCGGGTGCTGGGCGACCGGGCCGGCGAGGCACACGCCCTGCGCGGCCTCGGCGCCTGCCAGCTTCGCCAGGGGGAGCACGCGCCGGCCCGGGACTCGCTCGACTCCGCCCTGCGGATCAGCCAGTCGGCCGGACTGCGCTTCGTCGAGGCACGGGTGCGCAGCGAACTGGGCGACCTGAGCGCGACCCAGGGCCGGCACGCGGAGGCGATCACGCTGCTGCGCCAGGCGGTGGACCTCTGGCAGGCGCTCGGGACGCCGCTGTGGCAGGCCCGCACGCTGCGTTCCCTGGCGCAGGCGTGCGAGGCCGCGGGCGCCGGCGCGGACGCGGCCGAGGCCGTCGCCCGCGCAGCCGAGCTGGAACGGGACCTCAGTTCGTCAGGGTGACCACTCCCCAGCGTGATGTGTCCACAAAGGACCGTCCGGTGGGGTCGTGCCAGGTGCGGGCGGCGGTCCGGGCGCCGGCGGTGGCGTCGTTGACCTGGAGGTCGAACCCGATCAGCGCGCCGGGGAACGGATGGATGCTGTCCAGTTCGATGGCCGCCTCGACCACGTAGCCGCCGGGGACGGTCCTGGTGACGCTGCGCAGGTTGTCCGCGATCCGGAAGGCGTCGAAGTTGCCGGTGATGGTCTGCCGGTTGCTGAAGCTGATCCGGTACTGGCCGTCCTCGTCGCGGTAGCCGGTCTCCTTCGTGTTCGCCGGGTTGACGAAGATCTCCAGCGAGTCCTGCTCCCAGGTGTTGGGGCTGGACTCGTCCAGGGTCGGATCGCTGACCGTGGCGAACACGTAGAGGTGCCCGGAGTCCCACAGCAGCCTGGCCGTGGCGCGCGCTCCGCCGGTGCCGATCACCTGCACGTCGGTGGTGATGGGCCGGGCCCGGGACCAGACCCGGTCGGCGAGGCCGTCCAGCACCGGGGTGCCGCGGGCGGCGTCGGCCTGACCGACCGCTCTGACCAGCGTGAGGGTGGCCCAGCGAGAGGTGTCGGCGTCCTGGCCGGCGGCGTTGTCGTTCCAGGACACCGGCGCGGCGGGGTTCGCCGCGTCGCGCAGCCGGAGGTCGAAGCCGATCCGGCGGTCCACGGCGCCGTTCGGGCGCAACGGGATGGCCGCCTCCACCCGGTAGCCGGTCTGGGTCGGCTTGGCCTCCGCCCGGAAACCGAGGCCGTGCGCACCGTTTCGGCTGACCCGGTAACGCGCGTCGTCGGCCTGGTAGCCGGGCGTCTTGCCGTTGTTCTGGTCGACGAAGAAGTCGACCAGGTCGCCGTGGTCGCGGGTCGGGTCGGTCACGTCGGCCAGCACGTACAGGTTGTGCTCGTCCCAGCGCACCCGGAACGTCGCGCCCACACCGCTGCGCGAGTGCAGGTCGGTGCCGGGCAACAACGTCCACTCGGTCTCCGGGGCGCCGTCGACGCGCACGCGACCGGCCGGGACGGTGAGCGCCCGGGTGACCTGCGGCAGCCGGGCCGGGTCGACCAGGCCCCAGTAGGCCGGCTTGGACTGCAGTTGCTCGTCGAACAGCAGCGGCAGGTCCAGGCGCGGGAACGGGAAGTTCTTCAACCAGGTGCCGTCGTCGGCCAGGCCCCACACGGTCACCGAGTTGAGCCTGTCGTGCTGCCGGCGGAACATGTCGAACAGGTCGCGGTAGCGGTAGCCCTGCAGGGCCAGGGTCTCGGCCGGGATGCTGGGCAGCGACTCCACGAAGTTGGTGTAGACGCTCACATCCAGCTCGGTGACCTGCTGCTCGACGCCGAGCGTGGCGAACTGGGTGATGCTCTTCTCGATCTCGGCCAGCCGCTGCCGCTCGATGTTGACGTGCAACTGGTGGCCGATGCCGTCGACCGGCACGCCCTCGGCGCGCAGCGCGCGCACCAGTTCGAAGACCTTCGCCCGCTTGGCCGGGTACTCGGTGTTGAAGTCGTTGAGGTAGAGCTTGGCGTTCGGCGCGACCTCCCGGGCCACCCGGAACGCGGCACGGATGTAGTCCAGCCCGGCGATCTCGTAGAACCTGCTGCGCCGCAAGCCATCCGGCTGGATCTCGTCGACCACCTCGTTGACCACGTCCCAGGCGTAGATCTGCCCGGCGTAGCGCCCGGCGACCGCGCGGACGTGGTTTTCGATCCGGTCCAGCAGCAGGGCCTTGTCCGCCGGGCTGTTGGTCAGGTCGACGCCGTCGCGCTGGAACACCCAGGCCGGGACCTGGCTGTGCCAGACCAGGGTGTGCCCGCGCAGCGCGATGCCGTGCTGGGCCGCGAAGTTCGCCACGGTGTCGGCGTCGGTGAAGGTGAACCGGCCCTCGGCGGGCTCGGTCGCGTCCCATTTCATCGCGTTGCCCGCGGTGATCGAGTTGAAGTGCTTGGCGGCCAGTTCGCCGTGCACGCCGAGCGTGGTGCTGGGCGCCATCGCCGCACCGATCGTGAAGTCGTCCGCGAACACGTCCTTCAGCGACGGGATGTCCGGCTCGATCGGCAGCGGGCGCACGAACGTCCGCTCGAAGTCGTCGATGTAGAAGGAGGCGGTACCGTTCGCGGTCTCCACGTAGCCGGTGAGGAAGTCCACGTCACTGCCCAGCGTGTAGCTGCCGGCCAGCCGGACCCAGGAATCAGCGGTCACCCCGGCCGCGCTCGCCACCGTCTCGAACGACTGGGCGCCCTGGAACCGCCGTTCCACCGACAGCCGCAGGTCGCTCGGCGCCTCTCCGGGCGCGAGCTTCACCCAGACCGAGAAGTCGTACCGCTTGCCCTTGGTCACCCGGCCGAGCAGGCTGCGTGCCGGCCCGTAGAACGCGGCGGCGCGGCCCGTGGTCAGCAGGCTGTGCGTGCCGCCGTGCGCGTCGGCGGTGGTGACGCCGAGCACCTCCGACCCGATCCGCGGCACCCAACCCTGCGCCGTGCCGTCCTCGAAGTCGCTGGCCAGCGGCGCCTCGTCCGGCGGCCCGCCCGGCGGCGGCGCGGTCATCGTGACGGTGACGTCGTCGAGGTCGAACCCCGCTGTCGCGTTGCCGCTCTCCAGGTACAGCTGCAACTGCGACGACTCCGACGGCACCGCGTAGCTCCCCCGCAGCTCCACCCAGCCGGCGTCGGTCACCGCCCCGCTGGTGATGAAGTCGAACGCGGTGTCACCGCCGACCGGCTGGCGCTGCATGGTCAGTTGCACCGTCGAGGCCGCCGCGCCGGCCGCGAGCCGAACCCGCGCCGAGATCACGTAGGTCGCCCCGGTGAGCAACACCGGCGCCAACTCCACACTCGGCCCGTTCCAGCTCTCCGTCCGCCCGGTGGTGCGCAACCCGAAGGCCCCCGCATGCGCCGCCCCCGCGTCCGCCGCGACCACCGCGCTGCCGCGCCCGAACCACCCCTGCCCGGTCCCGTCCTCGAAGTCAAACCCGGCAGTGACAACAGGATCAGCAACAACAACAGGATCAGCGGCTGCGGTGAACGCCACCGGCCCGGCGGGCAGCATGAGCCCAGCCAGAGCCAGCCCGGCGATCCACACGCGGGTCGGGGTCCGCATGAGGAATACCCTTCGAAAGTTTTCGGGTGTCAAACGGAAGTATCCGCCCGAGAACTCTAGGTGTACCAGGCTAGTTCGGGCAAGGAACGGAAAATGGTTGGCCCAATCAGTCCGGAAATTCCGAACTCAACGGCTTCGCCAACGTGCCCACTGGCAGCACCAGCCGGGTGTTCGTGATCGCCGGCCGCTCGCCGACCTCGACCTGCGGGGCTGGCGTCACCTCGTAGCAACCAGTCCCGGTCCTCCCCGTCGTAGGTCACGTCACGGTCGGCGAGGTCCTTCAACACCGCCGCCGGCCGCTCGATCTCCGACTGGGCCTGACCCGCCTCCGACCCTGGCCAACCGCACCTCGAAATCAATCAGGAACGGCGCGTGTCAAGTGGCCGGCCGGCGGAAAGTTCCGTCAAATGTCAGATACGGGTGTCTCAATTGGCACATTGGTGACAGGGAGGCGCGGTATCGTCGAAGGAGTGCCCACGCAGACGAATGGGGCTGGCCAGCCCGACATGACCTCCGAGAGTCCGCTGTCGGACAGTTCGGTCGTCACCGCCATCACTCGCCGGGTGGACAGCTACATGGAACTGGTGGACGAAGCCCGGCAGGACAAAACGCTGCGGGCAAAGGAGGCCGACCTGCTCGACCGGTTCGAGCGGTACACCGCCGACATTCTCGACCGGTACTCACCGCCGAGCCGGCGCGGCCGGGAAAGCCTGGTCTTCGCGCACATCTACCAGGCCTGGGACCCGTCCCTGCCGGGCGACGACCGGCGCCGGGCGCTCATCAAGGCGCTGATGGCGGCCGATGTGGAGTCCCGGGGACCGCTGCGGCTGACCCGGGCGCAGAACAAGCGACTGGCGGCGATATTCGAGAAGATCGGCAAGGAATGCCGTTCCGAGAAACTGTTTCTGCACGCCGAACTTGCCTTCGACCACGCGGCCGGCATCTATCTGCAACTCGGCGACAACATCGGCCGGGACCGCTGCCTCTACGCGCGGTCGCGGGAACGGCAACGGGCCAGCAAACCCGGCTGGGAGAAGACCCGGCTGAGCTTCGCCTGGATTCTGTGCGGCTACGGCTACAAACCCCAGTGGTTGCTCTTCTGGGTGATCGCCCAACTGGCCGTGTTCACCGTGTTCGTCGCGATCGCCCGCAGCGGCCCGCTCTGGCAGAACATGTACCTCTGCCTGGTCAACTACCTCGACCCGCACGACGCCGACAACCTGCCGGACGCGATCAAGATCCTGCTCGTGATCGAGAGCTACTTCAGTCTCGTGTCCATCAGCGTCTTCTTCGCCCTGCTGGTGCACAAGTGGTTCCGGATCTGATCACCAGGTGGCGTTGTGATGGCCGATCTGCTTGAGCACGTCGAGGGTGGACAGCGCGATGTGGTCGCGCACCCATGCGACCTGCGTCGTCCACTGGCGGGTGAAACCCGGCTGGCTCTCCAGTTGGGCCCACAGCACCCGCATCTCCGGATGGACGTGCGCGCCCGGCATCCACAGTCGGACCAACCGGTCGACGGCCGCGCCGAGGATCCGCATCGGGTCGATCCCGTTGATGATGTCCTTCTCGGCCGCCTCGACCACGTTGTCCATCGCGGTGAGCAACCAGTCGTGCAGGGCGAGATCCTCGCAGAACCGCTCC
>NZ_DASTBH010000397.1:0-6223 GCF_035712165.1 Actinophytocola sp. | reverse complement strand
CCGGCCACCACGACCCGGCCCGAAACCCCGACGACCACGACGACCGTCACCACGACCACGACGACCACGGCGGTCCGGCCATGACCACCATGACCATGGACGACGCGGTGCTGGCCGAGGTCGCCTGGCTGGACGGCGACGCCGTGACGGCGATCGACGCCGCCGACCGGGCGCTGGCCGCCGGTGCCGACCCGGACTGCCGGGCCGCCGGGGTCGCGGCCGCCGCCGCGGCGGCCGACGGGGCGCTGCACGACGCGGCGGGCCGCTGGCGCCGGGTGGCCGCCACGCTGGCCGGAGCGCACGGGGCGACGGCTGCCGCGCGCGCCGCGCTGGCCGCCGGGCTGCTCGGTGATGTCGACGCGGCGGCCGGCGACCTGGCCGCCGCGCACGCGACGCTGCCCGGTTCGGCGCCGCGCGGGCTGACCGTGCTGCTGGACGGGGTGGACGCCACGGTCGAGGCGGTGCGCGGCGGGTTCGCCCGGGCCGCCCGCCGGCTCGCCGGGCTCGCGGTCGCCACCGTGCCCACCGACCCGTTCGCCGCCGAGCGGTGGGACGACCTCGCGGTGACCGTGACGATCGCCGGCGGGGACGACCGCACGGCGCGCGACATGCTCGCCGCGTACCAGGACCGGCCGGGCACCACCCGGCGCCGGCTGCTGGCGGCCTGGCTCGACCTGCGGGCCGGCCGGCTCGGCGACGCCCGGGAGGCGCTGGCCGCAGCGAGCGACGTGCCGATCCTGCGCCGGGACGCGGTGCTGGCCGCGGCGATCACGGTCGGGCTGGCCCGGCGGGCCGGCGACGACGACGCGCTGCGGGCCACCTGGCACCGGGTGGCGCCGGTGGTCACCGGGTCCGATGTGGAGCTGTTGCTGTTGGACGCCTGGGGTGAGCTGTCCGCCGGTGCGGCCCGGGTCGCGCCGGCCGAGGCCGACAACGTGGCGGCGGCCATGGCGGTGGCGGTGACCCGGGCCGGCTCACCGTCCTGGTGCGTGGCGAGCCAGGCCTGGTGGCGGCTGCAGCGCGCGGTGCTGACCGACGACGGGATCGCCGCCGGGCGCGCCGCCGCCGCGCTGGCGACGCTCGACGTGCAGCCCCGGGCGGCGGCCGCCCGGGTGTGGGCCGGGGTGCTCGCCGGCCGGTTCGAGGTGCCGGTGGTGACCGGAACGGCCGAGGCGCTGGCCGATGCCGGGCTGCCGTGGGAGGCGGCCGCGCTGTGTGGCGCGGCGGCCGCCCGGTTGCCCGATCCGGCCGCCGCCAAGGATCTGCTGGGCGCCGGCCGGGCGTTGCGGGCCCGGTTCGTCACCCGCGGCGCGGCGGCCGGCGGCCTGTCCGGCCGGGAGCGTGCGGTGGGCGAACTGTTGCTGGACGGGTTGACCCAGAAGGAGATCGGCGCCCGGCTCTACATCTCGCCGAAGACCGTCGAGCAGCATGTGGCCCGGCTGCGGCAGAAGCTCGGCGCCGGCAACCGCGCCGAGCTGATCGCCGCCCTACGGGTCCGCCTCTCCGGAATTTCTGTGCGGTAGTTGCGTGCCGGCGGACGGTGCGGGTATCGGGTGGATGGTGGCTGGGCGCCGTCACGGTCCCCTGAGGTCGCTGTTGGCCGGGCACGGACTTCCCCTAGAAATTCCGGAGGCGGCTACGGCTTGCGGGCTACGCCGCCGACGATGCAGTGCGACACCGGGTCGAGCGGCTTGAGCTGCGGGCCGTCCGGCCACCAGTCGGCGCAGCGGGTGAGGCCGGGCTCGACGAACTCCAGCCCGCCGAACATCGCCTCGATCTGCGGCCTGGTCCGGAACAGGCCGGTGCCCATGCTGCTGTGCAGGAACGCGTCCTCCATGCGCCGGGCGAGCGGGCTGTGCTCCTCGTTCTCCGGGTCGAAGAAGTGCGAGAGGGCGACGTAGGAACCGGACGGCAGCGCGTCGATGTAGACACTCATGAGCTCGGCCGGGTCGCGTTTGCCCGCGTAGTGGTGGAGGGTGCCGAGTTGGAACAGGGCGATCGGCTCGTCGAAGTCCAGGTGCTGGCGAACCCCCTCGTTGCCGAGGATCTGCTCCGGCTCGAAGATGTCGGCCGAGACGAAGTGGGTCAGTTCGTTCTCCTCGAGCAGCGCCCGTCCGTGCGCGATCACGATCGGGTCGTTGTCGATGTAGACGACCCGGGAGTCGGGCGAGATCCGCTGGGCGACCTGGTGGGTGTTCTCCGCGGTCGGCAGGCCCGACCCGCAGTCCAGATACTGGGTCACCCCGGTCTGGCTGGCGATGAACCGGGTGGCCCGGATCAGGAAGTTGCGGTTGTCCCAGGCCAGTTGGGCGGCCTCCGGCGTGACCTGCTGGACTCTGCGCAGGACCTCCCGGTCGACCTCGTAGTTGTCCTTGCCGTTGAGGAAAGCGTCGTAAACGCGGGCGATGTTGGCTTTGCTGGTGTCGATGTACACGGGGACGACCTCGGGTTCGGCGGACCGGGCACGGGACATGTTGGGGGCCTCACACAGCGTTGTGGATCACAAACGGTATGCGTTTGCTCGGGGGCACAGCCTAAACGTGCTATTCGGACCCGTAAACAGGTGTGATACTTGACCGTTCGGCGCCGATGTGTACGGTCGGTCACGAATGTGGCGCCATTTGAGGAGAATGGGTGATGGTTGGGCATACGCCGTCCGATGAGACCGGCCGTCGTGACCAGACCGGCGGCGGTCCCACGGCACGCCGGATCATTCTCGGCGCCCAACTGCGACGGTTGCGTGAGGCCGCCGGGATTACCCGGGCGGCAGCCGGTTACGCCATTCGAGGGTCGGAGTCCAAGATCAGCCGGCTGGAACTGGGCCGGGTCGGGTTCAAGAGCCGCGACGTCGCGGACCTGCTCACGCTGTACGGCGTGACCGAACCCGCCGAACGCGACGCGGTCATGGCGATGGTGCTGCGGTCCAACGAACGCGGTTGGTGGCACCGGTACTCCGACCTGATGCCGGCGTGGTTCCAGGACTATGTCGGTCTGGAGGAGTCGGCCGCCCGGATCATGGCCTACGAGGCCCAGTTCGTGCCCGGTCTGTTGCAGACCAAGGAGTACTGCCTGGCGGTCGCGAGCCACGGCCGGCCCGACGTCGCCAGCCAGGAGGTTCAGCGCCGGGTGGCGTTGCGGATGCAGCGGCAACGGGTGCTGCACCGTCCAGGTGCGCCGAAGTTCTGGGTGGTGATCGACGAGTCCGTGCTGCGCCGGCCGATCGGTGGCCGGAACGTGATGCTCCACCAGTTGGATCACCTTTTGGAAATCACCCGATTGCCGCACGTGGTACTCCAGGTGGTCCCTTATCAACTGTCCGGTTACGCCGCCGAGGGATCGTTCGCCATGCTCCGGTTCGCCGAACCGGAGCTTCCGGACGTCGTCTACATCGAGCATTTGACCGGCGCGCTGTATCTGGACCGCCTGGACGAGTTGGAGCGCTACGGCCGGGTGTTCGACCGGCTCACCGTGGATGCCGAGCCGCCGGAGAGCAGCCGGGCGCTGCTGGCGAAACTGCGGGCCGAAATCTAGGCTGTTTGCCCGCTCAACTGGGCCGATCGGGTGCAAGTTACTTACCCCGCGTGCCTTTTCGAGTGCGCTCGGATACCGTCAGCACGGTCAGATGCACGTGCATGCACACACGCATTTTCGTTGCTCAGGAAGGTGGGCATCGTCGTGGAGGTCTACAACGGCATGCCGGCGTCGTCGCTTCGTCCGGACAGGTGGCGGAAAAGCAGTTTCAGCGGCGCGGTCGGCAACTGTGTCGAGATCGCACATCTGCCCGGTGGGCGGGTCGCCGTACGCAACTCCCGCGACCCGCGCGGTTCCGCGCTGGTCATGCCGGCGGCCGGGCTGTCGGCGCTGCTGTCCGGCAGCGAGGTCTGCTGAGGGATGACCATGCTCGCCGAGAATCCGGCCGGCGATCTGGAGGCTCAGCTGTGGGCCCTGCGCGGGCGCGGGTTCCGGTTCCTCGATCCACGGGACGACCAGGGCGAAGTGGTCGCGCTGGTCGGCGTCCGAGCCCACCACGACGTCCTCGACGTGGTCCGGCTGCACAGTGAGAGCGACGTGGTGGCCGCCCGGATGCCGGGCGACTCCGATGTCCTGGCTCCGGCCCGGGTGTTGTGGGAGCGGGCCGGAGCCGCCCGCGAGGTGCTGGACGCGATGCTGGCCCTGCCGGACGACTGGGTGCCGCGTCCGGCCGGCGGCTGCCGCTAGTCATGGCTTTTGCCCCAGCAGCACCAACATCTGGTCGATCTGGGCCAACCGGGACACGCTGATCCGGTGCGCGAGCGCGGTGGCGCCGGCGTTGTGGCCGGTGGCGGTCTCCAGCGCGGCCAGTTGGACGGCGTCGTCCTGGTGGGCGATCAGCACGTTGAGGAACCGCCGGTCGAACTCCGTGCCGCTGATTCCGCGCAGTGCCACGACTTCCCGGTCGGTGGTGTTGGGTAGTCCACCGTGGTCGGTGTGCGCGCCGGCCGCCGCGACGGGTGGCTGCCGCCACTGCCGCAACCAGTCCGACATGGTCGCCAACTCGTCGGCCTGGGTGGTCTCGATGGCCGCGGCGAGGGTGTGCACCGCCGGGCTCGTGGCCCGGCCGGCGGCCAGGCCGACGATCACCAGTCCCTGCCGGTGATGCGGCACCATCATCTGCAGGAACATCACGTCGCCGGCGTTGAATCCGTCCTGGACGGACTGGTTCGTCGCCGGCGCGAACGAGGCAGGGCGCGCCGGCGACGAACAGGCCGCCAGGAGGAGCACGGCGGCGGCAATCAGGCCGAGGACCGCTCGGGTCATCAGGCGGGCTGCCAGAGGGCGGGGGCGTTGGGCGGTTCCCAGCCGGGGATGGCGGTGTGCGGCTGCCGGCACTGGTAGCTCTGCCCGTTGTAGGTCACCCGGGCCCCGGCCTGGTAGCTGGTGCCGGCCGCCCACGTGCCGCTGGACGGCGGCGGGTTGGTGGGGCTCGTCGGTGGCGGCGGGTTGGTGGTGGTGCTGGTGGGTGGCGGCGGGTTCGAGCCGCCACCGAAGTCGACGTCGGAGCAGGTGTAGAAGGCCTCCTCGCTACCGACGACGCGCTGCCAGATCGAGTAGACGATGTGCCGGCCGGTGCGCGGCGGGATGGTGATCGTCCAGTTGGTGAACGTGGTGGGGTTCTGGTTGTTGAAGGTCTGGATGGGCACCAGATCCGACCAGCGCAGCGGTTGGGCCGGCGACCAGCCCGCGCGGGTGATGTAGAACTCGAAGTTGCTGTTCGCGTGCGGCGCGGTGGCGTGGTACGTGATCGTCAGCGGGCCGGGCGAGATCCGCTTGGCCGGCCAGTCCGTCCTGGCCAGGTCGAGACCGCGGTACTTGTCCCGGCCGGCGCTGCACAGCTTTCCGTCCGGGATGAGCTCCCGGTGCCGGCCGCCCGCGCCCAGCAGGGACACCTCGTTCCAGTCGTAGAACGGTTGGGTGCCACCGAGTTCGATGGCCGCGCGGCAGGCCGCGTTGCTGGGGTTCTCCGGGTTCTGTTGCTTGCACACGTAAACCCGGCTGGGCGGGTCGGACATGGTGCCGTGCGCCTGCGCCGGCCGGGCCGGGAGCAGTGCGACCACCACCACGGCGGCGGCGACCACCACCGCGACGGACAACGCGAAAACGTGTCGGACCTTCACTTGTGCCCTCCTGGCAGGGTGGATGGGCTGCACGAATGAACGTGCATGATCGCCGGCAGGCCCGTCAATTGGTCTAGACAATTTTCCGGCGAACTGGCGGAAACCCGCCACCCGGGCCGACACCGCTCAGCCGAGCCAGCCGGCGGTTTCCGCGTGCAGCCGCAGTTTCGTCTGCTCCGGCGCGAACGAGGCGTCGATCGCGGTGTGGTTGAGGGCGGCCAGGTCCGCGTCGGTGTAGCCGAAGGTGTCCCGGACCGCGGCCAGTTCGGTGCTCAGTGTCCGGCCGGTGAGGTTGGGGATGTCGGTGCTCACGGTGACCGCGAGGCCGGCCGCGCGCAGCGCCGGCAACGGGTGCGCCGCCAGCGACGGCACCAGCCCCAGCGCCACATTGGACGACGGGCACACCTCCAGCGCGATGCCCCGGTCGCGCACCCAGGCCAGCAGCGCCGGATCGTCCAGGATCCGGATGCCGTGGCCGATCCGCTCCGCCCGGCCGAGCGTGACCGACTCCCGGATGCTCGCCGGGCCGGCGGACTCCCCGGCGTGGTGCACCACATGCAGGCCGGCGT
>NZ_DASTBH010000396.1:0-2274 GCF_035712165.1 Actinophytocola sp. | reverse complement strand
ACGACGCGGACGAAGACGCCGCGGTTGAGCTGGTGCTCGAGCAGTCGTTCGTGGCCGAGTAGGCGGAACGCCTCGCGCAACGTGTTGCGGGAGATCCCGAGCCGGCGAGTGATCTCCTCCTCGGAGAGTTTGTCCCCCGGCCGCAGGTGACCCTCCATGATCCGGTCGCGGAGGATGCCGGCCACCCGCTCGGCGGTGCTGGTGCGGTCGAGGCCGGTCCACTCGTCAGCTGTCGACACCGTCACGTCCTACCTTTCCCGGTTAGACCGAGGAGATCATCCCATTAACCTCATGTCAAATTGTTCAACAATCCTCTTGTGTGCTTGAGGATCGTCCCGTAGCGTCCCAGTCACCGACAGCCACCAGAACCGAGGAGGAGCCATGAGCACCACCCGAGAACCACAAGAGCTCCAGGAAGGCCGCATGGCGTGGTGGCGAGAACTGCCCGCGCGCGGCAAGCGCGCCGTGGTCGGCGCCTTCCTCGGCTTCGGGCTCGACTCCTACGACTTCTGGGTCCTGCCGCTCAGCCTGACCGCCATCGCCGCCACGTTCAGCCTCACCGGCGGGCAGACCGGCCTGCTCGCCACCGTCACCCTGGTCGCCTCCGCCTTCGGCGGCATGGCCGCCGGCGTGCTGGCCGACCGGATCGGCCGGGTGCGTACCCTGATGATCACGGTGATCGCCTACGCGCTGTTCACCGCGCTGTGCGGGTTAGCCCCCAACTACGAGACGCTGCTGGTCTTCCGCGGTCTGCAGGGTCTCGGGTTCGGCGGCGAGTGGGCCACCGGCGCCATTCTGGTCGCCGAGTACGCCGCCGCCCGGCACCGCGGCCGGGCGGTCGCCGTGATCCAGAGCTCCTGGGCGGTCGGCTGGGGTGCCGCCGTGCTGGCCTACACCGTGGTGTTCAACCTGTTCGACCAGGAGGTCGCCTGGCGCGTCCTGTTCCTCACCGGCGCCCTGCCCGCCCTCGCGGTGATCTGGATCCGGCGCAAGGTCGTCGACGCCCCGATCTACACCGAGCGGGCCGAGCAGGCCGCGCGCGGCTCGCTCCGGGCGATCTTCCGAACCGACCTGCTGCGCACCACCCTCTTCGCCTCACTGCTGGCCACCGGGTGCCAGGGCGGCTACTACACCATCGCCACCTGGCTGCCGGCCTTCCTCAAGACCGAACGCGGGCTGTCCGTCGTCGGCACCGGCGGCTACCTGTTCTTCCTGATCACCGGAGCGTTCGCCGGCTATCTCACCGGCGGCTACTTCACCGACCGGCTGGGCCGCAAGAACACCTTCCGGCTCTTCGCCGTGCTCAGCGGCGCGTTGCTGCTGCTCTACACCCAACTGCCGGCCAGCACCGGCTCCGCGGTGATGTACCTCGGTTTCCCGCTGGGCTTCTGCGCCTCGGCGATCTTCAGCGGCTTCGGTTCGTACCTGGCCGAGCTGTACCCCAGCCGGGCCCGGGGCGCGGGGCAGGGCTTCACGTACAACTTCGGCCGGGCGGTCGGCGCGTTCTTCCCGACCGTCATCGGACTGCTGGCCGGCTCGTACGGGATCGGTGGGGCGATGGCGTTCGGAGCGCTGGCCTATGCGCTCGCCTTCGTCGCGCTGTTCTGGCTGCCCGAGACTCGCGCCACCGAACTGTCCTGAGGGGAGGGATCATGCCCACACCGTCCGAGGCCCGGGCCGCGTTCCGGGCCGGCCGCCGCACCACCACCGCCGGCTGGGCGCCGGGGTTCGTGCAGGCCAACCTGGTGTCGGTGCCCGCCGAGGCCGCCTACGACCTGCTGCTGTTCGCCCAGCGCAACCCCAAGCCCTGCCCGGTGCTCGACGTGACCGACGCCGGGTCGCCGACCACAGTCCTCGCCCCGGATGCCGACCTGCGCACCGACCTGCCGTGCTACCGGGTCTGGCGGCACGGCGTGCTCGACGAGGAGCCGAGCGAGATCGGCCACGTGTGGCAGGACGACCTGGTCACGTTCCTGATCGGCTGCAGCTTCACGTTCGAGGCGGCGCTGGCCGAGGCCGGGGTGCCGCTGCGGCACATCGAGCAGAACCGGAACGTGCCGATGTACGTCACCGACCGGGAGTGCCGGCCGGCCGGCCGGTTCGGCGGCCCGCTGGTGGTGTCCATGCGGCCGGTGCCTGCCAGCTTGGTCGCCACGGCCGTCCAGGTCAGCGCCCGGGTGCCGGCGGTACACGGCGCGCCGGTGCACGTCGGCGCCCCGGACGCGCTCGGGATCGCCGACCTCGGCCGGCCCGATTTCGGCGACCCGGTCGAGG
>NZ_DASTBH010000395.1:0-17220 GCF_035712165.1 Actinophytocola sp. | reverse complement strand
CGCCGCCAGCGGCCTGCTGCGGGAGCTGTGCCACACGGCCGATCCGGTGCTCGCCGGCCTGGCCGCGAGCACCCTCGCCTCGCACCATCGTCAGCTCGGCGGCCATGCCAGCGCCCGGACGCTGGATGCCGCGGCGCTGCGCTCGCTGTCCCAGGTGTCCGGGCCGGGAACCCGGGAGGCGGCCCAGGCGTGGTCGGACGCGCTGCTCGGGTTGGCGGCCGATGCCGTGGGGCTCGGCCGGTTCGGCGAGGCGCGCCGGCTGGCGGCGGCGGCGCAGCGGCGCGGCGATCCGGGCTGGCGCGGCGCGATCCGGCTGGGCTGGGTGTCCGCCGAGATCGAGCTGGGCAGCGGCCGGGCGGAACACGCACTACCCCATGCGGAGGCGGCCGCCGTCCGGTCAGCCGATGCCGGGTCGACCCGGCACCGGGTAAAGTCCGGCCTGGTTCTCGGTGCGGCGCTGGCCGCGGCCGGGGACCGGACCCGAGCCCGGGACCTGCTCGCCGCAGCCCGGTCGGACGCCGCCGAGCATGGACTCCTGCCGCTGGTGTGGCCGTGCGCGCTGCTGCTGGCCGATCTGGAGCCGGCCGGGGCGCGGGCCCACCGCCGGGAAGCAGCCGAAGTCCTGCACACAGTGTTACTACGGACGGACCCGGTCGGGCGGCATATTGCCCGATCCTCACCGTGGGTACCGGATCCGGCCGGCTTGACCGGGTGATTACGCCCGCTAGGACAACTGGGCGAACTTCTTCGCAGATTCGCCACCAGATCGGGTCAAGGTTGCGCTCTCTGCGTCCGATACGTGAGTAGGAACGTCACTCGGCTGCAGGAAGGAGTCCCCGTGACGACGGTCTTGATTTGCGACGACCGGCGCGGGGTGCGCGAGGGTCTCACTCGTGTCATGTCCGCTGTCCCCGGCGTCAGTCGCATTGACTGTGTAGCGCACGGTGACGAGTTGCTCGCCAGATACTCCAGAGCTCCGGTCGATGTCGTGCTGGTCGGCACACAACGCGCGGTGCCCACCGGAGTTGAGGCCACCCGTCGGCTGGTGTCCGCGAACCCGCAGGCCAACGTGATCGTGTTCGGCGCCCCGGACGACGCCAGCAGCATCGCGGCGGCGATCGCCGGCGGGGCGCGCGGCTACCTGCGCTGGGACGCGTCCCGGCCGGAGCTGGTGGCGGCGCTCGCCCACACGCTGGCCAGCACCTCGGTGCCGGCGCCGCGTCAGCCGTCCGACCCCGGAGTCCAGCTCACCGACCGCGAACTGCAGGTGCTGCGCGGGATGGCGATGGGCAAGAGCAACGGGCAGATCGGCCGGGAGCTCTACCTGTCCGAGGACACGGTGAAGACGCACGCGCGGCGAATGTTCCGCAAGCTCGGTGTGCGTGACCGGGCACAGGCGGTTGCCCATGGGTTCCGCCGGGGTCTCGTTTCCTAGGAACAATTTGCACGCGCGTCGCGTTCCTGCAGAATCCTTGCGGGAACGCGGCGTTCGTCGCGCGCCCACCGAGGCCGGGTAGGTGGCAGGCGCACCATGAAGGGTCTTATCGACCGAGGTACGGTAGACGACGCCGATTCGGACGGGTCACGACTCCCGACGGTAACGGCACCGGAACCGTACCCACACGTAACACCGAGGCTGCTCGCTGCGATGACCACATCGGGGGACGGACTGGACGCTTCAGTAAGCGCCGCCGTCGAGGGCGACCCTCGGGCAGTCGAGCGCGTGCTGGCGTCAATCCGTCCCTTGGTGGTGCGGTACTGCCGCGCCCGGGTAGGCAGACACGAACGGAATTTCGCTTCGGCGGACGACGTCGCCCAGGAGGTGTGTCTCGCGGTGCTCACGGCCCTGCCTGGCTACCGCGACCAGGGCCGGCCCTTCCTGGCCTTCGTGTACGGCATCGCCGCGCACAAGGTCGCCGATGCCCATCGAGCCGCCGGACGTAACCGATCAGAGCCCGTGGCCGAAGTTCCAGATGAGCCGGAAACCGACGCCGGCCCTGAGCAACGGGCGCTGCGGCAGGAGCTGACGAAGCAGATGAGCGAGTTGCTTCGGGTCCTTCCCCATAAGCAGCGCGAGATCGTATTGTTACGGGTGGTAGTCGGACTTTCCGCGGAGGAGACCGCCGAGGCGGTTGGCTCCACGCCCGGAGCGGTGCGGGTGGCGCAACACCGAGCGCTGGCCAGGCTACGCAAGTCGTTGTCCGCGGAGGAGGTGGTCTGAAGTGGCTGAGCTGCCCGAGCGTGAGGTCGAGTCACTGCTGCGGACCGCCGGAATCGCCGGCCCGCCCGAGCTCAACGGCGCGCTGGACGAGCCCGTCGACTTCTCCCTGGTGAACGCGGACGACGAGTTCCTCGACGCGCTGGGCGCCGGTCAGCCCGATCCGGCTGGCCGGTTCACCGACGACCGGCTGGCCGCGCTGCTGCTGTCCTGGCGGCAGGACGTGGACGCCGAGCCGATCGCGAACCTGGTGGAGCCCAAGCTGGCCGTGGCCACCGTGCAGGCCGCCCGGGCCCGGCAGCGGCGCGGACCCCGGCTGCTGGCGCCACTGGCCGCCGCCGCCGCGGTGCTCGCGATCGCGTTCGCCGGCGTCGGTCTCGCCGCGCGTGGCGCCGAGCCCGGCGACACCCTCTGGGGTCTGACCCGAGTGCTGTACTCCGACCACGCCCGGTCCGTGGAAGCGGCCCAGGCCGTCAAGTCCGACCTCACCCGGGCCGAGGAAGCACTCGCCAACGGTCAGGTGGCCGAAGCCAAGACCATGCTCGACGAGGCCAAAACCGTTCTTCCCACGGTGGCCACCGAAGACGGTCAGGAAGACCTCCGCGCCCAGCACGACGCCCTGGTCGCCAAGCTGCCGAACAACCCGGCCGTCGGTGTCACCCCGCCGCCCGCCGCGTCCCCCTCGACGGTGCCCGCGGCCGGCTCCACGACCGCCTCCACTCCCGGCACCACGACCACCACGGTCCCGCCAACCAGCGAGACCACGACGACCACCACGACCCCCACGACGACCACGAGCGACCCGGGCCGCATCGAGACCGACCCCAGCACCGGCAACGAAGGCCCCAAGGCCAATCCCCAGTCCGTCCCGGGTGAGGGTCAGCAGGGGCCACAGGGCCAGCAGGGTGGTCAGCGCAACGCCGAGGACCCCGACACTCCGACCCCCTGACCCTCCACAAAGGACTCAGCGGCGGGACGGCGCCTCAGCGCAGCCGGCGGGCGCGGGGCAGGGGGGACTTGGCGCCGTCGGCGAAGCCCTTGCAGTACTCCCACGTCACGTAGTCGGCCGGGCTGGGGTTGAAGGCCGGCTCGTGCGGGCGCATCCGGCCGTCCTGGAGGAGTTGTTCGAGGCTGGCGCGCAGCAGAGCCCAGTCGTGGAAGTGCGGTTCCTGGCATTCGCCGCAGTCGACGACCACCCCGCGGACGCCCCGGGGCGCCAGGAGGGACTCGTAGACGGCCAGATCGGCGAGATCGGCCAGGAGTTCGGACCGTTCCTCCGCGGTGACCGGCGGGGGCGGCTCCTCATCCGGGCCGAGCGACCAGACCGGGTCGTCCGGGTCGTCCGCGAACGGATCCGGGGGCATAACATCGTGCGCCACGACCACGCACGGTACCCGGCCACGTCGACCCCGTGTCCAGATACCATGGCATTACACCGCCCACTCCCCCTCTCGAAGGTCTGCCACACATCATGACCAGCGAACTCACGGCCGACGGAGTACCGCAGAAGTTCGCCGTGCTTGGTCTCACCTTCGACGACGTGCTGCTGCAGCCGGCGCAGTCCGACGTCATGCCGAGCGCCGTGTCCACGTCCACCAGGCTGTCCCGCAACATCACCCTGCGGGTTCCGCTGGTGTCGGCGGCGATGGACACCGTCACCGAGGCCCGGATGGCGATCGCCATGGCGCGGCAGGGCGGGATCGGCATCCTGCAGCGCAACCTGTCCATCGAGGAGCAGGCCCGCCAGGCCGAGACCGTCAAGCGCTCCGAGGCCGGCATGGTGACCGACCCGATCACCTGCGCGCCGGACGACACGCTGGCCGAGGTGGACGCGCTGTGCGCGCGCTACCGGATCTCCGGCGTGCCGGTGACCGACGGCGAGGGCCGGCTGGTCGGCATCATCACCAACCGCGACATGCGCTTCGAGGTTGATCACACCAAGCTGGTCAGCGATGTGATGACCAAGGGGCCGCTGGTCACCGCGCAGGTGGGGGTGTCCGCCGACGCCGCGCTCGGGCTGCTGCGCCGGCACAAGGTGGAGAAGCTGCCGATCGTGGACGGCGCCGGCCGGCTCTCCGGGCTGATCACGGTCAAGGACTTCGTCAAGACCGAGCAGTTCCCCAACGCCACCAAGGATCCCGACGGGCGGCTGCTGTGCGGCGCGGCCATCGGGGTCGGCGACGACGCCTACAAGCGGGCCATGACGCTGGTGGAAGCCGGAGTGGACGTGGTCATGGTGGACACCGCGCACGGCCACGCCCGCAGCGTGCTGGAGATGGTGGCCCGGCTCAAGCGGGAACTGGGCGACACCGTGGACGTGGTCGGCGGCAACGTGGCCACCCGGGCCGGCGCGCAGGCCCTTGTGGACGCGGGCGTCGACGGGGTCAAGGTCGGCGTCGGCCCCGGCTCGATCTGCACCACCCGGGTGGTGGCCGGCGTCGGGGTCCCGCAGATCACGGCGATCTACTCGGCCGCCCAGGCCTGCCAGCCGGCCGGTGTGCCGGTGATCGGCGACGGCGGCATCCAGTACTCGGGCGACATCGCCAAGGCCATCGCCGCCGGGGCGGACGCGGTCATGCTGGGCAGCCTGCTCGCCGGCACCGCCGAGTCGCCGGGCGAGCTGATCCTGCACGGCGGCAAGCAGTACAAGATCTACCGCGGCATGGGCTCGGTCGGCGCGATGCAGTCCCGGGGCGAGGGCAAGTCGTTCTCGCGGGACCGATACTTCCAGGACGACCTGCTCTCCGAGGACAAGCTCGTGCCCGAGGGCATCGAGGGCCGGATTCCGTTCCGGGGCCCGCTGTCCCAGGTGGTGCACCAGCTTGTCGGCGGCCTGCGGTCCGGGATGGGCTACACCGGCTCGCGCACCATCGCCGAGCTCCAGCAGGCCCAGCTGGTCCGGATCACCGCGGCCGGCCTGAAGGAGAGCCACCCGCACGACATCACGATGACCGTCGAGGCACCGAATTACACCGGCCGGTGACCCGGCGCGTCTGAATCGGTTTCCGGCGTCTCGGGCCGCGAATGGTAACACCGCTTATCAGAAGCCGCTTGAGGACCGCTGGCGGATGGCAAAGTGAATGCCGAGAGTAATCGGCCGGGCAATTTGTGAAATCGGCTCGCCCGGCGGGCAAATAACGAACCGGCGTCCCCGAGGGAACCGGAAATCTGTGTGCGGCGGGATTGTCTCGGATCGAATCGGGCCCGGTCGGCGACCACCGGTCACATGCTGGCGCCGACGCTGACGACGGTGTTCCGCCCGTCGTTCTTGGCCTTGTAGAGCGCGGTGTCGGCGGCCAGCAGCAGCCGCTCGATGGCCGTGCCTGAGTCGGGGCACACGGCCACCCCGATGGACACCGACAGACCGGAGATGGTGGCCACCCGGTCGTCCTCGATCTCCACTCCCACCTCGAGCTGGGTGACCGCGGTGCGGATCCGCTCGGCGATCGCGACCGAGTCCTGCTCGGTGATGTCGGGCAGCAGGACGGCGAACTCCTCGCCGCCGAACCGGCCCACCACGTCGTAGTCGCGCACCTCCGCGCGCAGCAGTTCGCCGACCGCCTTGAGGACCGAGTCGCCGGCCAGATGTCCGTAGGTGTCGTTGACCCGCTTGAAATGGTCGAGATCCACCATCAGCACGCCGCAGGTCGACTGGCTGCGTTGCGCCCGGGCGAGCTCGCGCGAGGCCAGATCGCGCCAACCGAGCGTGTTGAACAGACCGGTCTTGTCATCCGTGGCGGCCGCGACCTCGAGCTGTTTGAGCAGAACATTGCGGTGCAGCATCACCAGCGGGGGGAAGACCAGTAAGGCCAGCGCCGGCTGGTAGACCAGGGCGAGCGCCACCAGCCCGCCGAGACAGAGCGTGACCAGCTCCAGGGCGTTGTCCGCGCCGGTGCCCAGCAGGTCGGTCACCGAGCGTTCCCGGGTGTACAGGAAGATGCCGGTCGCCACGATCACGAGGTTGACCAGCTCGAAAACCCCGGCGGCGAGAAGGACCACGACCGTACCCTGAACGGAGGAGTGGTCCACATCGGCCAGATCGCCTGGTCCGAAGGCCCGAACAGCGTAAGAGGCCGCGAAGCTGGACAACATGATGAACGCGGTGCTGGCCACGACGCGATGCGCCGGACGGCTGCGGACATGCCGCCAGACGCGGGCCCACAGGTGCAGGTAGAGCAGTGCGGCCAGCAGCGAGACCCAGCCAGGGGTGAGCAGCACCGCGCCGGCGACCAGCCACACCGAGGTCACGTTGATGTGCGTCTGGCCACCCATCCAGCGGCGCATACGTTCGATCCGGCGGGACATCTCCGCCTGCCCCACGCCGAGGACCAGCAGCACCGTGAACCAGCGCAGATCCTCGTGGCCCACCTGGTGGGTGACCAGCGACGCGACGGTGAGGGTGAGGGCCACGACCTCGTTGGCGAGGGCGTAGACGATCCACCCCCGTCGGGCTACCGACCACATGCTCCACCGTTTGGGCCACGCCAGAGGTCTGGCTACCCTATGGGCGATCACGCCAACGTGGCTCATAATGGTCCTGTTGTAGTCGCACTCCTTTTGGCAAGGGTATCGGTCACACCACAGGGCTGTCAGGCAGATGGGCGGGTGTGGCATGCTGACCCGGCTACCGGAGGTGAATCACCATGTGTTCTCGTGAAGGCTGATTACTCATTGTCAGTGACGAGTGTCCAGCGGTCCGGATCGGCCGCCATGGCCCGGCGCCACGCAAAGGCTGCCGGAATGGCAATGGCCACACCGATGACACCGACAATGCCGACCGTCCGCGTGGTGCTCTGCAGTTGGTCGGCCAGCAAGCCCGCCAGCAGTGGGCTAAGCCCCTGAACGGTGGCGATCCCCGAGTTCATCAGTCCGGCACCCTGAGCCCGGATCTCGTCCGGCAGTCCCCGTGTGAAGGCCGCAGTGGCCTGCATGAGCAGCGCGGTGCCCAGCGCGCCGGCCACGGCGAACAGGATGAACGAGACCGCGAAGTTCGGCGCGAAGAAGCATGGCAGCAGTGGTAGGGCGCTCAGCACGGCCACCGCGCCGAGCAGTCTGGGGCGGGTGACGGCCGGCACGAACCGGCTCCACACCAGGGCCCCGATCACGCTCCCGAGTGGATCGCTCGCCAGCAGTAGTCCTACCCCGACGGTGCCGCCGCCGATCTCGGCGACGTACGGCGCCGCAAGTCCCTCGTAGACGATCAGGAACGCGGACAGCCAGCAGAACAGCACCAGCACCCGGGCGCCGCGGTCGCGCCAGATGTGTCCCGCCCCGGCGCCCACCGAGGCCGTCATGGAGCGCCGGTTCTCCCCGGAGGTGGCCGCCGGCCGGCGCCGCACGCCGAACCGGATCACCAGTGCCGAAGCCAGAAACGTGGCCGCGTCGATGGCCAGCGCCAGGTACGGGCCCAGCGCGTTGACCAGAATCCCGCCGCCGGCGAACCCCGCCAGGTGCGCCGACTGGATGGTGATCGTGCGGATGCCCATGCCGACGATGTAGAGGTCGCCTGGCAGCACCGTGGGCAGCAGCGCCTGCTGGGCGCCCTTGAACGGCGCCTGTAAGAAAGATGTAAGGCCGATCAGCACGAACGCCACCGGGAACGGCAGGCCGGGGATGGCCACCAGGGCGACCAGCAGCGCGCGCAGCACGTCGGTGACGACGATGACCTCCCGCCGCGGAAAGCGGTCGGCCAGTCCGGACAGGAAGATCCCGCCGAGGAAGGACGGGGCGAAGGTCAACGCGTAGGTCAGTCCGGTCAGCGCGGCGGACCGGGTCTCGTTGAACACCAGGATGGCCAGGGCCACGCGGGCCAGCTGGTCGCCGGCTTGGGACAGGGCTTCTGCCGCCCACAGGGCTCGGAACTCGCGGACGGCGAATACCGATCGGAAGGTGACATGTGTCCCCCGTCCCAATGAAGCTCCCTCGCCCTGGACTGCCCTTCGTCCGGAGCAAACAGCTTCCGGAGCTGCTCACGGTAGCTGATTGCCCACAACTAGTTCTGCCCGCCAAACGGCGGTGCCTCACCACTTGCCAGACAGCAGGAGCTGACGCGGCAGGCCGATCCCTCGGGGAATAGGCTCGCCACGACCTGACCGGGAAGGGGACCGACATGCGTGATCTTGTCGAGATCGGCATGGGCCGAACAGCCCGGCGTGCGTTCGGCCTCGACGAGGTGGAGATCGTTCCGTCACGGCGCACCCGCTCGTCCAAGGACGTGTCGACCGCCTGGCAGATCGACGCGTACCGGTTCGACATTCCGTTGATCACCCACCCGACGGACGCGATCGTATCCCCGGCGGCCGCGATTGCCATCGGCGAGCTTGGCGGGCTCGGTGTGATCAACGCCGAGGGGCTGTGGGCCCGGCACCCCAACGCCGACGACGCGCTCACGCGGCTGGTCGACGCGGCCGGCTCCGGCCCGTCCGGCGACGAGGAAGTCCCGCTGGTGCCGCTGTTGCAGGAACTGCACGCCGCGCCGATCCGGATCGACCTGATCACCGAGGCGATCAAGCAGGTCAGCGCGGCGGGAGTGACCGTGGCGGCCCGGGTCAGCCCGCAGCGCGCCGCCGAGCTGACCCCGGCGTTGCTCGCGGCCGGCGTGGAGATCCTGGTGCTACAGGGCACGATCGTCTCCGCCGAGCACGTCACCCGGGACGCGGAACCGTTGAACCTCAAGAGCTTCATCGCCGACCTGGACGTGCCGGTGATCGTCGGCGGGGTGCACGACTACCGCACCACGATGCACCTGATGCGGACCGGCGCGGCCGGGGTGATCGTCGGCTACGGCTCGGACTACCACGTGACGACCACCGGCGACGTCCTCGGCATCGGGGTGCCGATGGCCACCGCGATCGTGGACGCCGCCGCGGCCCGGCGCGACTACCTCGACGAGACCGGCGGCCGCTACGTGCACGTGATCGCCGACGGCGGCGTGCAGACCAGCGGGGACATCGCCAAGTCGATCGCCTGCGGGGCGGACGCGGTGATGCTCGGCGCACCGCTGGCCCGCGCCGCCTCGGCGCCGGGCCGGGGCCTGTACTGGACCACGGCCGCCGCGCATCCGTCGCTGCCGCGCAGCCAGGTCGTGCCGATGATCCCCGACGACTACCAGGTCGACCTGCGCACCCTGCTGTTCGGGCCGTCCAACACCGCCGACGGCGAGATCAACCTGTTCGGCGCGCTGCGCCGGGCGATGGCCAAGACCGGCTACTCCGACGTGAAGGAGTTCCAGAAGGTCGGCCTCACGGTGCGGGCATGAGTGAGGTTGCGAGCGGAGCGAGCCAATCCAACACTGCCCAACGCGAGATCGTCACCAGCCGCGACGAGGTGGCGCTCGCCGTTCCGGGTGACGGGGACCTGGACCGGCTGCGCGCCGAGGACGACGGCGCGTTCGACGTCGACCCGGACGACCGCAGGCCCACCGTCGCGGTGTCCCCCCAGGTGCTCGTGGTGCTCGACCTGTCGACCGGCGACCTGCTCGGTTCGGTGAGCTGGCACGGCGTCACCTACGGCCGAACGGTGGCCTGCGAGGCGTGGAACATCGGGATCGGGCTGCTGCCGGCGGCCCGTGGCCGCGGGGTCGGCTCGCTGGCCCAACAGCTGCTGGTCGAGTACCTGTTCGCCACCACCGCGGTGGACCGGATCGAGGCGGGCACCGAGGTGGAGAACGTCGCCGAGCGGCGCGCCCTGACCCGGGCCGGGTTCCGCCTCGAGGGCTTCCTGCGTGGCGTGGCGCCGCGCGAGGGGGTGCGCCGGGACTTCGCGCACTACGGGCTGCTGCGTTCCGACCTGCGCCACGAGGAGTCCGGCGAGCGGGTGATCGTCGCGCGGAGCAACGGGGTGGCGCTCGCCGAGCCGCTGCGCGGCGAGCGGGAGTGGGCGTTCAAGGCCGCGGCGAGCGAGTTCGACCTGGAGCCGGATCGCCGCGCGACCCCGTTGCCGCCCAACCAGAGCACCTGGCTCACCGTGCTCGACGAGGACGACACCCCCGTCGGCGGGGTCAGCTGGAACGTGGTCAGCTATGGCGGCACCCTGGGCTGCCTGGCCTGGAACATCGGCATCGGCCTGGTGCCGGAGGCGCGCGGCCGCGGGGTGGGCAGCCGGGTGCAGCGGCTGCTCGCCGAGTACCTGTTCGCCAGCACCGAGCTGGACCGGGTGGAGGCGTGCACCGACGTGGACAACGTGGCCGAGCAACGGTCACTGGAGAAGGCCGGTTTCACCCGGGAGGGCCTGCTGCGCGGCGCCCAGTTACGCGCGGGGCAACGGCGCGACGTGGTGCAGTACGGCATCCTGCGGGGAGATCTGTAGTCACGGCAACGGACAACCGAGCGCGGCGAGCTCGACACGGCCCTCGGCGGCGCGGTCGTCCAGCAGCAACAGCGTGACGGCCCGCTCGAACCGGGCGTCGATGCGCTCCCAGCCGGCGACCGACCGTTCCAGCGCTTCGCGGTCGCCCAGCCGGCCCCGGGCCCGGTCCAGACACGCGGCGGCCCAGAGGTTCTCGGCGCCGGCCGGTTCGGCGGCGGCCAGCCGGGCGGCCGCGTCCGGGGCGCCTGCGGCGACGGCCACCTCGGCGGCGATCGCCCAGGCGTAGGCGTCGTAGTACCAGTGCACGGTGTCCTGCCAGCGCGCGTCCGGGGTGATCACGTCGCGGACGTGGCCGAACGCCCGGTCCAGCCGGCCCAGGTGCAGCTCGATGCGGGCGTCGGCGAACAGCGCGAAGGTGTGCAGGTTGCGGTGCCGGCCCGGATCCGGACCGCCGATCACCAGCAGCGCGTTGTCCCGCCAGGTCTGCCGTTCGGCCGCCTGCCCGCGCAGCCCGTGCGCCAGGGCGGTCGCGTAGACCGAGGGCGCCATCCACCTGGCCGCCGGCTGCCCGGCCCGTTGCCAGGCCCGCCACATCGACCCGGCGTGCTCGACCGCCTCGTCGAACGCGCCGCGCAACACCAGCGGAAGCACCAGCTGGCTCGCCGAGTTGTGCGGCTGGCCGAGCATCACCGCCTCGAACTGGACCTGCCGCGCGTTGGCCAGCGCGGCCGGGATGTCCCCGGCCATCAACGCGTACTCGTTGGCCATGTGGAAGATGTCGGTCACCTCGAAGCCCGCGCGCGGGTCGTGCCGGGGCAGCCGGTCCAGCAGGCGGACCCGCTCGGCGGTCAGCTCGTAGGCCGCGCGCATCTGCCCGGAGACGGCGAGCGAGGCGGTGACCGCGTCCAGCGCGCCGCTGATCAGCGCCGGGTCGTCGATGGCCCGGGCCGCGTTCAGCGCCGCCGCCGACTGGGCCGCGTCCGGGATGGTCTTGTCCGGCTCGATGTTCCACGCCGCCGCCGCGGTCAGGTAGGCCTCGACCACCGGGTCGCCGGCCGGGGCGATCCCGGTGGCGATGGCCAGCAACTCGCAGAGTCGCTGGTGCGGGATCTCCTCGGGGAAGTCCGCCGGGGCCCGGTCGGCGACCACGACGGCGAAGGCCAGGGCGATCGCCCTGGCGCTGTCGTCACCGGCCGCCGCGGCCCGCTCCGCGGCGGCGACCAGCAGGTCGAACGCCTCGTCGGCACGCATGTTGGCGAGCGCGACGTCGGCGGCGAGCCGAAGGTCGGCGGCGGCCTGACCGGGGTGCGGGGCGCGAGTGGCGGTGGTCTCGTAGTGCGCCTGGCCCTCGACCATGAAGCCACGCGCGTAGCTCAGGTGGCCGAGCGCGCGTCCGAGCCGGTGCGCGTCCTGCGGTCCGGGGCCGGCCGGCGCCGTGGTCAGCGCGGCCCGCAGATCGTCGGCCACCGCGTCGAACTCGTCGCGCCACGGCCGGCCCTCCTCGATCGACCGCTCCAGCCGCTCGGCCGTCGCGCAGGCCCAGGCCAGGTGCCGGGCCCGGGTCGCACTCTCCTCGCCGGCCTCGTCCAGCTTGGCAAGGGCGTAGGCGCGGACCGTCTCCAGCAGCCGCCACCGGCTCTGCCCGCCGTCCCTGCGGTGCACCAGCAGGCTCTTGTCGGCCAGCCGGCCGATCAGGTCGGCGACCTGGCCGCGTTCCCCGTCCGGGGTCACCGCCACCCCGCCGTCCAGGTCGAACCCGCCGGAGAACACGCCCAGCCGGCGGAACAGCGCCCGTTCGCCGTCGTCCAGCAGGTCGTGGCTCCAGTCGATCACGTGCCGCAGCGAGCGGTGCCGGCGGTCGCTGCCGCGCCCGCCGGCCAGGAGCTGCAGGTGGTCGGACAGGCCGGCGAGCAGGCCGTCCACGCCGAGCGTCGCGCTGCGGGCCGCGGCCAGCTCGATGGCCAGCGGCATCCCGTCCAACCGCATACACAGGCGGCCCACCTGGGAGAACTCGTCGGCGAAGTCGGGGTCGGCGGCGGTGGCCCGGTCCAGGAACAGCGCCTCGGCCTCCGAGCCGAGCGGGCCGCCGGTGTCCTCGGACACCAGCGACAGCGGCGGCACCCGGATGGTCCGCTCCCCGGGCGCGCCGAGCCGCTCCCGGCTGGTGGTCAGCACGGTCAGCTCCGGGCAGGCGGTGAGCAGCCGCTCGGTGAACGCCGCCGTGGCGTCCAGCAGGTGCTCGCAGTTGTCCAGCACGAGCAGCATCCGGCCGCGGCCCAGCTCCTGGATCACGACCTCGTCCAGCGGTTGCTGCGGATGCTCGGTCACCCCGACGACGGCGGCCACCGCCTGGGCGACGAAACCCTCGCGCACCGGCACCAGGTCGACGAACGCGCCGCCGTACGGAAAGGACGCCGCGGCCCGTTCGGCCACGGCGGCGGCCAGCCGGGTCTTCCCGACCCCGCCCGGCCCGACCAGGCTGACCAGCCGCGACTCGGACAGCGCGGCCTGGACCGAGGCCAGCTCGCGTTCCCGGCCGATGAAGCTGGTCCAGGCCACCGGGCGGCCGGTCAGCTCGCCCTGGGTCAGATGGTCGGCCGGGGCCAGGTCGGCCAGCGCGCGCCGGTCCTCCACCTGGAACTTGCGCAGCAGCGAGGAGACGTGGCTTTCCACGGTGCGGACGGAGATGTGCATCCGGCTGGCGATCTGGGCGTTGCTCAGGTGTTCGCCGAGCGCGGCCAGAACCTCGGCCTCGCGTTCGGATACCCCGGCGAGATGACTGGCCGTCACGTCCCTGTTCATCGTCCCTCACCTGGGATCCGTGACCGGGTCCGTGGTGTTTGGGTGGTGGGCTCGGATGTCTCCGGCGACCCTATCAACGAAGACTGGGGTCATGAACAGTGCCGACCACGGGGAATGGCGGTCATTCCCCGATCGGGTGATTGCCGATCTCGCGACAGCGGCACACGCCGCGACCGTCGTGATCGGCGACCGGCTCGGCCTGTACCGCGCGCTCGCCGAGACCGGTCCCGCCACCCCAGCCGAGGTCGCCGCGTCGGCGGAGTGCGACGAGCGCTACGTGATCGAGTGGCTGCACGCCCAGGCGGCTGCCGGGTACTGCGGCTACGACGAGGCGACCGAGCGGTTCTTCCTCAGCCCCGAACAGGCGGCCTGCCTGGCCGACGAGGGCGGGCCGCGGTTCCTGGCGCCCGGCATGATGATCGCGGCGGCGCTGTTCCGGGCCGAGGAGCGGCTGGCCGGGGCCATCCAGGACGGGTCCGGTGTCCCGTGGGCCGACCAGGACGACGACCTGTTCGACGGGATCGGCCGGTTCTTCCGCTCGAGCTACCAGACGAACCTGGTGGCCGACTGGGTTCCGGGGCTGCCCGGGGTGCCGGCCCGGCTCGCGGCCGGCGGCCGGGTGGCCGACGTCGGCTGCGGCCGCGGCGCCGCGGCGATCCTGCTGGCGCAGGCCTATCCGGCCGCGTCGGTGGTGGGGTTCGACCCGCACCGCCCGTCGGTCGAGGCGGCCCGCAAGGCCGCGGTGGACGCCGGCGTCGGCGAGCGGGTGAGCTTCGAGGAGGCCAGCGCCCAGGACTTCCCGGGCACCGGCTACGACCTGGTGTGCACCCTGAACGCCTTGCACGCCATGGGGGATCCGCTCGGCGGGGCCGGCCGGATCCGGGCCGCGATCGGCCCGGACGGCACCTGGCTGCTGGTGGAGCCGATGGCCGGCGAGTGCCTGCTGGACAACTTCAACGACGTCGGCCGGCTGTTCTACTCGGCGTCCACCCTGGTGGCCACCCCCAGCGCGCGCGCCCAGCCGGGCGGCTGGGCGCTGGGTGCGCAGGCGACCGAGGCACAGCTGCGCGGGTTGTGCGACCGGGCCGGCTTCACGCGGTTCCGCCGCTCGGCACAGACCCGGCTGCACCGCGTCTATGAGGTCCGCGCCTAGCTGGGAGCCTTGGTACGCGCCCCCGACAGCGCCGCGACTCCCGCCCCGGACAGCCCGACCTGCATCGCCAACTCGATCCAGTCCACCCCGCCGGTGTCGGCTACCCCCAGCACACTCGCCGCCGCCGTTCCCAGCAGCGCCGCCACCACCCCGACCCCGATCGTCAGCAGCAGCGAGATGTGCTGCCGGCCAGGCACGACCAGCCGGCCCAACCCGCCGATCACCAACCCGATCAGCAGCGCCGAAATAATTCCGGTGATCTCCACGTGAAGTCCCTTCTCCCGGTTACCCCAACCAGGATCCGGCCTCCCGCCTTCCCACGAATCCGGTACTTCCCCGACCCCGCCCCTGATTCGACCCCTACCGGAACCCGTCCCGCCGCCACCCCGTCCCACCCCAGGCACGTTGGTACCGTGCGTACGAGGCCCGAGCCACGGAAGAGAGGGGCACCCATGCTTGACCCTGGAGCCGGCGGTCCCGCAATAGCCGGTGCGGCAGCAGGAGCCGCGATCGGCGCAAGCATGATGCAATTCGCCCAAACCGCCGCCTCCGGCGGCTTCGCCGTCAACGAAACCGGCGGCCAAGCCCTCCTGTCCGCCATCCGCAACATGAGGGACGGCATCGCCCTGATTCAGTCCGACTGGGCCTTCGCAAACCGGAACATTCCGCTTGGCCAGAGCCATGGGGCCAACGTCATGACGAAGGTCGACACCGATGTGGGGCAGGACGATCAGGGGTTCATGCCGATGCTGACCAGGTTGATGGAGTCGCTGGAGGCAGCCGAACAGGGCATCAACGACGCCATGCGCAACTATCAGGCCATGGAAGAGCAAGGCGCCGCTCGGCAGCAGTCGATCTAGCGGAAAGGTAGTCGGGTCTATCGTGAGGCACCTTGGTCTGGTTGTCGCGATCGTGGCCGTGTCAGCCGCTGTGACTTCCTGCGCGACGTCGACCGCCGGTCAGCCGTTGCCCGAGGGCGACGTCGGCGGCACCTCGACCTCGCGCCCCAGCGCCAATCCCAGCAGCAGGCCGACGACCAGGCCGCAGACCGGCGGCAGCCCGTTGGCTGACCTCGATCCGTGCGCGCTGCTCACCGCGTCCGCCAAGGCCACACTCGGGATCACCGCCGCAGGCGAGCGCCGCAAGATCTTGGATACCCGGCTCTGTCAATGGAAGGTGCGGGGGCCCAAGGACACCTACATCCTCGGCGTCGGCCTGCTCGACAAGGCCGGGATCGATGACATCCCCAGCGGGGTACCGATCGAGCAGTTGCCGAACATCGGCGATCACCAGGCTGTGCGGAGCAAGGAGGCCGGTGGCACGACGCCCTGTGCCGTGATCCTCGGGGTCACCAACTCGTCCAGGGTGGAGCTGCAGGCCACCGCCGGCACCGATGTGGACAAGGCGTGCGAGTTGGCGATGGACATGGCGAAGTTGGTGGAGCCGGAGTTGCCTTAGCGGACTGAGCGGATGCGGTAGACCAGCACGGCGCCGGTGAGGCCGATGGTGGCGCAGACGAGGTAGAGGATGGGGTAGCCGCCCAGGTGCGTGACGATGGGGGCGGCTATGGCTGGGGCGAGGACCTGGGGGAGGGTGTTGGCGATGTTGATCACGCCTAGGTCTTTGCCGCGGTCGGTGGCCGCGGGGAGGACCTCGGTCATCAGGGCGAAGTCGACCGAGGTGTAGACGCCGAAGCCGAGGCCGAGGATGGCGGCGGCGATGACGGCGCCGGTCCAGGTGGGGACCAGGGCGAGGATGAGCGCGGCGGCCGCGACGACGATGCCGGACACCAGGACGAAGATGCGGCGGCGGCCCAGGCGGTCGGAGGCGATGCCGCCGGCCACGACGGTCAACAGCAGGGTGGCGGCGTAGATGGCGGTGAGGGTGAACACGCCGCCTTCCGGGTCGGGATAGCGCACCCGGTCCTGCAGGAAGTACAGCAGGTACACGATCGCGATCGCGTTGCCCAGGTTGATCAGGAACCGGGTCAGCCAGGCCCAACCGAAGTCGGGGTGCCGGCGCGGGCTGATCCAGAATGCCCGCCAGTTCCAGGGCGGGCGTTGCCCGGGTGGCAGGACCGAGTCCCGGCGCATCATCAGGTACGGCACGGTCGCCACGAGCAGGAACGCCGCGCAGGCAAGGTAACCGGCGACCAGCCCGCCGGCCGCCGCGGCCAGCCCGGACCCGACCACGATGCCGAGCGTCTGGGCGACCCCGAGCCAGCCGCCGACCATGCCGCGCTGCGGGTGCGGAACCTGGTCCGGCACGGCCGCGACGATCGCGGCGAACATCGCGTTCAGCGTGATCTGCACCAGACACCAGGCGAGCAGCATCATCGCCACGTTGGGCGCGCCGGCCAGCAGCAGCAGGCTGACCGCCCCGCCCAGCGCGCCGAGCACCGTCCACGGCAGTCGCCGCCCGTACCGGGAGGTGGTGCGGTCGGACAGCGCGCCGAACACCGGGTTGGCGAGCATGGAGAACAACGCCCCGACCCCGACCACCAGCCCGAGCGCCGCCTCTTTGCTTTGCGGCGCAAGGCTTTCGGCCTGCTTGCCGAGCAGTACCTGGATCGGCCCGTACCAGGCGGTGAACAGCCCGACGTTGGCCAGGGAGATCGCGGCGGTCCACCGGGCCGGGATGCGCTCGACCGGCTCGGCGAGTGCGGTGATCGTCATCGCTGGGCCCGGATCAGGTCCCGGTACCAGAAGTAGGACTGCTTGGGAGTGCGGGCGAGCGTGTC